>PADI01000047.1 GCA_002702985.1 Methanobacteriota archaeon
AAAGTTAGCTAGGCTCTGTCGGCCAAGTGATGTTATCTGGGTCTGACTGAGTAGGTACATCTCTAAGTGCTTGACGATATGTCTTCCAAGCATCAGATAATGTGAGATCACTACCAGCTCTCCAGTCTGTTGCTGCTAGCCTTTCGTTTCTCATTGCTCTTATTATCCGCCATTTATCGGCAAGAATTTCATCAGCAGTTGGAAGGCTTGCATTATGTACTGCAATCTCTTCTTCTGTCATGGCGATTACTACGCCATTTACCATTTTGTTCATAATGTTAATTCCTTATTTTAAATATTCATAAAATACAATTTCTGTTCCAACATCCCAGTGTGGTGTTGGGGAGAAGACGTTGTGAGGGTAAATCCTAATAGTTTTAACTGTATTACTATAGTGTGCTGCTATATGACCAGATTTATCATCTAACATGGGATACCCGTAACTTGGTCTAAATGATGTCAAGAAAAAATACTCTTGGTTTACGTTTACTTCTCCAGTGTTAAATTCCATAATAAATCCACCTCTCCTTTCAGTACCCCAGTGTGATCCATTATGATTCAACATTAGGTTGTTTTGATAATAAATATTCTGTCTAGTATAAGTCCAAGGAGAATAACCATAACGGTCATTTATATCACATATTAAAATATTACCAGAAGCATCAAGAAAATTAATAAATGGGTAAGCGTAGTCAGTATCTACAAGCAATTTTTTAGCAATTATTTTATAATTCTTATTATCAGTCAAACCTGTAAGATCGATATATGAAACAGGACTTGTTACTGTTGTCGTACTTAGAAGTTTTAATGCTGCCTGTGATAATGTTGTGGCAGGCATAATAGAACTTGGTAGCTTTCCTGTTGTAAAATTAGATGCATCTAAATTAGAAGTGTCTAATGTAGGAAAAACTTTAAATTCAAGTTGTCCTACTGCTGTTGATCCACTACCCGTAACACTTTTAACATGTAAATGACCATCTACCGCTGCATTATTATCAGGTAAAATTATGGTATGAGATATACCAGCACTATGAGCGGGTGATTTGATTTTGACAGCATTAGATCCGCCAGAAGAATTTAACTGTAATGTACCATCTGCACCACCAGCGGCTTTAACTTTTACAAGTCCTGTACCTTTAGGAGAAAGTTTTACATTTGAACTTCCACTTTCTACTTCATCTACTTTTATTTTTGACATAATTTAAGTCTCCACATATTTATAAAGTGACATTTGTGAACCGACTGCAAAAGTATAACCTGCGTTGTTTTTAAATTTAAGTCCACCTATAGCTTTGGCATATTGTTGACCTCTAATAACAACATTTGTATAAGCTCTGTAGGCTTGATAATTATTAGGTTCATGGGCCATAAAATGTATTCCAGCAGCCTCTGGATTTGCTGCTGATCCAGTGGTTATATCAGCTATAAAAGCTATTTGTCCATAATTATTACCATACTGATTACTATATATTTGAGCTTCAGATTGTTGGTTATTTCGACTATAATAGCTGGGATTACCAAGATAATCAAACCATGCTACAGTATCATAATATGTACTAATGCTCCAATTTAGCCAAGTACCAGACTGATCGTAAAAAGTAACTGCTAGCCTATCAGCTTGATTACCTCCGTTGTACCATTTATTAGTAATTAGTCGATATACTGAATCTTCTTCAAAACCCATAATATCAAATTCGTGTACGCCACCACTAGTAGCTTGCACAGTATATGTACTAACATGTTTAAATGCAAGCCCTGATGTTGCAGACAAAGGTGTAGGTAACCGAGCACTATCTAAAGAACCGGTTGTTACCGCTGATCCATCTAAATTTACGTTAGGTGTTGCAACTGTTGCATACTGTAGCTGCCCTACTGCTGTAGATCCGCTTCCTGTGACACTTGCTACTTGTAAGTATTTATCTTGAGCTATCTGATTATCAGGCAAAATAAGTGTATAGTCCTGAGCAGCAGTACTAGGTGGAGCTTTAATTTTTACTTTACTTGAACTTGCACTTGAATTAAGTTGTAAAGTTCCATCAGTTTCATCATTTCCTATTTCAACAACGCCTGTTCCATTTGGTATTAAGTCTAAATCTCCATTACTTGAGAGAGATTCGATCTCATTAATTTTTATTTTTGACATAATTAAGCATCCACATATTTATAAAGTGTCAGATCAGTAGGAGCTACAAACGTATTGCTTGAGTAATTTTCAAATTTTATACCATGTACTCTTGACGCACCTGCGCCACTTAATTGAGCTCTGCATATATAGTGCATTGGTGTATTTTCGTTATTAACATTTGCAGACTTGTCAAGATAATGACCATAAACAAATAAATGGACGTAATCAGCAGCTGTAAAAAGTTCCATCCTCATATAGTGACTTACTTTTGAAGTATCTTGCGATTCAATATATATAGGATTTGTACTCCAGTAAGCATAATTATTGTAATTATACATAGTTTTACGTACAAGCCAACTAACTTGAGCGGCTTGTGTTGGAGAGTTTGGATCTTTTATCACAGTTCCGTCTGAACCTAGAAATGTTGTCAATAGGTATTGGAAACCTGATGCAAACTTTACATGCTTACCTATTATTAAATAGTGAGCATTATCCTCTAATCCTGTAAAAGAGATGCTAGTCGGTGCATCTGTACCAGTAACTGTTGTTTTAGTTACTAATTCAAGACCAGCTCCGCCTGTTGCTGCAAAGTTACCTAATCTTTCAGTAGGAAACACTCCAGAGTTTATATTACTAGCATCTAAATTTGTATAAGCAGCAGGCGGTGTATCAACAAACTCAAGTTGACCTTCAGCAGTAGTTCCACTTCCAGTTANNNTTTTTANNTTTANTAGTTTNTTAGCTGCTATCTGATTATCAGGTAGAGNTANTNTATAGTTTTGACCAGCACTATCGGCTGGANCTTTTAGTTTAACGCCATGACTTTGNGCAGANCAGTTAAGTTGTAAAGNANCATCATTANNTGCACCTNTNACTTCANNCACTCCAGTAGTACCCTTACTAACAACTTTTAAATTGCTATTAGTGCCATTAGCTTCTAATTCNTTAACGTTTAATTTTGACATAATAATATTTNTTTAATAAAAGTCNATNATAGATCCNTCTGTTACAGTTAAAACAGAACCNGNTGTNATACTAATTGGACTAATTGCNAGATAATTGTTATTTTGTGTTGTAGTAAAGTTATTATTAACTTGATTATCTGCTTCTATAAATAACTGTTCACCACCAGAGCCTGTTAATTCTGTCAAGGACAGAAGGAAAATTAATTTACTTAACATAGGCTTAAACTGATACGAACTGTATAAAACTTCCGTCTGTTACAGTTAATGTGGCGTTAACTGATAANGGAAGAAGATTNANNTAATTNTTATTTGTTCCTGTTGTAAAGTNNGTNCNCATTACATTATCTGACTCNATAAATANTTCGTCAGTACCTCCACCAGTTAAACCTCCTGTTGATGGAAGAGCATCAAAACTTAGTACTCCATTCCCATCAGTTTTTAAAAATTGATTAGCAGTACCATCTGCTGCTGGTAACGTAAAAGTAATATCGTTAGGTTGTAAACTAGGTGCTTGAAAAGCTATTTTATTTGTGTTGGAATTATCTCTATCAAATGCAAGTTTGTTATTACCTAAGACGTCTACCAAACCATTTCCAGCACTTAAAACTTGACTTGAAGTATTAGTGTAATCATATAAGGCTGAAGGAGTAGAGGAAATTGAAGAAAAACTAAGATTACCATTACCGTCAGTTTTTATAAATTGATTACTGCTACCGTCTCCATCTGGTAAGGTAAATGTTGTATCTGAGGTGACTGAACTTGGTGCTTTTAAACCTACATAATTTGTACCATTTCCTGTAGCTTCAAATAAACGTAGTTCTTTCTCATTACTAATACCTTGATCGCCAGTAAATGTATTACTTCCAAGACCAGCTAAGTTACCTGTAGCTGTGACACCACCTTGCCAAGTACCGCCATTATAAACTTTAAGTTCGTCTGAAGTAGTATTNAAATATAAGTCACCTTCTTGTAAACTTGAACCGTCAGCTCTCGCTGTTGGATCACTAGAAGCAATCCGATATACGTCAGCAAAAGCACTGACGTCAGTTAAATTAGTTGCAACTGTATTAACGTTTGCTATATTGTTTCCAACATTATTTACGTTGCCTATATTAGTAGCAACTGTATTAATATTACCTTCGTTGTTGTAAACGTTATTTATATTAGTTGTATTATTTCCAGCTGCTGCTATAGCTGTTGCATTACTAGCAACTGTTGTAACNTCTGTTGCCTTTGGTACTAATCTATGAAATGTATATGTATGTAATGTACTGGTAGATTCTACTAAGAATCCAAAGCCTTGAGCAATTGTACTTGGTACACCAGTAATTGTAATATTTGCATTATTAGCTAAGTTACCATTATTGACAGTAACTGTTGTACCAGTTGGAACTAAGTTTGTACTAGCTGCTTTGATACTTAAAACAGCTGCCTGTCCTGTAGTTCCACCGGGGTTTGTATCAGGAAAACTTTGTTCATCGTTGACNATATCAAAACCACCAACTTCATCAACTAAGTCNATNATACGTGCATCNATNGCAGCTGTTGTAGCTACATAAGTATCACTTGCAGACCAAGTTTGTCCACTAGCTATAGTTTCACTACTGTCTTGTCTAAAATATAAAGGGTCAAGAGCACCAGCATCTAGCTCGGTCTCTGTGTAATATCTTGTATCTAAATCAACAGAACCGGCTGATGTAACGTGACCTTGAGCTGAGATAGTTAGATCTTGGATAACGTTACCGTTGCTGTTATTGATGGTTGTGTTTGCACCAGTAACATCGTGATTGATAGTTACCTGACCACCACTTGCAGTCTTTGATAAATCAGTACCAGCTAATACATCTGTTTCAATAGTAGAATCTAATGTAGCTTTATTAACTGCATCGTTAGCGTTAACTGGATTACCAAGATCAGTAATTCTATTGTTTCCAAGATTTATATTACCAGTAAAAGTACCTCCAGTAGTTGGAAGATACCTCTGGTTTACCTCTTGTGTAACGTATAAGTTTTGTGTAAAGTTTTCGTTTAGATCTTCTGATTTGATTGCCGAACCAGCATAAAATGTTGCTGTTAACTGATCAACTGTGGTTTCTCTAAATATTTTGATTAGGGCTCCTGTAGTAGGAGCAGTATTAAATTGTAACGTGGTTGCAGTTGGCAGGGTGAATGCCGTAGTAGCCACACCATCTAGACTTGCTTTAATGTCTGAGGTCTTAAGATATGGGAATGTGAAAGAGTACGTTGTTGTACTATTGTTACCAGTATAGTTGTTTTCTGTAACAGCACTCATAAGTTAGTTACCGTGTTGTATAAGTTGTTTAATTTGGGCGTCTTTTTTCTGAAGTTCAGATGCACCTTGTACATCACCTTCCTTCATTCTATTTTTAGCTAATTGTGCATTAACAATAGCTTGTTGTATGAGTGGTTGATCTTTTAGATATTGTAGTTCAGCTACTTTGATAGCATTATTTATTAATAAATCTAATTCTCTATGAACAGGACTTAATCTAGCTTTTAACTTAACTACATCATTACCGGGGTGATATTCATTTCTTAGATTCATTAAATCATTAATTATTTCTTGATTATCTTTTCTGNTTGCTATTCTCATNATNTCTTTTTCGAGATTCATGNNACCTGTAATNCTNTATATTTTTTCTTGATCTTCAGCTGACCATTCATAAGATCCTGTACTATCATATTTAAAAGCACCAAGACCTCCGTATTTTATNTCATGCAANAACTGCATATATGGTTTTACTTCNTCATGAAACTTAACAGGNCTGAGCAGCGTTAAATGCACCTAATGNGGGATTCTGTGCATCTTTAATTTCTAATCCATCAATAGGATTAATTGCTATNGGTACTGTACCTTTAAGNCCGGGNAGTCTATTTTTAAAGAACTCACCTATATCAGTTTCAATNTTACGTTGTGCTTGATGTATTGCGTTTGNTGTAACATTTAATGCACCACTTAAAGGAACCATTGAACTAGCAGCACCAGCTAAAAACTGTGAGAAAGCACGTTCGTTACCGTTTAGTATATCGAATACTTTTTCTAGACCGTACAATGGTGTATCNTTTAAGAATGTAGCACCTATAGTCCAAGATAATTTTGANTGCCANCTTTCAATAAGATGTTCGTCAGCATCTTTCATATACATAGCTAAGTCAGCAAGAGGAGNTAGTACATGTTCTATACCTATCCATCCTTTNTAACTTACCCACTTGTNCAGACCGGGAACGTAGATAGTTTTAGGCTCTAAACCTTGATTCATCTGATCNCNTCTTGTCTTNGCNTTGTAATGTANATTACCACGTATNTTACCAGCTACAGCATATCCNTATAATGTACCTACTANAGTATTAGCTAGAGCTTGTCTACCTATATACTCAGCACGTAAATCTTCAAAGATAACACGAGCGTTAGGAGTTTTAGACATATCNATNCCATGCTCNANNANAGCTTCAGCTATGTCAGATTCTGANACTGCATATATAGTCTTAGNAAACTTATTCATATTNGGTATAGCTGACACAGGAGTATAAGATAATCCTATTTTCATGTAGTTAGAAGCTGTCCGTGGNAAAGCCATAACTTCTTTTAGTATNGGAAATGCAGTAGTTGCTTTAGTTAGATAGTTAGATAAAGCNTCATCTGTATTAAGTGCTATATCACNTGTCAAAGCTTTAACTACATCATTCTTGATTAANCCATNCTCGTCAAAATACTTAGAGTAGTTTTCAAGTTCTGCCTCTTTAAGCATNTTNATGTTTGGAAAACCTTGATCNGCTANAACATCTGTNTANGCNTTTAAGCGTGATATATGTGTAGCAGTATGTGATGCTGTAAATACATCTGGAAATACCATACCAGTCATNCCATAACGCATAGCTTTCATACCAGCTAANTGCTTTAANTTAGATGCTANTTTTAACTGATATGCTCTACCCCAGTTACCTTGTGATTCATATAANGGAATCATGTCCTCCATAATATTCCATGCTTTGTCAGTNTTAAAGACNTAATCTTTNCGAGCTGCTGTTAGCATAGCTTGAGGATCANNATTCATNTTTTTCATCATACGATAAGCGTCTGTAANAGCTCGCTTGTTAGTTTCGTATAATNCAGTNTTNTAATAAAATGCACGTTTTAANCCAGTAAANCCNGCTNNTGGNTTAANNGGTATTGTTAAAGCATGTCCGTATGCTACTGTCANTGATTTTGTAAGTAACTGTAAGCTGTTACCTAATCCAGCATTAAATGCAGATATACCTGATAACATATTGTTATAGCGTACAGCCCATACAGCTTTNGCAAACAANTTCATATTNTCAGGATCAGGGCTTCTTAATAAACCTAGAGGTGTAATCTGATCTGCTGCCCATTTCATTAACTTAACNTGACTNTCTACNTCACCNTTTGTNTGTGANAAAGCNTCAAGNANAGGTTTTANTACTNNTGGATTTTCTTTNTTTAATCTTTTTANCTCTTTAGTAAATGCTCTGTTCTTAGCATGTATACTATTTTCTACTTCTGTAAATTCTTCTGTTAATGTTTCAACAGCTTCTCTTNCACTAGCTGGAGGTGTCTGGTCAAACCAGTTTTTNTTACGTAACTGCCAACCTGATATGTATTTNTTTAATGCATACTCATCTAGTANAAANTCTAACTTACCTATGATNANATCCATAGCACGNTTACGNTCAATNNNNGGAGCNANTTCATCTAACGCACCAGCNANNGTATCTACTTCTCTACCTANNGTATCCATAACTCNANCAGATGATTCAGCAATAGGTCTACCTAANAATCTATCAAATAANTATTTAANTGCAAATGCTGTAGCACGTATTGTATCTTCTGGTGCATACTCTACTCTGTATAGACCACCAAGTAAGTTCTTAACNTCTTTAGTTGTAGNNAATAAATCACGTAAGTCATCTACTGTAGGTACTGATATAATATCATTNAATATACCCCAAGCAGCTGCGTTCATTTCTTTTGTACCANANCTNATACCATCTACNANAGCATTAAATCTACCAGCATCCCTAGCTTCTTCTGCTACACCCATAACAGCTCCACGTGATGTTGGACCTACCATNAGACCTTTACGTCTCATTGAGTCTGTAATAATAGGTGCAGGGTCGCCTGTTGAAAAGTCACTACCATTCTTNATAGCTGTAGTATCANCCATGTTNCGTGCTACNTTACCGGGAGGTANGCTTTGTTTAGCTTTAGCAGCATCGTCAAGAATATTAGAGTTTAAGTCTGGATCTAATCCNTCTANATTAAGATCTAGTTCGAGCTGATCGGATTCTGGATTAAGTTTGTTGTCAATAGCAGCTTCTGTTTCTACANTTCTTGNANAGCNTCTTCTCTACGTGCAACATCATCCATATTCTTGTTTCGACCTATAANATCTTCAAGTTCNATCTTTTCATTNATNAGTANATCTTGTGNAGCTNTACTNANATTCTCATTACCNAGAGATAGNAATTCATCTATTTCTTGNAAACGTATTANNANATCAGTNTCATCACCAAANTNTANATTTGTTTGNTTATATGCAGCNGCNGCTGCATCATCTAAAGGTTCAAACCAATCCATGACTTTTTTACCTTTCGATAAATCAGCATAGCCACCAATCACACTTCCGACAGCAGCAAATGGTGCAGCTTCTAGTGTATTCTTTAGCTTACGCATCTGTGGACTATCACTCTCGTTAGTTCTAAAAAAATCTACTAACGGTAATCTACCACCGGGGCCGAATGTTTTAGGAAACATCTGACTCAGGTCATCAGTCATAGTCTGCTCTTCAGATATGTCATTTAGATAGGTAATACCCATATCTAATGTACCGTGAGCAGCACCAGTAGCTAATAGTTTTTGAAACCATGGCTTACTAAGTAATGCACCACCAGCAAACTTTGCATTAAGTGATCCTTGTACTACGTTACCACCCAGTATACCGGGTATAACTAAAGAGGATAATCTTCTGATAGCTTGATTTGTAGGACTATCTAATTTTGTTTTCTTATCCCACCAGTCGTCCACTTTATCCATACCGGGTATCAGAGTACCAGCTGCGTCCATTACAAAATCAGCTGCACCTAAACCATAGGATGATAAAGCCTGAAATGTACTATCTAATTTTTTAATTGGATTGTTAACGTCTAAATTAATTTCACGTTGGTTTGCTCGTACTTCATCAGTAGACATACCAAAGTACTTTTGGTTAAATGCTTCCTGTGCTGTATCTCTTTCTTGTCCTCTTGGTAAGTTCCAGTATGCGTTATACTCATCCTTCATGGTATCATGGTTCTCTTTGACATTTAAGTCTACAGAGCTATTACCAAATGTATAACCAAAAGGAGCAGCAAATACAGGTTTACCATCTTTAGTTTCTAACTGCTCCTCATCAGGATAAGGGTCTGTATTCATAAACCCCGTGCTAGCTATTTGTTCTTCTTCATTCATGGTCTTACAAGTCTGTTAAATAGGTTGGGGTTTATTACAAGTTGATATAATGGCACACCTTGTGATACTGCTTGAGTTTTTAAATTCTGCATACATACAGCAAAAGCTTGTCTATCTAAGTTTTTACCATAGACCTCACTAGCGTTTGGACCTAGAGCTGATTCGCACCACTCAGCAGCACCCCATTGTAGTGCTTTGTTCTGAGATTTTTCATTGTCTGGGCTAGAAGCTTTACCTAAAATATTACTAGCTAGGTCACTATAACTGTCTTTTATTTCATTTTTAAATTTATTAGGAGGTATATTACCTAATAAATCTTTCTCAAGATGATTTAAAAAACTATCATTATGTGGTTTGTTATTTAAAAAGTTATATAAATCTATACCACTTATCTTTTCGCCCTCTATCTGGTTACTAATTAAAGTTTTTAAAGCTTCGTTTTTAGCATCACCTTTTAAGTTAGCACCAAATTGATTAGTTAAAGCATCGTTGATTTCGATAGATGTTGTACCATTATATGTTACACCAGCATCTCTAACAAAGATTACCTTTCCTGACTTTGTTCGCTTTTGCCTAAACTCACCACTACCACGATAGCCGTCAGTATCAAACTTTATAGCTTCGCCAGTGTTGTTACTTATACCAAGCATCTCATTAAGAGCTGCTCTAGCATAACTTCTCTTTTCTGCAACTGTTGTGCCAGTATTCTGTGAGCTGTTGTATAAGGAAATATATGCACCAGCCATTTGTCTAGCTTTGTGCTGTCCAGAAGGATCTAAAACTGAGTCAAGTGAGTCAGCTTCCATAACTTTATTAACAGTAGATTTCATCTGATCTGCTATCACGTTATCAAGTTTGTTTGGTTCAACACCCATACTTGAAGATAATTCTCTTAGACCTTCAGTTATAATACCTATGTTTTGTTTTTCATCAGAATAAGATGAAGCCCATATCATATATGCTTCTAAGTCTCTACCTTGTCTTAAAGCTTGAACTAAGTTTGAGTTGAGTGTATTAGTGTCTACATCACCAGCAGCAAAACCTATCATACCAGCCATATACTGTCTAGCATATTTATTACCGTTAACACCCTTCCAATCGGACCAAAAGGCATCCTTGATCTGTCCGTTAGCATCTACGTAATAAGAGCTGCCATCTTCGTTTTTAGTATTAATTCTATCTTTATAGATAATAGCTTCAGCTTGTAGTCTACGATCATTTACATGTTCGATGTTTGAAGTGTTAGAACTATCAGCTCTTTCCCATGCATCACGAAGCCTTATTAAATGATTAGGATTTTTACCTGAGATTCTATTATGTTTAGCATCTTTTTTACCTTTAGCACCTACAATTTCGTATCCGTATGGATTGTTTTCGTCAATGCCTAGTAAAACTTTTTGAGCGTGTAGAAAACCAGCTTCTCCTCTATTTAAAAATCTAGCATCTCCAACTTGGTCTTCTGCCCAAAGAATAAACTCTTCAGCTCTGTTAACACTTAGCTTTCGACTGTATACACCATCTGCATTTTTAACAGGTAGTGCGTTTACATTGTTTTGTATAATCTTCCATTGAGCGTTAGCGTTTTTATAATCACCCTCTTTCATGTATCCTTCTATCTGATCCAGACCATTGTTAATAATGTCTGTACCGTTCATCCACTTCTGCTCAAGTGATAGTTGAGATTCTTTACTTAAACCTTTATTAGTAAACTTCTGCATTATTTCTAACCCTTGTTTAGAGTTAGGACTAATACCAGTTCGTTTTAGTAGATCTTGAGCTTGTAGTTGATAAAATTCAGTAGCACTATATTTATCAATATTGTTTTCATAATTAGCCAGCCTATCTTCCATGATGCTGTCAAAATTATCATCAATATACTTTGCTACTAACTTTCTAACAACTGGGTTATTAGTTTTAATCGCTTCATTTAAGTAATCAAACTCTTGTTCTTGCTCAACATCTCCTTCGAGTATTCCATCAACTTTTTTAGACTGTTCATTAGCTGCGTCATCTAAAGCATTAGATTTTTGTTCTACTCTATTATAGGTATACAAGATCTTATCTAGTGTACCATCACCTAAGATTTGATTAAAGTAAGCTCTACCACGCTTGGTTTGAATTAGATCAATTGTATTCCCTGTTAAGTCTTGAAAGGTTGTAGCTAGAGTAGGGCTAAGTTTGCCCCACACATTAGCTAATCTTCTATACTCTTGTTCTTCACGTTTTAAGTTTTGAATCTCAGTATCAACATTAGTTTTAAATGCGTTCATGCGAGCCTTATAAGGTGCATCAACTTCTAAACTGTATAGCTCTTTAGCGTTGTCTTGCTCAAGCTTGTTTTTTCTTTCAAAACCTTTTATCTGCATGCTGTCAATTTCTCTTTGTTGACGAGCTTGCTCTTTCAGAGCTTCAGTAGTAATTCTCCCTTGCTCTTGTATAGCACTTATGCTAGCATTGGATATTCGTCTACCACCAAAGCGACCACCTTTGCCGTAGCGTTGTGGTTTGTCTGGTCTTTTTGACATGTTATTTAAGTATTAAATCCTTTAATTATTTGAGACGCTGCTCCAGCTAAACTTGTAATACTTGTACCCCATACTTGTGCCGCTGCCGAGCTAGGAGATATTTGTGCTCCTTTAATTGGTTTTGGACCAAAGTCATAATCTTCATATACCCGTGGATATAAAAAGGTAGCTCTTGGTGTAGCTAGTGGCTCAAGTGGCATAGGTAACTCACCCGGATCTAACATCTTAGATGCGAAAGCATTTAGGTCAGCTAGTTTACGATCTGCTCTAATATTTTTAATTGCATTTTGTGATGCAGCTGTTGCATTATCTAAAGATAGATTTAGTAGTGTTAGAGCTGTAGCTGTTTTTAATGTTTCTACACTTCTAGCTTTTTGTACTGATCTACCTGTTTGCCCTCTTGCACGTATCTCACCTTCGGCAAGTAAACCCTCAAGGTAGGCTGAATTTCGTTCGTATCTTTTTTCAGACTGTATTTCTTTTAACTGCTGGAGTTCTTCTTGTCTAGCATTTTTTTCTTGCAAGAGATTAAGACCTAGCTGATCTTGATAGATAGCGTTAGATTTAGCAAACATACGTTCATTCGTATCTTGCTGAGAGTTACGTATCTGTAGCTGGGCATTATATTGTCTTGCATTTGATGCGTCTTTGAAATCAGCTAGTTGGTTTTCTTGTCTAGCTCTTTCTTCTATTTCTTGTACTTTGTATTCACGATCAGCAAGCATTTTCTGCTTGTCCATTTCCCATCGCTGTACGTTGTATTCATACTGTTTTTCAGCTGCTTCATTCTGAGCTTTCTGTGCTGCTTCAGCAGCCTTAGCGGATTTGTTAGCTCCGTATATACCTAGTGCTGCTCCAATTATTTTATCTAATACCATTATATCCTCCTGTAGAATCTAGGTGAGTACATTCCTTCCCACATCATAGAGTTCACAGAAACGGGAAATGGTGAATCATTAAATAATCTTAATGTAAAGTTATCTGTTCTCTGGTGTATAGGTAATGTAAAT
>PADI01000048.1 GCA_002702985.1 Methanobacteriota archaeon
TCTGGCTCTGGTTCAGGCTCTGGTTCAGGCTCTGGTTCAGGCTCNGGNTCAGGCTCTGGTTCNGGNTCNGGCTCNGGNTCNGGNTCTGGNTCNGGNTCTGGCTCTGGTTCNGGCTCTGGTTCTGGCCATTCAACAATTAAGGAGTAATTCAGTATTGAACTAGGACAATCATGGAAAAACGAATCTGATTCTCCACAACTTAGAATTGCGGCTTCAAAGGTGAATGTAACTTCAGTACCATTTGGGATTGTCTCATTGAGTATCAATTGCCATGAATAATTGTAAGTGGAATTTGCGAAGATGAAATAATACCATTCTAACATTCCAGGAAACCCTTCAACTAGTGAATTATCAACTGTAGCATTTACTCCAGGATAATTAATCCCTTTATCGCAGATATTAGTCAGTTGTAGAGTAACGTAAAGAGTTTCATTAACAGTCAAATTTTGTACAATTAGACAATGTCCATCGGGTTCTCGCTCAGGANATGTAATATTTGATTCAAAATATGATGATTCGTTGGTTAATACCGTAACACTATGCTGAGATATATGTAGTAAATTTGAATTGTTTTCAATCCATCCTGAACCAAAAACAGTAGAATGATCATTGAAACCACTCCCGATATCGATAGAGGTACTTGTTGCTCCTCTATTCAAAGCAATTAGACTAGAATCTGAGCCAGTCGAACGTTGATAGACAACTACGTCTGAAGAATTGAAAATTGATTGATATCCACCACGACGTAATGATTCAAGTTCTGATCTTAGTACGCCAAGTTGGCTAATATTTTCTTGAAGTCCTCTTTCTCTTTCATTCTGTGATTGATTATCACGCCACATATGACGATTATCTGGATCTGCTCCCCCGTATTCTCCATATTCATCTCCCATGTAGATCATTGGAGCTCCGGGAGTAGTCAATAACCAACCATGTGCTTGAAGTGACGCACGATAAGGGTCATCAGTTCCAGGCTGTCCAGGAAGTCCTTGCTCAACCCATTGATTCCATTCATCAGCAGTTCCAGGATCAGAACGTGATGAAAAACGAGAAACATCGTGACTTCCGACAAACGGAACCATGACTGAACCATCAGAATACTGATCTTGGCTTCTAGCAGTCCAATAATCTAGATGCATATAATCCTCTTGACCTGTAGCAAAAACTAGATCCGAGGTAGCATGGTANAGGACAAAATCTGCTTGGCCATCAAGAGAATTTGGGCCCATGTATTGATTGATAGTACCATATTGCTCAGAATTAGATTCAAGATTATGTCCTGACCAACCCATAGCAGTTTCTCCCTTGAGATAGATATCTGTTCCTGCAGTCTCAAATCTCTCATTGATTCGTACTGCTAGATTAGTAATTGCAAGATCATCAACATGCTTTACAGCATCAATGCGTCCACCGTCTAAATCATAGGTTTCAATCCACCAAAGAATATCTTCAATCATTTGCTCAGATGCGTTTCTATCCTTCCAATTCAGATCAGGCATATAATCCCTGAAAAGACAATCAAGCCTATGCTCAGTCCAATCACAGTTCTCTTCTCCGCAGATGCAACCTTCGTTAAACCATTCAGGATGATCGATATGGTAAGGATGATCTTCATGAACATGATTTACTACAAAATCTCCCATCACACGAATTCCTGCAGAATGAGCTGAGTCAACCAATTCATGCAACTCTTCAGGAGTACCAAGACGTGGATCGATACTACGTGGTTCTACAGGCCAGTATCCATGATATGCTGAAACTTCATGAACGCCATCGGCTGCAAGTCCTGTTCCATTTGCTGCCTGGTTAAATGGAGTCAACCATAGAGCATTAACCCCCAAATCAGAAAAATATCCAGATTCGATCATGTTCGTAACCCCTGATAAATCTCCTCCCATCCAATCTGCTCCTTGAGCAACTCCTTGGATTTCTGAGGGATCGTTTGATTGATTACCGTTTACAAAACGATCTGTCATGATCATGTAGATTAGTGCATCATCCCATATGAAATCTGATTCTTCCCCAATCCAGAATGGTAGTAAAAGATCATCGGCAGGAATTCCAGAGGTATCAAATCCTTCTATGTGAATAGTATGTTTGCCATCCTCTAAACCACTGAGGTCAAGAGACCAAGTCCAATTTTGAGCATCCCAAGTTGAACCTAATAATCCAGTAGGAGTAGCGGAAGGGGCACCTCCACCAGAACCAGCATGCCAATAGACGTAGAGAGTTTCGTTCTCTATTGAATGAGTAAACATAGGTCTGGTGTCATTTGCAACTCTTGCTATACTATTCTCAAAAGAATCACAAAATCCTCTATATGGGTTTGATGAATCAATTATCCAATTCCCATCGACAACGAATTTGTAACAATACATACCCGGATCGATTTCGATATTTGCGGACCATTGATTTGTTGAAAATTCGACCATAGGGGTACCATTAGTCCATCCATCCCATTCACCCATCACCTCTACAGTGGTAGCAGAACCATCCCAAAAAAACGCATGAGAGGATGCACGCTGGCGAACGATAGACTGAGAATCAGAATCAGCTGAAACCAAAAGAGGAGATAGGGTGGAGACGAGAAGTAAAAATAAGACTGAGAACAATCCTATTCTAAACTTCATTCTTCTTCACCTCCGAACAATACATTAGCAGTATCTACTATTTCGTTAAGATGAGCACATAGAAATCCTTCTATAAACTGATTTGCAGGATTACGGTAAACTTCCATTGGAGGACCATGTTGTTGAAGTTCTCCTTCATTTAATACAGCAATTCGATCTGCAAGAGTCATCGCCTCTATTTGATCATGAGTAACATAAACTGTGGTCATCCCTAACTCATCATGTAATCTACGGATTTCAACCCTCATCTGTTGACGTAATTCTGCGTCTAAATTCGATAATGGTTCATCCATTAGTAAGACCCTTGGTCTCTTGATTAGTGCGCGACCTAGTGCCACTCGTTGTCTCTGCCCTCCGGAAAGTTGCTTAGGTTTCTTTTGTAATTCTCCACTTAATCCCAACATAGCAGCTGTTTCAGATATCAATTTCGAAACCTCATTATCTGATTTTCGTTCTTCTCCTTTCATCATTTTCAATCCAAAAGAAAGATTGTCTTCAACCGACATATGAGGATATAGTGCATAGGATTGGAATACCATCCCTATTCCTCTAGCACCTGGTGGTAAATCGTTTACCTTGGCTCCTCCAATACTAATCTCNCCTTCAGAAATATCCTCTAGACCTGCTAGCATTCGCAAAGTTGTNGATTTTCCACATCCTGAAGGNCCCAAGAGAACGAGGAATTCACCATCCTTAATCTCAAGATCAAGTTCATTCACTGCTGTGAATCCATTTTCATATTGTTTTGTTACCTTTCTAAAACTCACATTAACCATGAGATCACCCCTTTACTCCGCCTGCACTTAATCCCTCAATTAAGAATCGTTGGAATATTACGAACAGAACTACTACTGGGAGACTTACCAACAAAGATGCTGCTGCAAAATCACCCCATGCTTGACCTGTTGATGAAATTAAAGANGCTAAACCAACAGGNAAGGTGTACATCTCCTCACTTGTATTGAATGTCAATGCCAACAAAAATTCATTCCAAGCAGCAAGAAAAGAAAATAATGCTGTAACGGCNACTGCCGGGAGAGATAANGGTAAAATGATTCTCCAAAAGACTTGATTTTGGTTACACCCATCTACTAATGCTGCTTCTTCTAATTCCTTTGGGACTGTGTCAAAAAAACCTTTCAACATCCAAACACATAGTGGNAAGGCTGTAACTGAATATGCTAGAATTAGTCCAACTGAAGTGTTCAANAAACCCAAGGCTTTCATTACCAAGAAATAAGGTACAAGAATAATTACTCCAGGAAACATCTGNACTAGAAGNAAGGAGAACATTGCATAATCTCTTCCACGGAATTTGAATCTGCTAAATGCATATCCTGCNGGGATAGCTAATGCAAGTCCCAATATTGTTGTACCAATAGAAACAATNACAGAATTACNAGTCCANATCCAAAATGATTCAGAAGACAAAATATGGTTAAAATGCTCCATAGTCACACTATCAAAGAATCCACCGCCCAATGAATTCCCAGGGGAAAGTGCCACATCAAGAATCCATAGAATTGGAAGAACAACAAACGCTACTGCATGTAACAAAGCTATGTGGCGGAAAACCTTGCCATGGAAAAGAGTGATACTTCTATTTCGATAAAGTCCCAATTCTGCAGAACGTGTCGTTTGATTTCCAGAAGCCCACAGAGTTACAATCGGTTTTGAAACGGAGTATATGAGAAACAAGGCTGGAAAAAATGACCATCCCATCATCCAATAGTCGATTATTATTTGAGGACCTGACAGGAATTGAAGAACAGATAAAAGCAAAGCAAGTCCAGAGATTGCAATCACACCGTCTCGAATAAATCGTTGACCTTGATCTAATTTAGACAATAATAAGACGATTACCAAAGATACAACGATTTGCATTGATGAAGAGAATATCAAATCTGGATCATCTCTAAGNATAAAAATTACTAATGATACGAAATTAATTATTACAACTACCGGATATAGACTACGTAAGGATTCTACTTCAGCAGGAATATACCATCTGCTCGCTAGGTCATCATTTAGCACTGATGAAAATGATTTCTTTGAACCAATCATGTGACTGCCTCCGTTGCATTAGTCCTCTTCATGTAGGTCCAAGAAAATACTACCAACATCAAGAAAATTACTACTGACCAAGCGGCAGCAACTCCGTATGCTCCATCTCTAAAGGCAACATCGTAAACATATGTTATCAGAATATCCGTAGAACCAGGGCCATCAAAATCTAAGTTAGGCCCCCCATCAGTCATTAGATAAATGACATTGAACATGTTAAATGTCCAAATAAATCCTAGTAAAGAAAGAGGAACTAAAGCACTTTTTAGATTGGGTAATGTAAGATAAAAGAATCTAGAAAATTTATTGATTCCGTCGACTTCTGCAGCCTCATACATATCTTTTGGTAATGCTTGAAGAGCACCTGAAATTGACATCATCATAAATGGAATCCCCAACCAAATATTTACTAAAATTACTACCATTCTTGCTCCATTAGGATCAGCTAAGAGATTCAGATCTGTCCCTAGAAAATCATTCAAAGCACCTGCGGGCTCATACAATCCCCTCCATACTAAGACAGAGATGTAAGAAGGAATCGCCCACGGTAAGAGAAGTGCTGTACGATAAGCACTTCTTCCTTTCAAATCATCTGAATTTAAGGCCAGAGCAAGAAGTAAACCAAATCCAATATGTGCAGCTACATTGACTACTGACCATAATAGTGTGAAACCAGTTACTCTAAAAAATCCAGAAGTAGATATTACTGTTATGAAATTCTCAATACCAATAAGTGATTGATCCCCAAGATGTGACTGATCAGCATTAGTAAATGACAACCAAATCCCGTATAAAACTGGATAGAAAGTTAGGACAGAGAGGGCAAGGATCGCAGGAGCAATATAGATATGGGCAAATCGTGAGGTTGTTCTTCCTTCCCGATAATCCATCCATCTTAGTATGAAAAGTAAAATGATTATACTCAATGCAATAGAACCAATGGCAAAAATATACGGAGAAGTTTCAATGACTATAATTTCTTCATCAGAGGAAGTAGAAGAACTAGATATTGAAGGAGAAAGTATTGATTCATTACTTGGGTTAACCATCAGAACTGCAAGATGAATTTCTGTTCCAGAAGGAATCCCAGTTAGAGTACAATTTACTCCAATTGTTCCAGAAGGGACTACTGCAGTTCCATCTAAATCTCGATGAACTGGAATCCAGTTTCCATCTCCAAAATTATACTGACAATCATCATACCATTCACCTATTTGTGGCTGAAAAAGTCCAGAAATGTTACCTACCATTACTTGAGAGTGTCTAGTTGCATTAATGGTCTCAATTATTGTTTCATTACTCAACCAAATCTCGAAAATCGTTCCTTCTTCAGTTGGTGAATCGGTTGTCCAANTAAGACCGACTTGTCGAAATCCAATATCNCCNTCTGCTTCNATAGTACTAATCTCTGANGCATGATATATTGGAAGTAAGAGTATGAATGATAAAATTACAATTAATACTCTCTTCAACTAAATTCCCTCCAAATCAGANTCAAGTGCTTGATTCGCAAGGAATAATGCCTCAGAAGATGTCATCTCACCAGTATACACATTTTCGAAAGCAGTTCCTAATGGATCATAGACCAANGCCATAGCCCTNGTAGTGGGTGCAGGAGTTCCTTGCATTAACTGTTCAAGAAAACCAGAAATTACAACATTATAAGAAATATCTGAGTCATCATAAAGATCGATGTGAGTTGGCATTGTATATGTTTCAATTGCAAATTCCTTTTGAACTTCAGAAGAAGATAGAAAAAGTGCTAATTTGGTTGACCATTCTTTATTCAATGATTGCTTACTAACCGACCATCCTTTGTAGGTAACTAAGGGTGCAATACGCTCACCAGTATCTGATACAAAGGGTAAAACAGTTTGCTGAAGTGGAATCCTTCCAGCTTCATATGTCACCCAATTCCATGGTCCATCAATTATCATTGCAGCTTTAGAACTTAAAAATTGAGTTTTCATAGACTCAATATTTGTTCCAGTCTGAACTACTCCATGTTCTAATTCCAAATCTAACATCCAATCCATTGAATCAGAAGAACCGTTTGAATTCAATGTAGGGGTACCATTCTGATCAAAAAGGGAACCTCCAAATCCGGCTTGGAAACCAAACCACCAATATGCATCTTTTACAGGTAATGCTAACCCATTTACATCTCCTGAAGTTAATGTTGAAGCCGCCAACAACATATCATCTAATGACCAATTTTCGTTTGGATAATCGACGCCTGCCGCGTCAAATAAAATCGGGTTGAAGAGTAAACTAAGACAATCTTGACTGGCAGGAATTCCCAGTAAGTCTCCTTCATATCTCATTGCATTAAGGGCACGGGGGTCAAATTTTGAACGTTCTATTGGAGTCAAATGTAAACGAAGATCCTCAAGCAAAGGTTGCCCCCCCACTCGAATATCTCCTATCTTACCTAATTGATCGGAAGAAAGACGTACAATATCTGGAGCCTCTCCTCCCTGTGCGGCTATCATAAATTGTTGATCTGCTTCCGGATATGGAATTGCTGATATCTTAACCTCTACACCCGGGTTAGAGGCCATAAATACCTCAATTCTTGACTCGAAAGTCGCTTGTTCTTTACTTTCAGCAGCAAATGAATGCCAAACAGTGAGCTCAATATCGGAATCATTTGAATCTAATTCAGTCGATTCATCAGTAGAAAGACAACCGGGAGATAATAAGAATATGACAATAATGAACGAACTTACGATTCGACGCGCCATTATTTTCACGACTCCTCTGGGAATTCCTCCCCGTTGAAGAGTGTCGACCAAATGTCTCGTAGATCTGGACCAGGAACCACGGGAACTTCTGCTGAATTAAATGCAGAATGAGCTTCTTCTCTTGTAGGGTTAAATCCAATAAATCGACTTCCAGGAACGTACATGGACAAATCCATACTACTATCTCCTACACTAACCACCTCAGATGGATCAAAGCCATTGATTCGAATCAACTTCTCAACCATCTCACCTTTGTTCCAAGCAGGTACTCTACAAACTCCATCATCCATTAGATATCCTTCACTATCATACGAAAAACCGTTAGCGGCCCAGTCATCGACATTAAGCATCGAAGCGATTGCAGAAACAAACAAATCAACACCTGCAGAAATGATGACTACATGTACTCCTCGTTCTTGTAAAGCCGAAACTACATCTCGAGCTCCTTCCATTAATTGGACACCAGAATAGCATTTGAATAACTCATCACGATGGATCTTAGGCTGTACCTCTTTCCACTGACGAATATCATCACGCATGAACTCCTCATCCGTAATCTCCTTATTCAAAAAAGCAGACAACAAAGTTGCGTCTCCCGTTCCAAAATGAGAATGGATAACTGCCCAAGAAGAACCAGCGTCAGCAAGGACGCCGTCACAATCAAACGCAACTGCCCGAACAGTCCCCATACACCCACCGTAGACTAACGTCTCCTTAGTCTAATCGACCGAAGTGGACTGGAGACCCGAAGGTCTCCAATCCGTTTCTTCGTACGATCTTCTCAAGCCAGTCTTGGTGGGTTGGTCTGTCCAGTGAAGGACAACAACGGTGTTGCAGCTTGGGAACCAGGTGAATAAATCACTGTGATACCCATGCTGTCAATCAATTCACCAGTACTTGGGTCAGTCATCAATACATAGATGATATCTCCAGCACCAAAACCAGTGGTACAATCACCTGATTCAGAACAATCAATGTCGTCCTTGAAGGTCACCATAGCATCACTGTTCGTAGGAATACGACCATATAGACCACAATCACCAGTAGCATCACCAGTTTCGTAACTCGCACAAGATTCTGCACCAACATATTTGTCCGTCATGTTGTAATCACGGAATTGTTGTTCTCCATTTGAGTCAGTCCATTCTAATTGAACACGCACCGCTTGGGTAGCAAGTTCGTTCTGTGCACCGTTTACAGTAATCTTCCAAGACCAATCATTAGGGTCATCAGAAGTTACGAAGGTGTCAGTTAATGCTGTTACTCTTGGAGCCGCTTTACCTGAAGTGTCCGCCAGAGATGACGACCACACATAGAGTGTACCGGATAGTACAACAGTGATCGCTACGAGCAGAATTGTTGCAATAACAGGGCTAACAGCCTCTTCATCCATTGACATCTCTTCTATGATCTCCTCTTCTTCACGGCGAGCCGAGAATAGTGTGAGACCTAGGAATAGACCAACCAATGATACAGCCATGAGTCCAGGTACAAACGATGCAACTGATGCTGCTGGACGTAGACCTACCATCTTAGGTAGTGCATCACCCGAATCAGTTGTGGTCACGTTGTTATTGGCCCAGTTCAACTCTTCTAGAGCTGGTCGACGGAAGTTATCAGTCACGTATGCGTCAGTGAACGGATCGATTGTCCTCACTTCTGCGAACGCCGCAACCTCATCAGTTGCTGTGTTCATTGTGATGTAACCCTGAACAAGAACGCTCTCGCCAACTCCTGGAACTTCTCCCTTCTCCCACTCCAGTGTTACCTGATGTTGGATACCTGGGTTATCGTTCGCAGTGAAACGAATCTGAAGATCGTGGCCATAATTGTACAGTGCCGGATCATCTCCATTGTTAGTCACCATTACCTTGTATGGTACACGAGTACCAGGTAGAACAGCATCGACATTCACGAAGTCGAAGTATGTCTGTCCTTCAACAGGTTCGAAGTGGTAATCCGGGCGAGCCTCTTCTACGTTGTTTACACGTATGTTGAGAGTCACTCGGTCTGACCTCTGATCGTAGGTGTCGTAACCTGCCTGACTATAGTTGATGTAACTAGGTGCTTCAGCAGTGTCATTCAACCAAAGGGAAACAGTGCAGTAGTAACCGCTTGCTGGAACCATCTGGTGAATTCCTCCATCACGAACTCCGTCGCCATCAGCATCCTGTAGGAAGTCAATCTCACTGGTTGGTGCTGTTGTGGTAGCATCCGGAATCAGAGTGATTGTCATGTCCTCAGTGTCCTGATCGAAAGCGATAGTGAAGTAATGGTCATAATCGCACATAGAAGTCTTAGCTACTTCCCACTGGTAATCAGACTGCTGATGGTCAATATCAGACATCATGTTAGCCAGATTGAACGTGAGGTTGTCGACATTGGTGTCATCCTCAGTGAGTTCAAAGTACCAATCATTCTCATCACCCTGATACAGAATATCTCCGTTAGCAACCTCGATTACGGCGCCAGTAGAGGCATCGAAGTTCGGGATTACCGGAGCATCGTTAATCGGGTTAACAATGAACGTGATTGACTCGTTGTCAGCACTGTCTACTCCATCACTTAGACCGAAGATAATCGTACAAGAACCACCGTTCTCGTTGGACGCATTCTCTGTCAATAGTAAGTCAGTTGTACTTGCCATCTCAACACTGAACGGGATACATTCGCCCTCATCAGCACTCCAGACATATGTCTGAGGAACCGGGTATGGGTTGTTGTCGGTCTGCTCGTTCTCGTTAGCCATATCAAGGATGTAACTACCTGAGACGTTGTACACACTACCTAGAGAGCGAGGGATGGTGAAACCTGTGGCTCCATCTACCGCTTGCTCGTCTCGGATATTGAAGGTCTCTGCAGATCCTCCATCGTATACCATCAACACACAGTCTGTGCGTGCAGTATTACACATCACTGGCTTGTCGTTCACGTTAGTAACGTTCCAATGGAAGGTCTGAGTAGAATTCAAACCGTCACTGTCAGTTACTGTGGCCTTCAAGCGATGACCGCCGAACTGGTCCTGTAGAGTTGTGACATCTAGACTATGGCCGTTCAATGCATATGAGTACGGTGTAATGTACGTATGCGTGTTGGCTGCAGAATCAACAACTTCCCATGTAAGGGTAGCTGCTTGATCCTGATAGTCCTGTGCCAAATCAGTCATACTAATCGATGTTAGACCAGTGTCTTCGTCAACAGTGACGTCAACAAGGTTCTGAATAACAGGCTTAGCACGTAGGATATCAATCTCAACTTCCTGGTTTGTGCTCATCATAACATTGGTCTCAGTTCCCCAATCCCAGTAGTCATTGTCAGCATCTCGAACCTTTACGATGATATCGTAAGGACGAGCAGGTGTTGGAGTTGTTGTACCTGCGTATGTTCTGTAGATAAGCAAGAAGTCATCTAGTGTTCCATCGGGCAGGTCAACACCACCAAGATCGAAGTTACCGAAATCGTAGAATGTCGCTGCTGTAGTGAGTCCTGTCACACCGGTCTGTGGAGGGAATACTGCAAGTACGGATCCAGAATTTTCATCCTGTACCATTGCTAACCATCGAACATCCTCTGTTGGTGAACCAATACAAGACCATGGAATCGCGAACTCAGAGTTCAAACTCCATGTTGTTGTAACTCCTGGGTATCCAAATCCTACATGGGATGTGATTCCAGTACATGCAGCAGTAACATCAACCCAGTTACCAGTTGGCGTAACACGCTTCAAGCCCCAGCTTGTTGCGTCTTCAGCATATAGCATGAAGTCAGCCTGGAAAGGCAAGTTATGACTGACGTACCAGTTATCTCCAACGCTACTTCCACCAGCTACAGTATCAAGGTAAACCATACCATCAGATACAGTGAATGATACTCCAGTTAGTCCGATGTATACATTGGATGAATCCCATGTTACTCTCATTCCACCGCCGCTAGATGTGTTCTCAGCGACCACACCTGGCATCATATCGTCTGCAATGTTGGTTTCAGCTGTGTACTCTCCAACCCAATCGCCCATGTCACCATCTGTTACGATGGTAGCACCAGCACGAGTGCGCCATGATGGGCTCACATATTCAGATCTTGAATGTGCAATCAGTGGTAATCCCAAAGAGGTATAATCCTCAGTAGAACGAATTACTAGACCGACATCAGATGCTGCTGAACCCATATGAGTTACATCAAGATCCAACAGGTTACCTTCGTGGATAATTGAGGAAGTTGTTAGAGTCAATTTACTCGAATCTAGAACTCCGTTTCCTACGCTAGTAATAGTACTGAATGGACCTGCATTAATCTGAGTAACAGTGTCAGGCCATGTCATGTTCTCGATAGAACCAGTTGCAGCATTGAGTGTCTTCAGAGTTGTATCCGAAGCACTTGTACCACCATTCCAGCGGAATAATTTGTGTCCATCTGCTAGAACACCAGTTCCACCATCAGTTGACAAATCAGTGATGTCAAGGACAGTTGTTCCACCAGTGCTAACTGCATCAACTGCGACACCAGTAGTGTCGTCAACTTCTATAGAAGCACCATTGATGGTAATGTCCACATCTTCTGCTTCGATACCTGCACGGTCAGCCACAATTAGAGCACCAGAACCTGAACGGGCTTGAGGAGTTCCACCTAAGTACAACTCTCCACCACTCATTTCTATTCCAATTCCGAATCCACTAACTGAGGTGTTTGACAATGAAACATCATCAGAACTACCTGCAACGTTAATTCCAACAGATGCAAGTGATGGTCCAGTGGAAGACGAAACTACTACTGTTCCATACATGTTAGGATGAGCACTACAATGATAATTGAAAGTCCCAGCCTGAGTGAATGTATGAGAGAAGTACGTTCCATTATTCATTAGACCACTATCCCACAAAGGAGCACCAGTAGTGTTCTCAGTTGTAGAATGCTGGTAGTTGTTAGGATCAGAATTGTACTCTATTGCATGCCATCGAACAGTATCACCAAGATTGATGCTAATGTTCTGTGGAGAGAAAACAGATGCTCTGATATCAACTCCATGTACACGAGGAGCAGCTCCACCAAGACTGGTGAAAGAACTTCCATCATCAATGACAGTACATCCGTCTACTACAAGTCCGTTTGAGATCACTTCGACATCATTACCACTCATGGTAACTTCAGATGTAGTACCACAGTTAGACACTTCAATACCTATTGCACTAGTTGGTACACGACCTGATGTGAATTCAACAGTGTTGTCATCAATCTCAACGTCATTGGAACCCAGTATATTGTAGACCGAAATCCCACCATCTGCATCGATTAAAGTGTTACCAGAAATAGTTCCCCAACCTGATTGAGTGTATATACCTGGGTAAGATGAATCTCCAATACCGCGGAAGGTGTTTCCAGTAACATCCCACTGCTTACCGTTTCGAGAGTAGAATCCAATATCAGCCTTGATATCGTTGTCTATTACGTCGACAGAGTTCGTGGTTTGGTCCTGAATATACACACCGTATGACGGATTGGTACTACCTTCCATAGTGTTACCTTCGAAGACGATATCGTCCGACTTGGTGTTGAGGTACATCCACAATCCCATTGAACCAGTATCTGTAAAGACGTTGTCTCGAACAACCAGATCGTCGGTTCCCTGACCACTGTAGTACGTACTGTACGCATAGTAGTTGTAAGGAACCATTACTCCAGCATCACAGTCGAAGAACTGATTGTTCTCGATTAATGCGTTTGCAATTCCTGCAGTAGTAACACAAATCTGACGGTAGTTGAAACTACTTGTCTTCATAGGAGCTGTGTAATGAGCTAGTGTACTGTTTGTCAGAGTAAACTCTGCTGGAGCACCATAGTAACCTCGTCCTGAACCCATGGATGCAATACCCACAAGTTCTGAATTGTTAACATTCCAAGCACCATAGTTGGACGTTCCTTGTTGACCAAGATAGAATCCACCAGGGTTATCATTTCCTGCTGCTCCAATTCCAATCACAGTAGTATCATCCATGTTGATCTTCTGAGTGTAAGGATACTGAACTCGTATTGACGCAAGGTTATCATTATTGTAACCTGTTGTGAAGATAATCGAGTTATTGAAGTAGGTCTGTGACCCTGCAGCCATATAGTTGTACGAGTTATCCATCAAGATTGCCTTGTTGTTGTGCTCACCACTCATTGCATAGTAAGCATCGTACTGTACAAGACCGCTAGACAAGGTAGCTGTACCACTATATCCAACGCCACTGTTACAACGGTTAAGTCCGTAGTTTGAGTTGTAACGGTAACACACATGAGCATCAATTTTATCTGCCATGTCTACAGTATCTGCGTTTCCAGGAGAATCTGTTAGAGTTACACTTTCAAGAGCATAACGGAATTCAGTATTGGAGCTTGATGCTCCTGCCCCTGCATGAAGATAGACAGATGCTACTCTCATTCCAGCGAGGTTCATGTTATTCGTTCCGCTTGCATCAATTGTGTAAGTGTTAAACTCAAGGTTATCCACTAGACCAGTTGCATCAGATTTACCTTCATCGACAGCTCGACCATCGGCATCGATCAACTTCATTCTAGCACTCGATACCGCTGACGAATCTGCCTCTAGCGTTACATCATAGAAACGAGCACGAGTGAACACACCGCCTCCATTGACCAATACTCCAGAGCCTGTTCCAATATCTCCTTCAACAAAGGTAACTGAACCATCGTCAATGGTAATATCATTCGTATTTAGCGCAAGTGTACTATCGACCATTCTGACGTTTCCATCGCCATCATGCTCCAACGCTGTAGATGAATTCTTGATTGTTAATCCATTGAAGGACCAATCTGTATCAGAAGTGGAAGTCACATGGATTCCAGAAGAACCAGATGCATTGATTTCACCAGAGAAAGCAAGGCCGGCATCACCGGTTAAGACAAGACCACTCTGACTCTGACTGTCAAAGTCAGCGTTAGTCATTGACATCTTACCAGAAGCAGAGGATGTCATTCTTGCACCATAACGTCCATCTGTGACAGTAATGTCATTGAATACTACATTGCTAGAACCGTCTACCAATACGCCTTCATCGGTTGGATCTATTATCGTCAATGAATCATATGCACCAGCAGCAGTACCACCTGTAATCTTGACACCGGTATCACTACCAGTTATCTGACCATTGGTTAGACTTGCTACACCGAATTCACGTTGCCAGTCACCCATAGAAGTAACTGTTGCACCGCCTCGAGTTACGAAATCAATTCTGTCTTGGAAGTAGTTATTTCTGTTATGGAAAACGTCCATTTTCAGAACTACTTCAGTATATGCATCACCAGGTGTACTGATTGGAGGGAATTCAATCTTCCATCCAGATGGGTTAGGAGTACCGAAGCGGTACGCATAATCCATACAGACACCATAGTATCCCCACATTCCACCAGAACCACCAGCTAATTGCTCAGGGGATCGAGGGTATGCAGACTGATAGATACTCGGCCAATACCCAGCCCAGAAGTGGTATGGGTAGTAATTCGTGTTCGTGGTCAGGCCAGGAGTCGAAGTCATCCTGAAACCGAAGTTCAGAGGAGGACCTGATCCGTTTGAAGACAACTGGCTTGGCCCTTGACTCAACATGTATCCGTAGTATGCGTATTGATACGAACCACCTGGGTTGTACTGGTAACCGTATGCGTTACAGTCCCATACAGGAGGCTCAGGAAGACTTGTGTCTGAATCGGTGTTCATAGCCATGCTATGACCATAATCAATCAACTGTAGACCATTTCCATCACCAGTATCAGCATAAATTCTCATTCTATCATAAATCATGTAATAATGACTGGAGTAGTAATTGTACGGATGAGCATTTCCACCAGCGTATACTGAATTAAATGCCATCTGGACAACGTCATCCTCCTTAGCGAAGTTAGTGATGTCTATTTCATGAGTCTGCCAACCAGATTGACCCTGTAGAAGAGGAGATCTGTAGATGGTTGGCAATGCCATTCCACCGTAGTTCTCTACACCAACATCGTTGTTTGACAAAGTAAAGTCATTGACTGTTGGAGCACCATTTCTGATTACCATACCAGTAGCTGCATTCTCGATTGTAATGTCATCAAGGGTCGACGAGGAAGTCTGCTCTAGATGAACACCTACACCAGTTTGCTGATTATTACTGACCTTAGAGTCGTCCATAACTAACTTACCACCATTGACCTTGATTGTAGCCATGGAAGGATTTGTTGCATAGGAACCAACAGCGTAGGAACCATTCAACATCGTTAGTGTAGCACCAGAACCAAGTAAAAGACCACTGTTAGAAGTAGTGTCTTGATGCATGTCACGGATGTAAGAATGATCCATCGAAAGTTCTCCACCCTCAATGTTCATGCGCCATCCATACAAACTAGTTACACCCTTGATGTATCCATCTACACCACCAGAAGCAACTCCACCAGTTAGGTGAATATTTGCACCATTTCTCAGAGTAATTGTTGGGCTATTGGTAGCCGATGAATTCACGCTGAACTTGGTACCATTCAGATGTAAATCACAACCATCCAAGACTAAGTCTGTAGATAATGTGATAATCTGTAATGTGTATGTGTAGAACCCGTTGGTCAATGAAGCCGAATCGTTGGTAGATAACCATGAACAATCCTTCGATGCTCCATTCCAATCCATTGGATAAGCTTCCAACTGGAAGTCAGCACGTTCACCAACACTCAACGGCAGGTCATGACCTGCAGAGTTGTAATCAGCAGTGTACCAGATATCAGATGGAGAGGTGGAGTTCTGCCCTGCTCCACCACCAATGTTGAATGAGTGATCAGTGTAAGTGTTAGTCTCAACTGTACCCGATGTGGAGTATCCCAATCGAGTAGTAATGAGCCAAGCCTCTGTTAGACCACTACCATTGGTAGATGCACTTCCAATAGTAGCAACATCAGTAACAGTACAGGAACCTGAATTTGTTACATCAGGACATGTGCCAGATGTTTCAACAACAGTCGTGGTTACTCTGTGATCTGCAACATATGTTGGAACCTGATTGATAACACGGAATACTCCAACTGTCGCCATACCTCCAACAAATGCTTCACCATTTGGATGAAGAACATCTACAGGACATGTTGTCAATGAGTATGCTGAAGACGAACTTACGCACTCTGTGGTACCGTATGTGATACCAATCATTCGTGCAGAACCGTCTAGACCAGCAGAACCAATGTTTGCAAAGTCAGAATCAACAGTACCATCAGCTAATGTTAACCTTGAGTTTTGAGCATATGATGCGCCAATCGTCGAACTGCTTCCTGTGTAATCCATGTCGAATGAACTAACAGTTACAGCGTTCGAAGAGGACGAAGATGCACAATTCGAGATTATAGCTGTGTTATCTGTATCAATAGACACATCAGATGCAACAACGTTCCATCCACATCCTACAACACGCATGTGAGCGCCTTCAAAACCAGTGACTGAAACAGAACCAGAATCCGGCGAATTGCCCGCTAGGTACAATCCAGGGCCACTACCAGTTGTTGTGAAAGATACGTCGTTGATAGTATCAGGACGAGTCCTCTCTAGGTACAACTGGCTGTCAGAACTACTGGAACCACTCATGTCGATGCCATCAAAGACTGCATCTTCACCAGTTGCACCAGTTACTGAGGAAGAAGGACCTGCAGGAATTACAGAAATGAATCCTTCCAATCCTGTACCTGATATCTCTTCCATATGGACTGAATCAGTAGCCTGAGTATACACACCTCTGTAGTATCCTTCAACAGTTAAGCCGTATCCATAGAACGTAGATCCAGATGTTGAATCTGCGTCATGATAGATACCACCATCAGGACTCCAACTTGAACTTGGACGTCCAGCATCTCCTGTTAGATCAGGGATAGTCAAAGAAACGTTACTGAGCCATACTTCGTCGTAATCTACACTAATTCCGTTAGAACGTGAATCAGTGATTGAAACATTTTCCATAATCAATGAACCACCGTTAGAACCAGGATAGTTGACGACAGCGCCGCCCCAATCATTCCAGTTTGTGTTACATTCGTCCATTGTTCCGAAACGGAGTTCGACAATTGCATCTTCTGGGAAGTCCATACAAGCATCAGCTGCATTAGTTATAGCGAAGTTCTCCATATTGAAACTTGTACCTTGGCCACTGCCGTGACTGATTGCCTTGTCGACATTATCGAAGGTCATGTCTTCCATTACGAAATCACCAACGTTACCGTTGTAACGAGGAGTAGAGCCCCATGCACTACCTGCACTAATTGCGATAGACATGTTCTCAAAGTTCGTATGATAGAACTCGTGACGATCATCAGTTCCACCGGATGTTGTACATCCGTTGGTGAATGCCATACCCAATGCCTTAGCAGAAGTTGTACCTAAGTCAGTGATATTCACTGGCAGGTCTTCAGTACCATTTACAATGAGTTTGTTACAAGCTCCATTAAACAGAATTCCTTTGCCTTCAGCGATCTCAACAGTTACGCCTGACTCAATTGTTAGGTCCGCGTTTACAGTGATGTAATCACCGCTTGACGGAGTAACTCGAATCGGGCTCATCTCAAGATCCCAGATGGTTGGAGTATTGATGTCTGCTGAGACGTCAGTACCTGCACCATTGAATGGAATAGTCTTGGTTCTGATTGAACATTCGTTATTGTTGTTGTAGTAACAATAGTACGATGCGTAGTATCCCCACCATGGTGCTAGATCTACGTTGTTCACGTAAGAACTAGTAGATGGGAGACCAGGCATGGTACTGCCCCAACCATAGTACATCATCTGTGCTGAATTGGTGGAAGAACTTGTAGAGAACTGCATAGCTCCGTGCCTAATAGCATGGATCTTATGGCTGCTATTTCCACTGTATGTGTTTCCGAAGTATTCGAAATCGAATCCAGCAGGTAAGTCGATTGTTGTGCTACACTGATTTCTGTAACTGCTCCAATAGCGAGTACAGTAGTAAGTGTATGGACGACCGTTAGATGTTCCAGTAAACTCTTCGTCATAGTTGAAGAGTTCAGTCATTCCAGCAGTAAACGATTCGTATGCGTGAGAACCACCATCAGTAGCGATACGGTAGTTGTTTGTCCATCGAGATGGATTATATCCGCTCTGATATCCATTTCCACGAGATAGGATAGTTTCACCTTCTGCACCGTTAGGAGCTTGGTAACCTACTGTCTCATAATCGTAGTACATGTTACTTCCAGTATCATAATGGAACTCAATCTCGTTTGAGACGTCGTATAACTTGACTTGCCAGCTACATGCGTACTGTTGTCCGAAACCACAATTCTGNTCATGCCACTCGATTGTCATAACCTTAGTCGGAGTGACCAAGGCGTAAGAGTAAGCACTACTGTTCAACATGTTTCCTTCGTTGTCACGTGCATGAATGGTGTATTCCACATTGTTTCCACGCTCAGTGCCTGGAATCGTTGCGGACCAATCACAAGTTNCCAATTCACAAGTAGGGAACCCTCCATCAGGAGTTAATGCACGAACAGCCCATGAAGACCATCCGGTTCCATTGACTGCATCATTTATACGGTACTTTAGGAATGGGCGGTATAGATCGCCATTCGCATCAGTTCCAGAAGTGACGTTGATACCCGAAGGTGGATCTCCAGCATCAGTCATCTCAAACTTGACAGTTCGGTCGTCATCTGTGTATGAATCCATTAATCCGGAATGTACTGGGGCTGGGGCCCATACGTCAGGTGTAGGACGGATGTTACTAGCCTTTGCAGTAATTGTGAATCCAGCACTGTTGAAACGAGTATCAGTGGCTCCAACATTGAATCCATTGAACTTGTAATTGGTTGAGAACCAAGTAGTACAGTAAGCAGGATTACCACGAACGAAGTAGAAGTAACCATTCGAACCTACACAAGCCAAATTTCTAGCAGAGCTAGAGTAGTAAGGGCTAGTAGTACCATTCAATGGAATTGCTCCAAATGTTCCAGTGTAATCAGCAGGAATTGGTACACGCACATATCCATCATCAGTGTTTCCTGAAGATAGAGTAGTGTATGTTACTCCTCCACTAACAGGTTCAGCGATATCAGTTGCTGTTCCTAGTCCCAAAACTCCCATTGAAGCTGTGGTGGAATCCCAGTAGTACATTAGGTTCATTCCAGGTCCATCATCAGCTGCAAAAGTCATGCCAGGGACACTAGCAACCTTTGCATTGATATTACCAGAGGTAGAGTAGGTATTTGCAGCAGTACCGATGTACTTGCCGTTCCATGTTAAACCAGAGGTCTTGAAACAAGAATTACTTCCAGTACCGCAAGAACTTGTGTCGAGTTCAATCATGTATTCGAGGTTGTTCTCCCACATTGTAACTTGGTAGGAATAGAACTGCCTTGCTTGGTAATAGAAATAGTTACTTTGCCCATCGACCTTAATCTGAGACTTCTTCACACCTGCAGTTGCATCTTCGACATCTTGTACGAAGTAATTGTATGGTGTAATTGCACCTGAGTTAATCGATGCTGGAGTACCTGTTCCACCTGCAGGAGTGGTTCCAGTGTTTCCACCAGTTGCTCCTGTTGTAGATAGATCACGGTATGCCCAGAAATACTGAACATAGTCTCCAAGATTGACTGCAGGAATTTGTGCCTTGAAGTCACAGGCAGCACCTGCAACACAAGTACCGATTCCAGTAGCTGCAACTTGGCTGTAAGAACCATTGTTGACGCTGTAGTATAATCGAGGACCTTGACTACTAGTAGTATCGACACCACTACCGTCAGTTAGACTCATGTAGAATGTTCTAGCATCTTCACGGTAACTGGTTATTCCAGTGTATGGGGCAAAGTCCGCTACTGGAGGAGTAGTATCGGAACCACCGGTATATGTGATTGCCATCTTAGGCAATTCACTACCTGAGTTACAGTAAGAGTATGTGGTATGACCACACCAATACCAGTACGGTTCGTTCTGAGTATTTCTTAGTGCTAGAGTCATGATGTGTCCAGAACTACCTGCTCCGTTTCCATCAACTGCATCTTGAACATCAGATACACCATTTGTGTTGAGACTGATAGTTCGAGAGTTCATTCCATACCAATAGTAACCTGGATCACTAACTGTAGTAGTTGAACTGGATGCTGCACTGGTTCTGATATATCGAGATAGCCAAAATCCTGAACTATACAGATATGAACTTGCATCAATCATGTTGGAACTCTGACTAGTACCTGACTTCACAACAGTAGCTTGGAAGCGAGCAGAACCTGAACGATATCGTCCTACGTGGGAGACGAAATCAGCATCGGTTACTGTTGCTCCAGAAGGTAGAGCATTAGCCATATCGAAACGATACCANGTGTATCTGTAGTACCAGCTGTAAGAACTACTGGTAGTACATGACTGACTGCTTGCACGACCTCTGCATGTAACCATGCTGTTCCAATAGTTTGTACCGTATGCGCGCTCGTAAGTTGTAGAGCCCCACCAAGATGAGTATCTATAGTAGAAAGCATATCCAGTACGCTGGTCACGTACACTGAGTGAGGGATCTAGTTGAACAGGGTAAACACGCTCATCGGCTAGAAGCCATTCAGTATCTACAACTGTTGCAATCTCGATTACTTCACCGAATGCACGAATCACATACAGACCGAGATATCCATCTGGATTTTCACTGTCTGCAGTAGCCATATCGAACATCATTGGGCGTTCAAGTACAGCGATGCGCTCTCCGGTCTCGACATTCCTAATATCGATGGTTTCGTTTGTTGTTACCAACTTTGCATCTTCAACCATTGCATCTCCAATGAATAAAGCATATCCACTAGGAAGAATCATTGTCTCTTGAAGACCAAAATGACCCTCGAATCCATCAGGAACAGTTGGCATATCTCTTAGGTTAAGAGTCTGCTTGACTCCAATCTGAGAAACTTGATAATCGACTTCTGCATTGTCTGTCAGAGGATATCGAATAACATTCGCACCGGTCTCAATTCCTTCTTGGGAAGGAGTGTCCATGTATGGCATTGGATTGAAATCCTCTCCCATGAAGAACATNGGAATNGGGTTNACACCGAAGCGGATAGGATCCACGTTCGGATGGACCTGAACTGAGATTCCAGCGCCAGTATCGTCGGAGAATTGTGTCTCGAAGGTATTCTTCGTGACTTCCCAACCTTCGGCGGTGGAAACCATATTCAGATCGATGTCTTCCCAGGACCCATCTTCGAGATAATGGACAGGACCAGCTGCTAGCAGCGTCACCCGTTCACCATCCTCGCCGAGATATGTCTTGGCCGACTCGGTCCGGCTACCAATTAATTCAGCAGAGGGATCCCACCCTTGCTGGCCAACTGGCACGTCATTCTCAGGTAGCGCTAATGGATCCATTGTCTCTTCGACAATTCCGACCTCATCAGAATCCGCAGCCACGTCGGTGGCNGGGGATACTGCGGCGCTCCAACTCATTCCTAGCATCAATAGCGTCAATACTAGCCATCCAATGCTTGCAGTCATGTTTTTCTTCGTCATCATTTTTACATACCCCACTGTATGCACTACACATGAGGCTCTATTTTCCCTATAACTATATGGGTACGATTAATTTGATACACCCTTGAAAATCCCCCATTTAGACTAAAAAATGANGATAATAAAAAATTGTATTTTTGAAATAGTACACAGAATTTGTAAGAATAAAATTGAGTTAGATAATCTTGTTCATATTGTAAAAAAAGGCAATACTGATCAAAGGATAGAAAATAATCAACACTTCATCTTATAAATTTAGAAAAAAAGACGGAGTGAAAAAATAACAAAGGAGTGGATCAGCCGCACAAAGTGCGGCTGATCCGAACAAGAGTTCAATCAGTAATCAAACTCATCGTCGCCTTCGCCACCGCCTCGAGTCAAGATGACTGCTCCAGCGATCACTGCTATCACAACTACTGCTACAATTGCCATCATAGCACCCTGTGGNATACCTGCTTCAACTTCTTCATTTTGCTCTCCAGGAGTTACACCTGGATCAACTACTGTCTCAGAAAGATCTACTTTGGCTTGTGCTGCAGCACTATCGGCATTACCGTTTGCATCAACACCTGCTGCTGCAAAGAAATATTCTCCAGCACATGTTCCTGAGCAAACAATTTCCTTCGAAAGTGTCAATGAAGTTGCTGCATCTGTCATCTCTTGACAGGTTAATCCATCAAAGTCAGATGCTTCAAAGTCATAACCAACAGACCAACAAACCATCCAGTGATCAACATCACCAGCGTCAGCTGCATCCCAATTCAAGGATATATCTGATGCAGAAACAGTAGCAGTCATTCCTGTAACACTAGGAGATGGATCTACTGCTCCATCAGCAACGATAGCATTGTGCGTACACGATACACTGTTTGCACCGTTACCGTTCTCTAACTTGACTTCTACCTTGTATGATGTACCATGAGTACCAGTAATGGTTGTCTCTTTGTCAGAAACAGAAGGCATAGTCTTGTCATATACATCGTCGACGTATACCTTAGGTCTGTCTTCTACCTCATTTAGCAATGATTCATCCTCATATGTCCACTTGATAGTCATTTGACCTGCAGCACCTAATGTAACACCATCACATTGCACACCAGTTGCAGGAGGTGTTCCACTATCCGCAGATGCCTGGAATACTCCGTAACTAGTCTTTCTCAAGTTTCCAATATCTCCAGGCTGTGACCAACTTAGAGTTACTCCGCCGCCTTCTGCAGCAGTCTTAGTTGTACCCAATTCAAACCATCCAGTAGAACCATAGCCCCATAGTGTGAAATCGTCAGCAACATCACCGGCAAAAGTCACAGATAGTGATTCACCAGCAACATCAGCTGGACTGAAGTCGAGGTAAGGAGTAACATTTCCATCAGGACCATTTCCTTCTGAAACATCAAAAGCAACGACTGAATCATATAGACCACTCAAGGAACCTAGAGTTGCATCTTCAATCGCTGTTCCTGTAACGAATGTCAAATTATGACCCATTCCTCCGTTGAAAGTTAGGCTATAATCTACTGCCCAATCTGGGTCAGTATCTCCACCGGTTGCCATCAACATGTTCCACATCATCATTATCTCAGTGTCTGTTGCGCACGCATTGAATTCATCACAAACTGTGACCTTTACAGTGTTAGTACCTAGCCATAGAGTGTCAGTGAACGGGAGCATACACATGCCCATACCTGGTCCACTCTGACAAGAATCAGCATCAGGTGCAGTACGTAGACCACCACTAATTTCCCAGTTGTACATGAGCATACCAGGATCGAGAGTTTCCGTATCAGATGCACGAGCTTCGAATGATAGACCATCGCCAACAACTGGAGGATCGTTTAGCAAGTCCCCTACACGAATATCGACATTAGGAATATCATTGATACCTTCGACCTGTGTAGCCTTCAAGTTGTCAGTTGCAGTTAGTTCTGAAAGGCCTGACTCAAGGAAGTTAGCGGTAGCTCGGATTAACTGATCTCCAGGCATAATCATTACCTGTACACATGCGACTCCTTCGATATTAGCAAGGTTTTGACCTGAATCATCTTCACCTAGTAACTTGTGAGGGAATGAATCCTGACCTGGCATCTCTGTGCAACTATCTGCATTGTACACCTGAGTTGTACCATCTGGTGATTCTACTTCAAAAGTAATATTCCAATCATAGGTATTTGTTCGGTCACTACCGTCATGAACGACTGTTGCTTTGACCCATTGTGTACCCACATTCACTATTCCGCCGAAAACACCGTCTTCGCCGATAGTTAGGGATTCCATACGGATGTTATGGAATACACCAAATGTTCCAGTAATGGAATCAAAGTTGTTACCTGCACGAGCATCGGTTGCAATTGTCGATTCGTAATTGATGGTGTTTTCCCCGCCTTCATTTCCACCTTGGTTTTGGCCAGTTCCTCCTTGGCCTCCACCGGTTTCATCTAATGATTCTCCAACATATACGACATGACTATCAAACTGCACAGAGACGCTGAATGCAGAAAAGCCAGAAGTTGTGGAAGTATCAGGAGTCATGTATCCATCAATAGTATATGATGTGCCATTTGAAGAAATACTGCGTGACTGGAAGCAAGGATTATCTTCATTTGCACATGGGTTTGGATATGCACCATTGTTTGATGTCTGTTCAGCATCTGAAACGTTACGCCAAACTTCTACATCGTTTACTGTGTCACCCATTACATAGGTGTTAGATGCGCCAGAAAGAGATGCAATTGTTACTTGGTTTCCTGTACCATCATCGATTGTTGACATGGTACCATCATAAGCACCGTCAAATCCAACAGTTACAGTAACAGAACGTGCTTCCCAATCGGATACACTACCACCTGGAGTCATAGTAATTCTGTATTGAGATGAAGAGCCTGCTTCTACAGCTTGACTGCGTGCAGCATTATCATCTGCATAACAAGCATCACCATCTACCCAACAAATGTCTACAGAAATATCGTTCCAATCAACAACAGAAACAGAGTATGTTAATTCATTGTTTGTTAGATCAGTATCTTGGTCCCCAAATCCTTCTAGAGTAACCTTGACTTGGTATGTACCTGCAATACTAGGATTCCAAATCAAATCTCCACCACCAAGATTCTGCACTGTATATGCACCGTTATCAAGGTAATCACCTGCTGCCAAAGAAGCATAAGTACAACCAGCAACAGCAGGGCAAATAACCTGGTCACTAACATCTAAGATTGTCTGCTGTGCAGCACCAGTTCCAGATGTGACTGTAACTCTTACATTCAGGTTCAAGATGTCGTTCGTTCCGTCATTCTTGACGACAACGACAAACGGCACATCGGTTCCAGCATCAATCTGGTTCCTAACTTCTCCAGAGAAAGCGTCCGTATAGGACTCTCTTGGAGAGGTTACATCGTGCAGTTTAATCTCATCTCCTGCAGCACGTCCGGCATCGGCTTGTGCTATATCGGCGTTCAATTCTTCCGGCGTGATGTAAAGCATCACGCTGGTAATCATTAGTGCAATCATAATCAACGATAGCGTCTTTTTCATAGGTCATGACCTCCAGTCGGTCACCTCCTTTACGGATATCATCTCTATATAAAAAATGGGGGAAGAATGTTAAGAAATGGGGTTGAAAAAATACACGTATGCCGGATTAGTGCATTTGGTTTGTTAACAAATTTATTGAATCACAAAGATCTCATCGCAGAAGCAGGAGAAATTGAAGCACTTTTTCTAACAGGAACTAAAACAGAGATTAGTGTCATGAATATGGAAAAGAGGATTATCAAGAAGAACTCAAACCATGGAATTATGAATGGAGTACCAAAATCTCTGATGTAAGTATTGAATAGTAATCGATAGAAGACAATTCCCGCAATCAGACCGTTAATTATGCCGAGACCACTAATCCAACCCACTTCTAACAGAATTGATGTAACAATTTGATTTCTTTTCATTCCAATTGCTCTCATGACTCCAATCTGTTGATTTCTTTCATTGATGCTCCTTGCCGTTACTACTGCCAATCCAGTTACCCCAATGAATAGACCTAAAGCTAAAAACACACGAAGTAATCCCAACAATGATACAAGAATTAAGCTAATCTGATTGAATAACTCATCAATTACCAACACATTTGCCCCATCTGTTCCCAACTCTAATTGAAGATTCGAAGATACTGCAGCAATATTGACATCATTTGATACATCAATCCATACCATATTTGTTGAGGATTCAATCATTGACGAAAATGTGGATTCAGATACAAAAATTCCAGATAGCAAAAGCGATGCATCCTCAGTCAATACTCCTGCGACACGAAGATTAGATTGCAGTATCGGCCGGTTAGGATCTCTAATTTCAAATGAAGAGCCGGGAGATAAGCCTCCTCCTTCAAGAGGAAGGGCTCCTAAAACGGTGTAGCTATCCATGCCTATTGATGCATCAACAATCGCCAAATTTGGATTACTAACTACTGCATTCCAAATTTCTATGGGAGTTTCTCCCAATGAGTTATCCCATTGAGATAACGGCAAGGCACCAGATTCTATGAAAGATTGAGGGATATTACGTAACGAGGAGTATGTTGAATTCAAGTTTTCTCCACTTATTATACATAGCCCCATGTCCATTACGGTCACAGATTCTATTCCATTTCTATCTAAATCATCATCACTCCAAGCCTCTAGCGAAGATACATCTAATTCTTGACCTGAACCTGTAATTAGAATGTCAAATTCACCACGAGAATTTTCACCGATATCTGACACATAATTCCCGAACATAGTACTGTAACCTGAGAGAACAATTAATGCAAAAATCACAATACTGTACATACTCATTGACACTGCGGAACGAAACGGTCGAGATTGAGGATAAGCAATGGAAAGGGAAATAATTGCAGAAATACTAGGTTTTAATCGACCAATTAACGACAATAATTGCCTAATGAAGATAGGGCCAGATGTAGATAAAATCAACACACCTCCTATCAACATGAATATGCCTGATATTATCAAAGAAGTATCTGTTACTTCATATCGAACACGAATAGGATCTTCTATCCAACCAAATAGTAAGAGTGTAAATCCGATTATCGTACATGACCAAATTCTAGAAGCATCATTCTTAGAGAGGGGGACGCCGATGAAATTTGATCTTGAAGATACGAAACGAGAAATAATGAAACTTAGAGGCACCACTAAAGATAGAATAGAAAGGGAAACACCTGAAATCCATAGAGAATGTCCAGTTCCAGGAGAAAAATCTCCTAAGAAAAATGACATTAACAAACAAACTAATCCTACAACAGCAAGGAAAATAGAACCAATAATCCCCCAGAAACCTAATGCTGACTTTTCAACACTTAATCCTCGAAGTGCAATAATCAAATTTCTTCTGGAAAGGAAGAATGATGAAATTCTTAGCGTAACCACTGAAACTAGAAACCCGACACAAGCACCTATTAGGATAGATTGAGAAGTCCAGTAGAAACTGAAACCTACTCCAAACGTTGCTTGGAAAAATGCACCTAGACCTCCCATTAGAAGACCTGCCAAAAACATTCCAAAAAATGATCCTAAGAAACATGCAGGAGTAGAAAGAATTGCCCCCTCAATCCTTAGAATCCATTCAATATCTTGACTTGACGCACCAATCGAGCGAAGTAATCCCCATTCTTTACTACGATCGTCGGCAGACATTATCCATAAATTGACAATTAGCAATAGACCTGCAATAACAATGAAAACTCCAAAAATTAAGAATAATGCAGAAAATGATGAACCTGCACCATCGATAGAAAGAATTGCATCTTCTTTGACAGAAATCAATGATGATGAAGAGGATTGTATATTTGCCCGCCTATCTGCCCAATCATGTAGAGCATCTTTGACGATTAATGAGTCTGATTCATTCTCTGGCATTTGAACTAAAATCATACTTCTTTTTGGATTCCCCCCCAATAGTTCAGTCGCAATATCCATAGACATAGTACCAATAATAGCAGAATCTAACAATTCTATGTCTGGATTCAAAGCTATGAAATCATCTAGAGAAACTGAGGAAGTATCCACCTCTATCTCGAGACGAAAATCATCATCGATATTCTTGCCAATTGATAACGTTTCAATTTGATCAAAATCTGCAATGCCATCTCTAAATCTTATAGTTTGATTCGCCCCAAGTAAATCATTCACTACATCTCCTTCTAAAGAAATTAGAAAAGGAGGGAGTTGAATCCCTAATCCTACATCAAAAGAATTGAACAATTCAATAGACATATTTCCAAATTGATCTATCATTACAACTCCATAATCTGTAGAAGCAAGTATAGAGCCATTTGATTCATCATAGGCAAATCCGTTAACAATAGATGGGATTGATTTTCCTTCAACAAATGATGATAAATTAGATGCCCAAACCAAAATAGAATCATGACCTTCAATTATCAATCCATTACTATTGGCACCTAGTATTGAAGAATTAACAACATGAACTAATTCAAAATCACTTCCATTCCACAGTTTGATGGAGTTTTCAGATTCTGTGAATGTGTTATTTCTGTGTAAAAATATCGATTTTGAATTTCCTGAAGAATTACAATTCGATTCATTTTCAATTGTCCAACAAACATTACTATCGAAAATAGTTTCAAAATGAGTGACTATCGAAACTCCATCAAAATATATCTTAGATCCTAGTACGTCATTTGAAATTCCAAAATCTATCTCTGAAAATTCTGCTTCATTTGATGATTGACCTAAAGTATGGTGATATACGCCTCCGAATTGGTTTGATACACCCCAAATTGTTGACCCTACTACCGAGATATCTGATAATTGATTGCGGTTCAATGTAATGATTTCATGAGTATTTGATTCAATATCGACAGAAATAATTTCTAGTTCTGTTAACACATATACGGTTGAATTAATAATCTCTGCATCAAGAATATTGTCAAAAAATAAGTGAACTGGGTCGTCATTCAGATTTGAGAGATAGATTGCACTATCAGTTACAATTACTTTGTGAAAAGAATCTAAATCAACAGCAACAATTCTTTTTCCATTAATGGAGGTGATTTTTTGTTCATTTTCCCAAATCCCAGAAATAGGAGTAAGAAGAAATGAAGATGCATCAGAATCATGTTGAACAATCTCCAATGCAGAATTGATTCCAGACACATCTCCAGAAGTGAGTAAACCTCCAGCGCTAGTTCTAGTTAATGTTGCAATCCCTCCAGGGAAAATTCCATTCCAGTGAAATCCTGCATCTGATGCTATCATGGCTTCAGAAAATGAATTCTCAATTTTCGTTTCTATATTCGGAACAATATAACCTTCAAATACATCTCCGGCTCCAGAAATCACTGCTCTTGAAACTAAATCATTTTTATTTTGTAAAACTTGAGCTGTTTCAAGATCCGTGAGCAATAGAGGTTGATTGGCATTCTCCCAACCTAAACCAATAGAATCAATAACAGATTGAACTATGAAATCATGACTGGTTCTAACTGATTCATTATCAATAATTTGAGACCATGAAATAGAAAATTGACTACCTGCCATTAGAGAAAGTGAATTTGCAAGAGCTTGATTTACCAACGCATAATCAATTCCATCTAGGGAGGAACCCCCCAGTTGAGACCAAGAAATAGGGGGCTCCCCCAACGGCTCAACCCAAGGACCTGAATTTCGTAAATTTACATCAGGTGCTAGCCATACAACATTTGGATTCACCTTACTACCATCAACCGTTATTCCAGTTACTCCTTGATGAAGTTCAACTCCTATTCCATCAATTTCATCGTATGTCATCAAATCATTAAGAGCAGCCATAACTCGTGTTTGATTCATCATTAATGGAGTAGAAGTAAGAGGATCTGTACCTTCTACAACCCAATCAGTTTCTCCTAGACTTGAAACCAACCTATCTTCTAATGTAGCATCAAAGCTATCTCCTACAATCAGAGAACTAGAAACAACTGATGAAGCCAACATTAAACCACAAAAAAGTAATGCTGAACTCGTTTTTCTGTTACGTGTATCTCTGAATGATAATTTAGATAGCATCCTTACTCTTGGAGATATAATGATTCTAGAAATTATATGAAGCAAAACGAAAATACATCCGGATACTAACCAATGCCAAAGCAGATATCCATTCATTAGAGTAAATGAAAGTATAATTCCAGCCATCATCAAATCAACGATTACTGGAATTAACTTTCTCTTTTGGGACACTACCCCTCACTCCTCTTCTTTTTTGAATTCTGATAATATTCCATCATTGATTTCCAATATTCTATTACATCTTTGAGATACAGAGGTGTCATGAGTAACAATTACTATCGTAATACCGTGTATACTATTCAATTCCTCTAGAGCCTGAACTACAGAATCGGAGGTATCAGAATCTAAATTTCCTGTAGGTTCATCAGCAAACAAAATTTTTGGATTATGTACTATTGCCCTAGCTATCGCAACTCTCTGTTGCTGCCCACCAGAGAGTTCCGATGGCTTGTGATTGGAGCGATTAGATAGACCTAACATCGAAAGTGATTCAAGTGCTTTCTTCCTAGCTTCATCAGCAGGAAAATTCAGCAATAGTAAGGGAAGTTCTACATTTTCAACAGCAGTAAGAACAGGAATGAGTTGATATTGCTGAAAAATAAATCCCATTCTTTCACCACGTAGTTTAGTCCGTTCATTATCAGAGATGTTTGAAATATCTCTTTCTTCGAAATATATCTCTCCTCGACTAACAGTATCTAGAGAGGATAAACAATTGAGTAATGTTGTTTTTCCACTCCCTGAAGGCCCAGTAATTGCAAGTATCTCTCCCTGAGATATCCCTAAAGAAACACCTCGTAGAGCTGAAACTTCAGTATCACCCATGGGGTATATCTTCCAAAGATCTACCGCTCTGAGTATCTCCCCCATGATTACCGTTTAGAGCGAAGCCTGATAACACCTATTCCGAGTCGTGAAATACTGGAATCATATGAGACACATATGGATGATGCCGTCAAAGCATGGAAAATATCTATTCTTGTCTTTGGTCCTTTACGTGAACACATCGGGAATGAAAGAATAGAATTGTCAGTAGTAACAAAAACTACAGTTAGAGATGTTATCAAACAATTCAATCTAGAAAAATGGATTGAATTAGGTCTAAACGCGGCGATTGATGGAAATATTTGTTCTTTGGATTCAATATTACACGATGGTGCTGAAATCGCCCTTCTACCTCCTGTATCAGGGGGATAAAAACGCATTTTATTGGATAAAAACACAGGAATTGTCTTTGAAGGATGAGTTTCGTGAGAGTAACATGGCATTCGGACCGATGGAAGGCGCGATACTTGTGGGACTCTTTCTGATATTGTTTGGACCGTCACAACTCCCGAAGTTGGCACGGTCTTTAGGACAAGCAAAATCTGAATTTAATAAAGGACTGGTCGAAGGAGATGTAACAAGTACTACTGAAGAGGATCTTGACCGTGGAGGAATGACTGAATCAGTTGCATTAGTTGAAGAAGCAAAAAGCAAAGGTGTTGAAGTAGAAGGAAGAAATCCAGAAGAAATCAAACAAGAAATTAACGAATCGGAATGAATCAACTTCCGCCTCGTTTTAGTTTGAGTTTACCACCACAATCAGCACATGTACCATATGTTCTGCGCCATCGAGAAACATTCTCTGGTGGGGGGAATATCTTCTTACATCCCTTGCATGCGAGAACCCATTCCCAATGCTCTTTGATTCCTTCATTCATGACAGGGTGCCAGCCAACTCCAAATCTGCCTGCTACATTTTGTATGCGATGATCGTCAGTCACAATAATTGCTCTATGCTCAAGAGCCACTGCTAAAACGTCCATATCAACATCTGATAAACCAGAAATATCTCCTGTCTCTTGAGCTGCTTCACGAGCCCTTTGAAGCGCCTCTTGTGAGGGGGAACGCCAATGGAGGCGTACACCTTCAATCAGAAGAGCGCGGTCTTTGTCCACACGCTCTATCTCGTCCCTCTGACTATTTGCTACTAGTCCACCTGAAAGGCGATTAGGGGGGAGATGAAGTAGCGCACCGGTATCAAGTACTCTGGCTGCGCCGACCATGTGTGTCCACGGAACTACATCCCTCTTGATACATCCGGCCGAAGTTAGTGACCTTTTAACATCAGATTCATGGGTAATCCCTCCTCCGCAAGAATATGGAGATTCTAGAATATTTTGAGCCAATGGTTCAATTTCTAGATGGATTTGGACTCATAGGTCTAATAATTCTCATTTTTACTGAAGCTATAATCAATCCAATCCCCCCTGAAACATTGTTTTTGCCTATGGTAATAACGGACGGAACGGTTCCAGGAAGTCTATTTTTAGCTTTAATTGCAACTATTGCTTCTGTTCTTGGGGCAATATTTGGATATTGGGTTGGAGATAAAGCAGGAAGACCTCTGATCGATCGGTTTG
>PADI01000049.1 GCA_002702985.1 Methanobacteriota archaeon
GGTTTGTTCACCTTACGTAATGGTAGCTTACCCACCATCACTCACTGCTAGTATCTACAACGATTACACCTTCGGAGTTTGGCAGCACGCCGAGGAATCGCTTCCCCTAAACGCACAATCAGTGCTCTACAGCGTAATCTATCTCCACTAACGTCTACCTACGAGTAGTTTCACGCGGAACCTGCTATTGCCCCTCTCGATTGGACTTTCACCCCTATACCCAGCTCGTCCGAGCGATTTGCAGATCAGCAACGGTGCGATCCTCCACCCATCTTTCAACGGGCTTCAATCTGGCCAGGCATAGATCGAGGGGCTTCAGGTCTTCCACCAATGACTCCAAGCGAGCACACTTCGTCCCTCACAGTAAACTGCTGCGGACTTGTCGGTTTCCCTTCGGCTTCGGGGATCAACCCCTTAACCTCGCCATTGATCAAAACTCCCTGGGGCATTTTTCTAAACGCACGACTGGACGCTGCTCATATCATCGCTTTCACGCCCAATCAGCCTGTACCCAACTGGTTTCACGGTCTTTTCACATCCCGCCAAGGATACTTTTCAGCTTTCACTCACGTTACTTGTAAACTATCGGTCTCGAGTTGTATTTAGGATTGGAAGTATCTGCCTCCCACATTCACACGCGATTTCCAACGCATGCTACTCTTTGACAGTCACGTGGTCATATCATGTACGGTTACGGGACTTTCACCCTCTATGGATGTGCCATTCCAGGCAACTTCACCTTCCATGACTTAGACAAAAGACTGCCAACCACATCTCCCTCACTTTCGTTTCGGGATTCGGCTTGTCCTATTCCGTGTTCATTCGCCACTACTAACGGAATCTCTATTGATTTCATTTCCTCCTCCTACTAAGATGCTTCAATTCGGAGGGTTCCCCATCGCATCGCGATTATTCGGGAAGTCCCATTCGGCAATCTGCGGATCCATGGTATTCATGCACCTCCCCGCAGCTTATCGCAGCTTGTCACGACCTTCATCGGCACTCGAGCCGAGCGATCCCCCAGTTGGGTTGTAGCATCACATGTATGTTACCACACCATGCGAGTAACCCTTCGGTATCTAATTCATGCCAATTCGGCTTCCACAAAAGACCAACTCCTCCGGGATGGTCCTCCTCAGCCCTTCCCCTGACATAGGCATGCCAAGGTGCTAAGCAACCAACCGACCTACCTCCCGTATATGAATAAATCGGTTTAGTAGGTATTTTTTGAATTGAAAAAAATTGTTGAGTACAACGATTTTAGTTATTTTTTCAAAAACCTATAAATTTGCCAAAATTAGAGTAATCTTGCGAGATTTTCTTCGACTATTGAATCTCCTCTAAATTGTGATAGTTTTGTCTTTGCATTTACACTCTGACCGAGACTAACCAAGGTAGCTGCCTCCAAATTTACTCCTTCAGCAGAATTCGGATGCTTAGAGTTGTGAACAGTGATAATTTTCAATGCCTTTTCTGAACGCCCACTAACCAGTAATGCATGGGCTAAGTTTAGTAAAATCACTGGCTCATCAGGATCACTTTTTGCTGCTTCTCGCAGAGCCAAAATTGCGGATTCAAATTGTGAGGAAGCCAGCATTTGAATAGATTCATCTGAATCTTTTGCCATCTCTATCGCCCTTTGTAATAATGCTAGACCATAGTTATTGTAAACTGCTGAATCGCCTGGCATTCGAGATGCGATTTGTTGGAATTTTATGGCAGCCTCAGCCCAACTATTTTTTGCGATTGCAAAGAATCCAGCATCTAAATCTTCACGACATTCGGGGTTCTTTAGCAAGTTAACATCTAACGCTCTTGCTGGATGAAGTTCCAATGACAATATATCTGATTCTTCTAAATCAAAACTCTGATTGTTAACAGACTGATTACTTTGATGATCAAAAACTACCACATCTTCCTCATAATGATGAACTACTTCTACCACTTCATCTCCAGTAGAATATATCTCATCCATATTAGCCTCAGAAGCAGATATTCGCCATTCNTCTGGGATTTCATCTANACTATCANCAGGTACATCAAAATCTGAAGGNAGAGTATCAGTGNNAGATGATGGCGNTATTGTTTCAGTCTGCTTTGACAAAGGTTGAATTCTAATTGGATTGTTTCGCTTAATTACAACTTCAGCCATTTGCTCTTCAGGTTCGAAATTCAAAGATGTTTCACTAGACTCTCTTTGAGGAATAGAATCTAATTGCTCATCTGACACATGAGTTTGTTCATCATCGATTACTGACCTTTGGTTTGATTCATTATCAAATGGTATTCCATCAGCATGACTCCCGATGCCAAAAGGCAACCTTGAAACTTGAAAATTTGACTCTCCAGAAAAGCCAAACGGCAGACTACTTCGACTATTTGGCTCAAGAGATGAGAAGTGGGTAGAGTCATTTTCTTCATTAGAAGAACCTTCGAGATCATGCCATGATTCTGCTGCATCATCTAATCCTGGAATTTCTTTGGGGAGATCTTCACTTTGTGAATCAGTAGCCGACAAATCCTTGAGGTTTTGACTACCACATGCTGGACATGAGATTGCATTTAGAGATAACAAACCACAAATGCTACACTCAAACATGACCTGACCAATTTACACCAATACCACATTGCCTTTCAAGTGTACGCTCAAAAGGTTGCTAATTTGTCTATTCGGACTCAGATGCGCCTGATACAACACCCTTTACTTTGCTTAATTTGGTACCAGCCAAATCTTTGAGTTCTTCTAAATCATGGTCAACCAATGAGTCTGCTAAATTTTTACCTTTAGAACGACCTCTGTAAACTTGGTAGATTATCCCAACCATAGTGATTGCGACTAGAGCAAGTTTCCACATCGCTCCACCACCGCCAACAGAGTAGACAAGTACCATGTAAAGAGATACAATTGCAGTAGTTAACAACATCATTGGGAACCCAGCCTTGAAAAATTCATTGAAAGATACTGGATAGCCTGCTTCTTCAGACATTCCTGCCATTACTACATTCGCTGATGCACCGATTAGTGTACCATTACCTCCTAAACAAGCGCCAAATGCTAGTGCCCAAATTAGTGGACCCAATTCAACATTTGCTCCTTGAGAAATTTGTAGAACTATCGGAATCATGGTAGCAGTATAAGGAATATTATCGATGAAAGCTGATGCTATTGCTGAAACCCACAGCAGAATAAGCATAGCAGCAGTTAGACGAATAATTCCATCATCCCCTTGAGGGAACCACACAATTGCTCGCTCAACATATTCGCCAATGAAATTGATAACGCCCATGTATTGCAATGAGTGCACTAAGACAAATAATCCAGCAAAGAACAATAGTGTAGTCCATTCAACTTCTTCTAATGGTTCTTCTAGTTCATGCCTATTAGTCGCAAGCAGCATAAGTACAGCTCCACCTAGAGCAATCCATGATACAGGCATATGAGTTATTGGATGCAAAAAGAATCCAAGAATAACTAAACCAAGAATAAAACCACTTGTAGTTAACATCTTATGATCTCTAATNCCATATTTGGATTCTAGTTCTGCAACATCACGTATCCTCTTGCCAGAGAATTCATCTTTGTACATCCATTTTAGAAGCATGAATGCAGGAACTACTGTCATCAAAATACCAGGTGCCATTTCAATTATGAAATCATTAAAGTTTACACCTTCACTAGCCAAATCAGCATACTTNCCACCTTCAGCTCTCTCGATTGCATCAGGAGATAATCCTGAACCAATCATGATATTTGGCGGGTCACCAATCATAGTTGCAGCACCACCAATATTAGAGAATAACACTTCAGCAATCAGTAANGGAACTGGTTGNAAATCCAATACCTTAGCCAGTTGTATNGTTACTGGAGTAAGTAACAGAATTGTCGTAACATTATCTAAAAATGCTGATAGAACTGCAGTAACGATACACAAAATTACTACAAGAGCCCATATCGAACCTTCGCTTCTTTTGTATGCTTCGACAGCAAACCATTCGAAAACTCCAGTGTGAGAAATTACTCCAACCATAACCATCATTCCGAGTAACANACCAATTGTTTCCCAATCAATCATAGTAGTAACGGCTTTCAAACTCAATGCAGGTTCGTTGGTAAAGTAATTCAAAGCAATGACTGCAATCAATCCTCCAGTTGCTGCTGCAAGAGTTCTGTGAACGGTTTCAAAGATNATTAGAATATATACAAAAATTAAGATTGCAAGGCCAACTCCTATTGCAGTATTTTCCATTCCATCTTTGATGCTCAACTCAATATGAACATCAGTACCACCTGAACCTGCAGCACTGGTATGACCAATTATTGACAAACAACCAACAACTAAAAGCAGTGCAAATGCTATCCTTTTTGAACGGCTATTTTTATCCACTAAGTTGAACATAATTCATCCCTTAACCCAAGCCACCTGAAACGAATCTTTGAGCATTGTGTATGAAAATACTAATGTTTCCACAATACCCCAACATTTCCACGAGCAGATACAAGTGTGGAATTAGTCGTTTTTGCAAGGTGTGACCAAAGTGAATCAAAGTCACTTTTTTGAAACAAACCGCGATTAATTTTGATTTTTACAAGTTTTTTAGTCGACAATTGGTCTGTTATTTCCAAAATTAAGNTATCAGTAATACCAGATTTACCNACTCTAATTGTTGGCTTTAAATCTCTTGACAATGCCATCTTTTTGATATTTTTGGGAATTTCGGACAAGTCATCGCCTCCTATGTGATTTGGGGCCACCACCTATCCTTCTAACCGATTCACATTTAAGACAGGATATTATTAATTGACCATGCTTTATTCGCNTTCTTGAGTTATTAGTATCGTATAGAACATGNCATTTTTTGCAAATCATTAACCCTACTTGCTTTGGCATTTCAAGTCGATGTTTACGGTTTAATGCAATTAACTTCTCTGCTGCATTTTGCTTTAGTTCAACAGACTCGTTTTCATTATCAAGAATAATTGATGACAGTTCTCTTTGAACCATGATAGACCCTCTCTTTCGGTCGCTTTTTGATTTATTTTGCGACCTTCGCCTNCCCATTAAATCACCAATTATTCTAATGCTTGCAAAATATCAACTGTGATTTGATCGATATCACGATCTCCATCAATTCTATGAAAGATTCCTTTAGCATCATACCAGTCAGCAAGTGGAGATGTCTGTTCGTGATATGCACCTAATCTTTGTAATACTGTAGATTCATTATCATCTGCCCTACGTTTCATCTCTTTACTACCACACTGATCACAAACGCCTTCTGTACTTGTCGGATTAAAAGTATCATGATATACTGCACCACAACTAGCACAAGAATATCTTCCACAAATTCGTTCTACTATCCTTTCATCTGGGACTTCAATAGAAATTACATGACTCACTTCTGTTATTTCTGCAAGAGCTTCAGCTTGAGGCACTGTTCTTGGAAATCCGTCAAACATCAAGCCATTTTGAGCATCTTTTTCTAGTACTCGTTCCTTTATCAAGTCGATAATAATGGAATCTGGAACTAACTGGCCAGCATCCATATATTGCTTGGCTGCCATTCCAGTTTCAGTCCCATTTTTTACTGCTGCCCTCAACATATCACCAGTAGAAACTTGAGGCAATCCGGTCGAATCAGTAATTCTTGCAGCCTGAGTACCCTTACCGGCACCAGGAGGTCCAAACAAAACTATGCTGGTCATAGTTGGCCGAGAAATTCATCTAATTTCAATGTAGCACTTAACGCTGATTCTTTTCCAGCCACATATGACCATAAGCATTCCATTGCTCAATTGTCCATCCTGCTGGAAGCCCTGCCGCTGGTAATGGAGGTATAGTCGTAGAGGGGTTTTGAGGGGCTGGAGGTGGTAAATTTACTACTGGTTTTTGCGGCAAAGCAGGTGGTAATCCTTTAGGAACTTGACCCAAAGGCGGCATGCCTGCTGGAACCTTACCAATCGGAGGTAAACCTGCAGGTGGGATGTTTGGAGAAGGAGGTGGGGTAAATTGTTCTGCCATTGATTTTGCAAGTGCTGCTGCAATCTCTTCTTGTGATACTTCACCACTGGTCATGTCGTCTTGTGACAATCCAATATCAAGAGCTTGTTCTCTGCGGCTACCAGCATCTGGTAAACTGCCATATGCATCAGCAGTAACTAACTGTGTACCATCATCTTCTGATGAACCAGACCTCTTAACTTTGCGAGAAACAACTACCAGNACTCCTACTAATGATGCAACGATAATTAAAGATACATACCAAGGTACGATATTGAATAGTCCTTTATTTCCTTCAGCAGGAGATGATGATGTTTGAAGATTAAAAGTCGTAATAATTTCATCACCTGTAGTCAATGAAACAATTACAGTGAATGGACCTCTATCTACGCTATCTTTAGGATTAAGTTTGACTTCCACAGTTTGAGTTTCTCCTGGATTAGTAGCAATATTAGATGGTGAAACACTAGGCCTCCATCCACTAATTTCATTACCCGATTCGTCAACAACAATGATAGATAAATCTCCTTCAAGTGGCATATTACCATCATTTCTAATTTCAATTGTTGTTGACTGGCTACTTCCTTTTGGAACACCCAGTAGAGGTTGTATTACCTCATCATTCAAGGTAATGTTACCAAAAATTGATTCTTTGATTTCAACATCTAAAATTACACTCTTCTCGACTAATCTATCTCCATTAGTGGCACTAACAGAAATTGATATTTTGAAAGCACTACCAGTTATTTGTTCATTTGCAGGAGGAATAATTCCCAAACTTACAGTTTGATTTTCTCTNGGTTGCAATTGAGTCACTGGGTTTGCAAAGCCAACTACCCATCCATCAGGTGGTAGCGAATATGACCAATCAAGATTAGCCACTGAATTACCATCATTAGTAATAATGAAATCAGCATATGAGTATTCTTCTGATAACTGGCAACTGATCTTATCNGGAGATTCAAGTTCGATAGATAATTTATCGACGATTACTAACCTGGTGTTATTTGTCACATAATCAAAATTTGAAACTTCAGCCTTAATATTGAAAAAGTTAAAGTCGCCTTCTAAAGATGATTCTGGTGATGCCAGAATAATTTCGACAATTTTTGACTGACCTGCTGCTACTGTTACAGCAACTGTGTTTTCGTAAAATAAACCATCATAAATAACATCGAAGTACCAACTTGGATTAGATGGCTGAACAATTACATCAAGTGTAATGTCAACATTGCCTTGATTGATAACTTCAAAATCTAAAGAAATCTCTTCTCCACTATCTATGAATATATCTCGCACCTCTAAATTTGTACCAACATCCATACCATCCTTTTGCAAGTTAGTTGTATACTCATAAAGTTCATCCACTTCTACTACAACCATTTGAGAATAGTTTAGAGTTATGTCTGTAGAAGAGGTTACAAAACATTCTACAGTATCTTGGAAACCGGACAAAGGATTACCTTGAGAAACTGGTGGGACAAAGATACGTACTGGCATTGATAGGTAATTCCCAATATCAAGAGATTCAAAGTCAAGGGATGATGAATTAGAATTCCCTAACATGATTTGCCAAAGATTCTCCGACATACATTCTACCGAATATTGTGCTTCCGAATTACCAATATTTAGCGCAGAAATAGCAAATGATGCTGATTCTCCTGGTAATGCTGACAAACCTGTAGTTCCACTAACTACTATTTTTACATCATCAACTTCTTCAATAATAATCGTCAANCGAATTGAGTGTGATACNGTCGGTTGTGTTTGATATGCAACTGTTACATCGACATAGAANGTTCCTGAACGAGCATATCTAGGATTNTCTGGATCATCTAAATTTGAATTAATATTNTCAAAATTCAAAGTTACTTCAATNCTATCATCTGTTTGTCCTTGAGGAGCTAATTGATATGGACCCGATTGTGAAACTGATTTTTGCCATGAATCTTCAGGTGAAATAAAGTAATTGAATACTGGATGTTTCTCTTGAACATTGGTATAAGACAAGGTGACCATTTCCGTCCCAGTACCTTCATTGACTATAGATATAGGTATATCGATATCAGTGTCATTCCTTACATCAAACTGNTTTATTGCCGCTTGTTGACGTTCCGCTTCACTAACTGGTACATTTCCATCGTCATCTAATGGAATTACTCTTACTCCTAATGCAGAAACAACAACATCTATTTCGAGAATATTATTGTTTACACCTGAAGATTCATCATTCATTTCATCTAAGTCATTATTTACATCTAAACTGAGTTTCAATGTATGTGTNCCAGTAGTCGAAAAGGAGCGTGTNGTAATTTCAGATTGAATGCCACTTGAAGAAANGCCTGATGACTGACCTTGCATCAAAACTGTACCCTCGGTTAAATCTTCTAATTTCCAATCGAACGAACCAGCATCAGCAGTTCCCTGATTCATCCAAGAAACACGAACTGATACTACATCATTTTGTAGTGGTGACTCAGATGATAAGTAAATTGACTCCGGGAATGCATAAAGATCNGGTCTTGAGACAATCGATGCATCACCAGTAATCACAATGCTAAAATCTTGGTTAACTCCACCACGATGAATTNCCTGTACGAGCCATTGGCCAGCATTTGACATAGTATTTGGTTCAATACTTATGCGCTCAACATTATTCAAAGAATCACTTGTCCCGCCCAAGGCAGAATATCCTNAATTGAAATTATTNCCAAGCCACTGATTTCCATCTGGGTCGAATAAAATTAAATCCAAATCGTTGACAAGTTTGGAACTTGTTTGAGCAGAATTAGCACTACCTGCCTCATCATTCCATGCCAATGTTACTTCAATACCATGAACAGGGTCTAGATTTAATTCATATAATAGACCAAATGAGGGTTGGAGAGTTTTTCCATCATCATAAAATGTAGATAATTCAGTATTTCCATCCATTGGCATTACAGTATTTTGAAGATTTAATTGACCCCATCCCTCTTGGTTATTAGGCACATCTGGAGCACCTAAGTCATCTGCTCCGTTAATCATTGCTGCCTTGATTAAAGATGCTGATGGAGATGGGATATTCACTTGTTCCCTTAGATATTCGCGTGTTAGGGCAGCAAGACCTCCAGCAACTGAAGCTGATTGTGATGTTCCCGAGAGAGTCATATATTGTGATTCACCGTTAGAATGCACTCCTGTTGCACAAGCAAAGCCGCTCGGGTTTCTAGCTTCTTCTGCTCGACCAGAACAGATTTCAATTCCAGGAGCAACAACATCTGGTTTTATTCTTCCATCAATAGTTGGACCTTCTCTTGAAATCGGGTCTACAGAACCTTGAGGAGTACTGCCTCCAGATCCTGTTGTACTGACTCCTACAGAGAGTACATTTTTGGCCGTTGCAGGGGCTGTGACTAAAGAATCCCCATTCCCTTCCCAATCACCAACTGAAAAGATTGGTAAAAGGGTTTCTTCATCTTTGACAAATTGATCTACTGACCTCGAATCAGCAGTATATTCTCCATAGTTTCCATTAAGACCCCAAGCATTAATTGCAATTCTAGCAGTTTTTTGCTTAGCATCAGCTAACAAGTCATAGATTGAACCTTGCCTACCAAAGACACCAGTTGGGTCATGCTCAAGAGCATACATGGTAACAGAAGCCTCTGGAGCGATACCCTTTGTTGATGAATCACTTGTTCCATCTCCAATTGCAGTCAATGTAACGTGTGTCCCATGTCCACCATTGGTATCTGCTGGTGAAGTATCAAGACCAAATTGTGTGTAAACAGCAGCAACTCGACCTGCAATATCTGGATGATCTCTATCTAATCCAGTATCTGCAATAGCCAACATCTCACCGGAACCATCTAAGGTAAATAATGCATCATTTTCTACTGATACTACACCGCTAATTGCTCTTGCAACACCATTATGAACCGTTAATTGAGAAATCGGTTCTACCCAAATTATACGTCCATCATTAGCTGCACTTAGAATAAATTGGTTGTAGTCTACTAATTCAACTTGACACATAGAATAACCGCACCAAGCATCGTTGGCTCCGTAGTTAACAAGGTCTAATGCTAACTCACCATACCCCCCATGACCTAAATCATTAGTTGGTACAACAGCAAGAGTAGAATATTTATTGTTAATCAACAAATCAGGGTGTAATCGATATCCGGGGTGTATATTTTCCATCCAACGAATTTGTACTGAATTTTCTAACTGTTCTAAGGCTCCAACACCATTTGATGAAATCCTGATAATGAAATTACCATCTCCAAGTACATCTAGAATCTTAATATCACCATTATTTTCCAAATCATAAAGTAACTGATATTGGTAATCTATTAGTTGGACAAACTTCATGCCAGTATTCTGAAAATCATTATCATTCTTGAATAAATCAGGAATGTATGGTGGAAATTCTGAAAGCGGATCGAATGAACCATGTGCTAAATTGAAATTACCACTCAACTCTTTTACAGTTAAGCCATCAATAGTTTTGCTTGATGCTTGATGCCAATTATCTGCCGCATTAGCCAATTTGCCATAGTTTTCGTCAAATTGAGTTGTTTCAGCAGTCATATCGGCTTCCAAAACATCATTATTTACCATCGGTGAAAAAGAGATTCCGAGGAAAAGAATTATTCCAAAAAGGACTTGCCTCGGCTTCAGCATAATACGGGGAAATACACTTGGTTTTTGAAAACAACCATTCATTGTGGACAAATTGCTCATAAAATATTGTTGTATTTTGCAATTGCATTGTCGGTTTTCTCAACCGAAACTCGCCAATTTGACTCAGTTCCCATTAATGCCCTAATAGCATCGACATTCTCTGGAATAACATCAGATTCTTGATGGATTGCCTGGAAGTAGTAGAGGGTATTTGCTTCAAGTTTCACGCCGTCACGCCAAACAAAAATTTCGTGCAAATCGCCCCACTTCCGGCCTATGTCTCGAGCGTATTCCATAACCTCTGCAGTAGTAGTGATTCCAGTCTCACCGCCGCTCATGAGAATTATTCTTGGTTCATTTGACCACATATCAATAATTGATTCAGTTGTTAGACCATGGCCTTCAGGAAGTTGAGCCACTATTACGTGAACATGCATTATTGTTGTAGGAACTGCTACTGCCATAGAATTAATTGAAATCTCAGGTTTTACAGTCATTACATCCGGCCCATGGTGAGAAGGAACTTTCAAAACTGGTTTGATAGCATTGATAGGACCTTTGCTTGAATCGCCAGGATCTGCTGCTCTACGAATCATGGTGCATTCAACAGAAAGTGAGCCACAATGATTGTACAGTGGAACAAGAGTTCTTGATAGCCCCGTTGTGTTGCATGAAACTACTCTAGTTCCTTCAACATTCAAATTTTCTTCATGATTAGCTGATGAGGTATAAGACATACCAGTCATAGCATGTTTTTCACCACCTTGGAATATCCATTTTACACCTGCTGACTGATATTTTTCCAAATTACCTGCACCTACTTTTCCCGGTGAGCAATCAATTACTATATCTGCAATATTCAATAAATCAGTAAGACCACCATGACATTCATAACCAGCTGAAGCAAACGCAGCAATCTTTTCTGCATCATCATAAGTGCAGTATATTGGATACCCTTTTCTAACTGCTAAATCACAACCAAAGGCTGGACGTGTTTTAGTAACACCAACTATCTTCATGTCATCTTGTGCATCAACCGCATCCGCTACCCTTTTTCCAATTGTGCCATATCCATTAATTGCGACCTTAATTACCATAGTCTCACAACCATGGGTCGATGAAGAATATCTATTAACAAATCGTATCATAAAAATCATTATGAAATTGGGCTTCATATCAATAGCAATAAGAAGAGTATATGTTCATCCTCGTTCGACATAGGTACATGGCGGATGCTCTTGATGTAGTGGCAAGGTCATTTAACATCAACAATAAACTGGGTCCTAAACTTGAGGCTGCTGCAGAACAAAATGCGATACTGCGAATTGGCTGGACCAATGCAGGAGACCCTGTTCCAAAGAATGGTGAACTTGGTCTATGCCCAGGAATTCCCAAAGGTGCTAAAATTAGGGCATTGGGTACTTTAGGTTCTTGGACAGCATCATTTGGTAAAGGTGGTATGTTCACGATTCAAGGTGATTGTGGTTCTTATTTAGGGGCAGCAAATAATGGTAATATTATCACCTGCGAAAGAAGTGCTGGAAACTATGCTGGTTTTGCTATGAAATCAGGACAGATTTCGATTCTTGATGGATGTGGAGATGATTTAGGTTCATGCATGTCTGGTGGACTAATTGTTGTTAGGGGCAATGCTGGTTTACGAGTTGGAGGTGGCATGAGTGGAGGAATCATTGTAGTTGATGGTGATATTGGCAATGATCCTGGTGCTGGGATGGTCGGTGGAAAAATCATAGTCAATGGGAGATGCCCTAACCCTCCTGAAGGAGTGGTGCTTAGACCAATTACTGATTCGGAGTTAAAAGATTTGAACAAGGAGATAGATGACAAGAATTTCCTTATTCCAAATGATTCAGTATGTCTTGAACCTAATGGGGATGCGCAACTTGAAAATAATGAAAAAATAGTTTCAGCAGGCGACCTATCAATGATTGGTTTAGTTCCTGCTGGCCAACCTAAGAATATGCATTATGCTACTTGCGATACTGTTGCATTACTAGGAGAAAGAGCTGAATCCAATACGCCAATCGCTTTACCATTGCCGATAATTCCAATTTTATCTGATGGGAAAATTCTCTCTAATGGCAAAGAGTCATCGAAATTAGTCGAATCTCAACCATTCATTGTTGAAAGCAATCCTAGAAAAATTGACTTTTTGTCAATAAACCTCTCAAATATTTCTCATTCAACCGATGCTTTGAGTGTATGTGGTGGAGTTGTTATCGATATGATGAATTTGCCTAGTATGAGTGCTGAAGAATTAGATGGTATGTTGGTTGCAATTAGGTCACTTCTTGGCTCTGAAAAACCATTTGGATTTTCTGATGGTGTTGGCAGGATTGAAACGCTTCACAAAACATCTGCATACCATAATTGTGATCTAACAATATGTGTGATTGAAGATGAAACTGGCACTTCTGAATCTGCAAGTTTAGTACTTGTTGGAAGAAGTAGTAAAGCTAATCTTGAAAATAGTTACACTGATTCTGGAATTGCAATTGGATTTTCAGCAAACGCAGAGGACATAGCAAAACTTCGTGCTTCGGGGCTAAAGTTTGTCTGTTGCTCTACACCATCTGAAGATTACAATCAAATTTCCATTTGGTTGAATGAGATTCAGAATCACTTATCGCAAATTTTGCAAAGACTGGGGCTTGAATCAATTGACTCACTTAGCAGGCAAAATTTGAGAGCTCTGGACTTTGAAACTGCTGCTGTCAGCGGATTAAGACTATCAGGTTACGAAAGACCGCTTCCACACTGGTTTGCAAGGTAGGTGCTAAAATGCCAACAATATCAGTAGAGCAAAAGTTAATTGAAAAATTACTCAAAAAGCATGGACATCGCCATGATATTCCGAAGTTAGCAGAACAATTACCATTACTGGGAACCGATATAGACAGATGTGATGATGAGATTCTAGATATTGAAATATTCCCTAATCGACCAGATTTATTGTCTGGTGAAACTCTTTCTCGAGCCATTAGGAATTTTATTCACCTTCAAGACTCAAATCCTGATTTAGAAATTAAACATGGCGAAATAGCCATGGTAGTAGATTCTGAATTAGAACATATTAGACCAATTATCCTTGGTGCTGTAGTAAGAGGAATAGATCTTGCCAAGCTAGAGATTTCTGCTGATGATTTTATAAAATCACTAATGGATCATCAAGAAAAATTACACTTTGCATTAGGAAGAGGTAGGAAAAGAGCCTCTATTGGCGTTCATGATTTGTCCAAACTTGCCCCGCCATTTGCCGTAAAGGCTGTCAGTGGAGATACAAAATTTACCCCATTGGCTATGAATGAGGCGATGACTATCAAAGAAATCTTACAACAGCACCCTAAAGGCGTTGATTACGCACACTTAGTAGAAGGTTTTGAGAAATTTCCAATTATTGTTGATGCTAATGACAATGTTTTGTCATTCCCACCGATAATCAATGGCGATCATACTACCGTGACATCAACTACTAAGGATTTCTTTATCGATGTAACCGGCTGGGACTTCCGTTCTTGTGAAGCATCATTAATGCTAATTGCAATA
>PADI01000050.1 GCA_002702985.1 Methanobacteriota archaeon
AAAGAGATACTGTGATGTTGGGCCGGACCCATGGTCAAGCAGCAGTTCCAATTACATTTGGCCTCAAGGTTGCAGTTTGGTTAGATGAAATGCGACGCCATCTAATCCGTTTAGATCAGGCTACTCCTAGAATTGTAGTCGGAAAATTCCTTGGAGCTGTTGGAACTGGAGCGGCTCAAGGAGAAAACGCAAGAGAATTACAGGAGTTAATTCTAACTCATCTAGGTTTAGGAGTTCCTCTTGCTACTACTCAAGTAGTTGGCAGAGATAGATATGTAGAATATATTTCATGGTTGGCAAATGTAGCAACAACAGTTGAGAAAGTTTTGCAAGAAATTAGGAATTTACAACGTTCAGAGATTGCAGAAGCGGGGGAAGGATTCGATGTGAAGAAACAAGTCGGTTCTTCGACTATGGCTCACAAGAAAAATCCAATTAAGTCTGAAAATGCTAGTGGATTATCTAGAATAGTTCGTTCATTCATTATCCCAACGTATGAGAATGCACTCCTATGGCATGAGAGAGATCTTGCTAATTCTTCTTCCGAGAGATTTACTCTTTCTCATTCTAGCATATTGTGTCATGATATAATGCTGAAATCCTCTCAAGTTCTAACTAATTTATGGGTCGATGCTGAAAGAATGATGTTGAATATTGAATCACAGAATGGTTTAGTAATGGCAGAAAAGGTAATGATTGATCTTGTAGGAAAAGGAGTTGCAAGAGATGAAGCACACGAGATTCTCAGAACTGCATCCTTCCAAGCAGTTGAAACCGGTGAACATCTCAAGGAAATCTGCTTGAAGACTGAAAAATTGATGGAAGTATTTTCAGAAGATGAAATGAATAGTATGTTCGAACCATCATCACATCTCGGTGTTTCAGGAGAGATTGTAGACGAAGCTGTAGCCCTAGCCAGAGATGCTATCAAAGGGTGAATTGATGTTACGCCCATTTCATCTAGCATTCCCAGTTCATGATTTAGATGAAGCTCGTATATTCTACACTGAAATTTTAGGATGTAAAGTTGGAAGAGAAAAACCTGAATCTTGTGTATTGAATCTTCATGGGCATCAAATTGTTGCACATTTGGTTAGTAGTATGCCTGATTTAGTGACAAATCCAGTTGATGGAAAGCAAGTTCCTTCTATGCATTTTGGAATTGTACTGGAATGGAATCAGTGGCATGAAATGCGAGAAAGATTCGAAGCATTATCTCTGGAATTTGTTATTGGACCTTATCTTAGATATGAAAATCAACCTGGTGCTCAAGCTACAATGTTCATCAAAGATCCATCTGGTAATCATTTAGAATTCAAATCGTTTCAAGATGATGCTATGATTTTTGACGCATCTTGGGGCAATATGGGTCAATCATAAAAAAAACCCAATTCTTTGGCTCAGTTTTCTATAGTTCCTACCTCTTCCACAGTTTGTTAACATGGCTAATGACAAGGAACAATGGTGGACTGACAACCATTCTGATGAGGAAAGTCTTTCTGAAGCGTTTGCAGATGCAGCGGCTGAAAAGGTGAAGCAAGATGCAGAATTAGAACAAGCAAAACATGCCTTAGAAATGGCCAAGATTGAAGCGGAAAAAGCCAAGATTACTGGTACTTCGCAAACTCCTCCAATTTCAACAAATTCCTCTCAACCTACGACTAATACTGAAAATTATTCCCCTCCATCTCGTCGTTTAGATTGGAAGGGATTTTGGTGGTTGTCATCTGGAGAGCTAGCAGCAGTCATTATTTCTACGATTGTTGTTGTCTCCATAGTAGGTCTGTTAGCAATGCAAGCATCTAGTGAGGAAGATTGGCCAATTGTCCAAGGAATAATTGTAGGATCTACTGATACGAGCATGATTCCAATAGATGCAACAATTTCAGGTAATGGAGTAGATAACGGAACTGGATGGTTTGAAGATTGGGAAGAGATTGAGACTCGCAATGAAGATTGTTACACAGATGATTATGGTGACGAATATTGTGACGTTTGGTATACTTATCATGACGAGTATACTTGCTATGCTGACGTGTATCTTACTTGGGAAGTAAATGGTACAAATTATTCTGGTTGGGCTGAATCTCCCAGTTATACGTCTCAAAATTTATGTTTTGAAGAAATTAAAGCACATTATCCAATTAATGGTTCAATTTTGATTGAAGTAGATGAAAGCACGCCTTCAGATTTTCAAGTATTTACAATTGAACATGGTTCTACAACAAAATGGATTGAACAACAAACACTGGCAATGGATTCTGTAGGGTTTTACGATATCTACACTTGTTATTACTTGCCTTCATTTACCTACGATGGCGATGGCGATGGAGATGATTCTGAATATTCCGGTTCATTCACTCGAATGCAAATTGGAACTCCTGGTGAGAGTGTATGTTTGGATTCAGTAAAAGATTCAAATGGCCCCGGTTCCAGAATTACAGTATATGTTAATCCTGATAATCCAAATAATATTCGTTCTACTCAAATAGAAAAGAGTGCAACTGCTGCTCTAATTGTATGTGCTCCTTGTGGATTATTACTTTTGGTAGGGCTATTCGTTTATGTTCGATTCAACAATGTAGAGCCTGGAGCATATGTAACTAGATCAGGGGCAATTCATCACCATCGAGGGTATTATCCAGATAATGATGTGGTGGTAATCAACAATAATTACGGCAGTCGTCATGGGTATACGGGTCCAATATATCATCGTCATAGGAATCATCGTTCTCACAGAACTAGATCAAGTTCTACTTCTAGAGTTACTCGTTCTTCTTCCAACCGTTCAGGTGGCGGTGGACGTAGTAGAGGTGGCGGTCGTTCTGGCGGCGGCGGTCGTTCAGGTGGTGGCGGCGGTCGTTCTGGCGGTGGAGGCCGTNGAGGCGGCGGAGGCCGTCGTTGAATACAACTTCATCTGTATTCTTAGTGTATCTATTTTCATACTAGAGACTTTACGAACTGCTATGCAGGAGCGTCTTGATTTCAATTCACGCTCTCCGTTTGAGATACATCATATTCTAACTTCCTTTGATTCCTTAGACTTACATCCGGCTCATGCTGACCTATATTTTCCAGAAGGAGAAGGTCCATTCGGATGTGTTGTAGCAATTCATGGTAGTCGAGGTTGGCAGCCTCACCACGAAGATCATATTCGATATTGGCTATCATCTGGTATTGCAGTATGCAAAGTTCATTCTTTTTCATCAAGATCGGTAGAATCAATTGTTGAAGATCAAATCTCAGTTACTCATGCTATGATGTTGGCAGATGCATTTGCAGTAAAATCAATACTAGATATTGATAACCGCATTGATAGAATTGGGATTGCAGGTTGGAGTTTAGGAGGTACTGTTTCAATTTATTCAGGCTGGTCTCCTGTTATCGACGTTCTTGGAACTCCGTTCGCAGCTCACTTGCCGTTCTATCCTGCTGCTCATTTACGACCTGATATCAAAAAATGGTCAAATGCACCCATGCTCATTCTTCATGGGACTGCAGACGATTGGACGCCAATCAGTCTCGTTGAAGGCCTCCTCCCTCAATTGCCAAATGCTATTTTACATACTTACTCCGGAAGTCATCATGCATTCGATAGTGAACAAGAGAAGACATGGTTGCCAAAGGTAATTCGATTAGGAAAGAGAACAGTTAGAATTGAAGAGAATGGACATATGTCTGGAATCTGGAAGTTCGGAATTCGTTTTCCTTTGAATGAATTAAGTCAACGACGTTTAGTCTTCAGAATTCTTAGGAATCGTGGCGCACATGTAGAGGGAGATTCAGAAGCAAGAGAGGATGCTTTGCAGCGGGGCCTCACTTTCCTATTGTCTCATCTGAACTAGATTCGATTGAAAGATCCATCTGCATTCATTTTCCATTGAGTAGCATCTGGAGCAATATAGATTGTTGAACCATCATATCCTTGATCATAATGGCCACCTCCGGGTAATCCAGTATAATCTGCAACATATGCTGGTTGAGATGGTGTGAAACCAGGTGGGGCATGAACGGGGACTGCTGTTTGCATCGGACTCGCTAAGTCCATTGGCATTGGTGGGATAGAACCAATATTATCATCACTTTTCAGGAGGAAGAATCCTATGGCCCCTAACAGGGCAATTATAACGAGAGCTCCTATTCCTACAAACAATCCATATGCCTCCATTTGAGCATCAAAATCACCTAAAGCTAATCTTTGTTCAAGAGTACATCCTATTCGATCTCCTTCTGATTGAACTTCTGTATTTGCTGGAGTATCTGGACAAACATCAGCATCGTTCATTATGTTGTCATTATCAAAATCTAACTGATTATCTGCACATCCCATTAAGTCCTGTTCGTCTTCATTAACTTCTAATCCCAATTCAGTTCCTGGACAAATATCGAGATAAGCTAGGATAGAATCTAAGTCTTGATCGCTATCTCCTGACCAACATCCTATTGCATCTACTGAACCAAATGAAGTATAATTTGTTCGAATTTCTTCGCTTGAGGTATTAGGACAAACGTCTGGATCTAATGCTAAATCACCAACTACTCCATCTTTATCCCAATCATATTCAGCCATACTACATCCGAATTCATCAACAATTGCATTTGTTGGTGAATCTGGACATTGATCTAAGTAATTCTTACGATTATCGTTATCACGGTCTAATTCACCTAACCAACATCCAGAAACATCAATGTTTGTCCCCCATTGATGGATTAATCCATTTGCTTCTGAAACAAGTGTTTCATACAGTGTTCTATCTGCGCTTGATGGACTGTTTAAACAAGCGTCACTGATATCGTAAATTCCATCTTGATCATTATCTTGTTGCGTGTTATAGCCACATCCTACATTATCTACTGCTTCACCAAGAGGAGTTTCAGGGCAAACATCAAACTGGTCTTCTACACCATCCGCATCATCATCGGTATCTTCTGTGGAATCTTTACATCCGTCCCCATCAGCATCTAAATCGTTTGAAGCAAACCAGCCAGTTTCTCCACCTGCACACAAGTCGGCATCGTTGAGTACTCCATCATTGTCATTATCATTATCTTCATCAGAATCCATACACCCATCGCCATCTACGTCTAGTAAAGGTGAAGAAGTCCACCCAGTCATTCCAGTTGGACAAGAATCTGCGGAATCTAATACCCCATCGTTATCATCATCATCATCTTCAGTTGCATCACGACACCCATCGCCATCATGGTCATTTGGAAGAGCACTAGTCCAATCGCCATCTCCATCTGGTGTACAATTATCATCCACATCTAGAACGGTATCTCCATCATCATCTGTGTCTTCACCCTCGTCACGACATCCATCACCATCTCTATCGGTAGTAGGGTTAGAAGTCCATCCGAGGTCTCCCTTTGGACATTGATCTAATGGTAAATCGTCAAAATCATAATCATTCATCCCATCATTATCATCGTCATCATCTTCGCCGTTATCAGCACACCCATCTGTATCGTGATCTGTAGTAGTAGAAGCAGACCAGTTGAACCAACCTCTTGGGCAATCATCAACGGTATCTGGAATAGCATCATTATCGTCATCATCATCTTCTTCAGCATCNTGGCATCCATCAGAATCATGATCTCTNACACTGTTTGAAATCCATCCCATTTTATCTCCAATATCNTCACANAGATCTGANAAATCATCTATACCATCAGCATCATCATCNGTATCTTCAGTNGAATCTTTACACCCGTCCTGATCTCNGTTNATTGAATTATCAGTGGGATCCCAATTTACCTCTGGTCCATTTGGACAATTATCTTCCTCATTTAGTAAACCATCTTGATCAGCATCTGGATCGCATTCATCTCCAAGACCATCTGAATCAATATCTGATTGTGATGGGTTGAATTGATTTGGACAGTTATCGTCAATATCTGGTGTACCATCCGAATCGGAATCTGCTTTCAGAGACCAAATATAGTATCCAATATTCTGATAAATCTGATAATTTTGATCTGTGAATGCATTACCATTACCTATGGCAGTACCGCTGCCTAGAGTAATGGTGTATGTTGATCCAATATTGGTAGGTCCTCCAGAACCAAAGGTACCTACACCGATAATTTCTCCAGTAGGGGCCCACATGCCAGCAACTCCATTGTCGTTGTAATCCCCCGCTCCTCCATCAGCTGAAATCCAATTTCCAGAGGAGTCCATAGTGGCATAAAATGGGTCGAAGTATGTGGATGGTAAAGTGACAGTTCCAAATGTTGCACTTCCGCTCTGTGCAAGTGAACCACCAGTTCCTGTCCAAGAAACAGTTGCGAAGGATCCTGAAACTAATAGAACTCCTGAGGGATTGATATCTAGGTCTCTTACCTGATGATATCCGCTTGCAGTCGTTATCCAATCCCATTGATTATTTACTCCGCTTCTAGATGCAACAAATGTAGTTGTATCTTGTCCATTACTGGATGACATGACCTGATTAGTATCAAAATTTACAGTTCCTTGTACTGTTCCTGCTACATAATCAACTCCATTTTGATGAACTACTGCAAATGGTTGAGCAATACCTGCTGTTCCGCCTGCTTGGCTAGCATTGACAAAACCAAGTCCAGTTGTGATATCTGCCATCCAAAGATCAAACGAACCTATTGCCTGCATTTGTTGAGATCCAAATGTAATCGTTCCGCTGAAAATTCCCACAGCAACCATTCCACCACCTCTCCAATATATTGAATATCCAAGATCTTGACCGGTACTTCCAACGACATTTGCATCAATCCAATTTCCATTCGCTGAATTTAATTTCGCCACAGCAATATCTGTGGCTGTCCCCCCAATACCATTTTTGGTGATTGAAGTTCCGAAATATGAAGAAGAAGTAGCATTTGTTTCTCCAATGATGTATACATCTTTACTTCCATCAGCCTTAACTGGCGAAACCAAAATATCTTCACAAGCATCGTCATCTTGTACTGTACCTGCATGAGAGGCCCATTGAGCATTCAGATTCTGGTCGAATTTTGCTACCCAAATATCTTGTGAACTTTCTACACTTGCTGGAGGAGTATATGACTGAAGGTTTTGTCCAGCAATAGTAACATTACCTACAAACCATCCACATGCATATACATCAGTCCCTGATGTTGTTAGTGCAGAAACAGTAGCACTTCCTCCTCCTCCAAATACAGAAGGACTCCAGAGTTTTTCCCAGTTACCTGATGGTGATGTCTTGGCTACAAAGGCTAGTTGATCAGTTGCAGAATATTGTTGCCCACCAAACTTAACATCATAAATTGCAAATCCTCCTGTGTATACTGAACCTAAACTATCGATGGCTACATCCGTCGGGGAAACTAATCCCGCTTCAACCTGGATTGAAGGAGTTGTTACTGTATCATATCCTGCTACAGCAGTCCAATCTGTACTTCCTGCTTTTGCTGACGAATTAGAAGAATCAATCTCTTCAGAAAGAGAGGAGTCAATTTGATGAATTGGATGAATAACCATACCTACTAGAATAGCCGTCAACAATAGTACTGCCATGCGCTGCATGCGAAGCATGGGCTTAGGTAACATTGGCCGCTATTCAAACCTCGCGTACTATGGGCAGATTTGAATTAGGATTCATATAACTCAAATTGGCCATTTTCTTCTCTCCAGTACCAATTCCCTGATGCATCTTGAGCCCATTCGATTCCATCTTCATCGACAGTATTACCGCTCAATTCAGGAATAGGAGTTGGTTCAGGTGCTAGAGCTTGTGCAGCATGTTGAGAAAATTCACCTTTTGGAGGTGCTGTTGATTGGGCAGGCATGGATTCAGTTCGTTTCTTACTCTTCTTTTTCGGTTTCTTTGATTTTTGAGCAACTACTGCAACTCCTGCTCCAATCAATATTACAATTACAACAATAATTGAGGCTATGACAAACGCAGGTGGGCCAGAAGAACTCGAACTGGTTTGCTCCCTTTGACTTACAGAACATCCATCTTCAAAGACTGTAGAAAGTGCAGGAGTTCCAGGACAAATATCAATTCCGTTAGGAACTAAATCACCATCCGCATCTAATTGACTGAATCCACATCCATTTTCATCGACTATTGATCGTTCATTTTCGATTGTATTTGTACAATTTAATCCTGATTCTTCGTACCATTGGAATTCTACTAAGTCACTCACACCATCTTCATCAGAGTCAATCAAATCCCAGATTTGTTCTTGAGAACATCCGAATTCATTGATTGTTGCTCCTGAAGCGGTCAACGGGCAGATATCACTTCCAGAAACAGCATCCATATCTCCTGGAACTCCGTCTCCATCATCATCTCGTTCAGTTATTGTGCATCCATCTCCTTTCTCAGAGGTAGTTCCAGTTTCGTCTGCTGTAATTGTTGGACAATCATCGTTAGCATCATTTATTCCATCTCCGTCTGTATCATCAATACAACCGTCAAGATTTGCATCAAAGTTTCTTGCATCTTCATTTGGACATTGATCATTTGCATCAAGAATCAGATCTCCATCACTATCAGCCTGTCCAGATGAACATCCATTGATATCGACAAACTCTCCGACTGGAGTATTCGGGCATTGATCTTCGCCATTATCTTCAAAGAAGCCATCTCCATCATCGTCTGAATCTTCTCCGTCATCTTTACACCCATCTCGATCAAAATCAGTAGCAAACGTAGAAATCCAATCTGTAGCTCCTTGTGGACACATATCAGGTGCAGAATCTAGAATCTGGTCTCCATCGTCATCCGTATCTTCTCCAAAGCCTCCATTTTCCCCTCCGAGGTCTTTACATCCATCTCCATCATTATCAGTATCCGAATTACTAGTCCAACCACTGACTCCATCAGGACAAGCATCATTCAAATCGTCTATTCCGTCATTATCATCGTCGAAATCTTCATCTGAATCTCTACAACCATCTCCATCATTGTCTGTTGGATCTAAACTAGTCCATCCAGTTGCACCTGGAGGGTTACAGAAGTCAACAAAGTCGGGAATAGAATCTCCATCATCATCTAGGTCTTCTGTAGAGTCTTTACAACCATCTTGATCGTAATCAAAAGAAATCTCAGAGGTCCACCCTACTTCTCCAGTTGGGCAATCATCAACATCATCCAGACGTTGGTCGTTATCATCATCTGGATCTTCTCCCTCGTCTTTGCATCCATCGCCATCATGATCACTCGATTGATTGCTGGTCCAATTCTTCCAAGAAGGATTGGTTGGACAAGAATCAGATAAGTCTAGTATCCCATCAGAATCATCGTCATCATCTTCCTCTGAGTCTTTACATCCATCTGAGTCGTAATCTGAAACTGGAGTAGAACTCCAATTATGAACAGTATTTTCAGAATTACAATCATCAAATAAGTCGTCGATTCCATCGCCATCATCGTCTTTATCTTCATCAGAGTCTTTACATCCGTCTTGATCACGATCATTAGACCATATCGAACTGTCCCAATTTGTCGAAGGACCATCACAAGAATCATAGAAATTTTCTATTCCATCTCCATCTAAATCGTTATCACATGCATCACCATCGTTATCTTGATCTATATTTGATTGAGTTGGATTAGATGTGAGGTCACAATTATCATCTTTGTCCGGAATATTATCGCTATCCGAATCAGGGTATGATGTCCATAGAATAGCACTGCCTCCTTCATATGACGGAATATTGTACTGCACTCCATCTACAACAGCATAACATGGTCCCTTCAAACAAGCATGAATAGAAGTTACAATTCTACCATCTGATAAAATTCCAACACCTGTTCCAATATCATTGTCTCCACCGCTACCAAAATCAGTAGCCCATGCCCATGAAGCAGACTGTATATTGAACCCGGCTAGATATCCTCCCATAAATCCATCAATTAATTCGATATTTCCAAATGATGCTGAGGAAAGGGGATGGCCATATGGCGCATCATATTGGCCGGCAATAATTATCATACCATTTTGTCCCATTCTCATATTTTGAGGAGTTTGATGTGATGGTGAATTGAACCCGTTTGGACTATCGGAACGACGGACGTAATTCCAATCTCCATCAGTGTCAATCTTGGCGATATAGGTATGAACACTAGTTCCATTGCCTACAATTTGTAAAGGTGAACCAGTACTCAAACTATCGAATGTAGTTAGTCCAGAAATTCCTCCAGTGACGTAATAATTGCCATCATCTGCAACTAAGATGTCCATGCCAAAAGATGGTTCTCCATTCTGACTACCTGCTGCACTAGCTACCCAATTTACTGTATTTGTAGATGATAAATTCAGAACATAAGTTGCAGTTGGTCGACCTACAGGCATGATTTGTGTGGGTCCGAAAGTGCCTCCGGCATTATCTGAATATGACCCAACAACTAGAGCATTGTCATCAGAATCTACAGTTACAGCAGTTGCATTATCTCCATCAGTATGATCCTGACTTCCTATTGTTCTAACCCACTCAAAAAGCGAGGAAGTAGTATTAATTAAAGCTACAAATCCATCATATCGTCCAGATGTGTTGTATGAGTCTCCTTCAAAAAATGCAGAGTCTCGGAAAAATCCTACTGCCCAAACATGTCCATCAGATCTAATTGCTAAGTCACTTACTGCATCATATCCATTAGCTCCATCTACTGCGACTCCCCATTCAAAAGTCCCCATAGGAGATACTTTAGCCACAAATCCGCCCCAATTTTGCCACCAACTACATCCACTAGTCATTGTGAAAGTAGATGACCCACACATCCATCCTCCAACGTATATCCTTCCGGCATTATCAACATCAATAGTTCTAATTTCAGATGTTGGATTAGGGCTACCTTGAGGTGCTTCTATCTTCAATTCCCAGAGTGAATTACCTTGATCATCAAATTTAGCAATAAACCCTGTAGATCGTTCTTCATGCCAGTTACTAGAGCCGATTGTTACATTATTGTAGAAGGCACCCACAGCATAAATATCATCATTACTGTCTACTATGACATCTGTAATTTTCACCCAATTCTCATTATTTGGACCTCCTGGAGCGGCTGAATTTCTGGTCATTAAAATTGCCCAATCAGTTGTGTTACCAGAGGAAAAGAATGTAGTTTCTTCTTCTAATGGAATTACATGTGTATTTTCTGTGTTGAAAGCGTTTGAGAAAGGCATCCCAAGTAGCAGAAATACAAGCACTAATGCGACATGTTGCTTCCTCATATCCTCTACGAAAAGGTGTAGATAGATAGACCCATCCCATCAGGGAGCATCATTCAATTTGCGAAATATCAATTGTTACACAATTTCTCGCCATATTAAACCCTAAAACAGAACCATTAATTCTTACTGTGCCACTTTTTTTCTCTAATGAACTTTGAAGAGTACTGATTTTTGAAGGTTCTATTGAAATGATATAATTAGAACCATCTAATGCAGACACTTCTACTTCCATAGGCTTATTTGATGTACCTTCAGAACGGATACGATTGATTGATACATCAAATTCAACAGGATTTCCTTTCATCGCTTCGATTATTCTAGTTTTTTCTGATGAAAATCTTGCCTCTGAAAGTTTTGAGGAAATAGACATACTATCTAGAATTTGTAAATTTTCATTTTCAGTAGTAGGACTTTCTTCAACTATTTCTTCTTGGATGATTTCTTCTTGGACGATTTCTTCTTGGATGATTTCTTCTTGAACTTCTACTGGTTGTTCTTTGATTTCTTCTGAAACAATTCTTGCAGCGGTGGTAATTACCTCACCTTGGGAGCCTAATATGTCTGAAATAGACAATGACCCAGTTCTATCAGTATCTAAGACTTGGAAACCTAGGGCAATCGCAGCGGGAGGAATTACGGTACCAGGTGGTAATGTAGTGGCTACAAAGTTTCCAAATTCTTCCTGATTAATTGTTCCATCCTTATCTTTGTCAATAAATGAGAAAAGCTGCGTTAATTCATCAACAGGTAGTCCTTTCATAGTTTGAATAAATTGCATCATTGCTCCATCAAGGGCTTCTTTTGATTCTTCAGCAACAATAGTTGCTGCTTGATCAATTTTTGCATTAATTTCGTTTTCTAACATATCTAGTCTGGAATTTAGACGATTATGTAATCCCTGTCGAACATTTTGAGGTAAAGCACTCCCTACTTTAGCTATGGTGTCGTTAGCAGTATTTCTAAAATCTGAAACCTCTCCTTTCCCTGACCTAACCATCTGCTCAATGGTGTCTGCCATGGCATCAACCTGCGAATCCCAAGGGCTACTCATGGTTAGCGGAGAAGGTGGCGGAATTTAATTCCCTGCTGAAAAAAATCATAAGAATGGCATTCTAACTACTTCTGCCTTAAGTCGTCTTTTAGGATTAGGAGCAATAATTACAGTTTCACCTTCTTCTACATCTTCCAGATATCC
>PADI01000051.1 GCA_002702985.1 Methanobacteriota archaeon
GCCAATCGCCAACAAATGGATGGTGGCCACCAACACTTAGTCCCAAAGCGCGGGCAAATTCAGCCGCTTTCTCGGGGTCATGAAGATGCCGTGAATCCCCTGCCATTAGATTGCCAAATCGTCGAAAGTAATTGAAATGATTCTGACTGAGAATCATTCTTTCTTTTGCAACTGATCTTGGAATGCTCGCATTAGGAGTTCTGCGTTAATCTTCTCCCGATCACTATTACCTGAGACATCTTCGTCCTGTAAATCCCGATCATTGACGAGATAAATCGTATTGTAGGTTTCGAATCGATTCACATCTCCTTGCCTAGTTCGTTCTACGATTGGACTGGTTGTGACGTTTGCAGTACCGTGTTTTGGATGCTCGAGTGCCAGACCGTTGAGTCGATTATCGTCGATTCTTACATTCTGCATCCAGACCTCAGTCTTGTAGTCATCTGTGATTTCAAAGTCGACTCGGTCATGTAAGGTGTAACCTCCATCTGAGAAGACACGTATGCTCCACCGCCCTTTGGCTTGTCCTGGTAACGAGGCGTTATTCACATCGACATCTCTTAGCCAACTCCATCGTTCTNCGTGTTCATNATCNCCAGCATTGGCTGGATAGATACCAACCCAAGCGTCGTTACTACTGGGGCGATTATTGATTCTGAAACGTATGGGTTGACCTTGATTGAAAGANANGATATCGATACCACTACCTCTTGTNTCATTCGAATTCTTCAACGTCTTGCGATTCTGNTGAATCTTGTACAACGCGACGTAGTTCCAGCTCGGGTTGCCGTACCTGGTATTATTCGCGTCATCTCCCCAAGGCGGGTAGCCGCCGCACTCGCGATTATGGCTCTTGCCAGGGTGGTGGTGGAGGTCTCCCACCTGCACCCAGTCGCGCCCCTGCACGGCGCACCACTGATCTTCCCCTGGGTAGAGGGCCCTGCCTCCCATGAGCGCTTTCGCTTCATCGAGCGTCAGAAGCCGCCCCCCCATCTTGGCGGCGTACNCCTCGGAGTCGGCGTAGGTGAGCCGCGGGCCCGGCTTGTAGTGCGTGACACCGACGTCAGAGGGATTNNTCGAGGGTTGAGAAGTTTGAATACTTCCAGGAATGTAGAACTCACCNCGTGGCCNATTGTGNGTATCATCGTCACTACAGCGGAAAAGTCCAGTGCCACCGGGCTGTGCAAAGAATGCNCCATCNTTTGGTGCACCNCCGCCTCTGTCGTTCCAAATCTGCTCACCCAAAGGCTGTTTATTTGCACTAAGACATCCNATAGCTACACAGACTACATCGCCTCGTGACGGTGGATTTTCGCTTAGTGTCCCCACATCGCCAAGTGAAGCATAACCCGGTGGTGGGATGGGGCGCCAGCACCAGAAGCGGCGTTGACCACGTTCTTGCCACCATACGAGATCGAATCGTTCAGGCGGTGCAATGTCACTACCACCTGCACGAATAACCAATGTCGGGAAGGTTGGACGTGAGTGACCATTCTTGGCAGTCATACCAAGCAGATGACACCCTGCCGGTACACGCGCTCTCCAGACCGACACGTCTTGNTNTGCACGAGATCCCTTGTCGTTCCATACCTCATCGTACTCACTAATCGGGATGAATTCGAAGTTGCCCTGCTCGTTTGACGACGCTTTGGTAGGAGATATTGCAGACATCTCGTAGACTGCAGGGCCACGCCACCNTTCGTTGACATCGTTCCAAGTTCCCCGGGCTTGCAGGCCGAGGTGCACCCTATTTTCGCCACCTCCGGAGTTGTTGGGCTCGCCAGGATGCCAGTTAGTGTAAGTCCAAGGTTGGCCATCAGACCAGTACCAGTNNTCAGCACCTGGACCATTGCCACTACCTTTCCTAATTCCGCCTATCCATACAGGTTTCCCACCAGAGATTCTCGTGACCTGTTCGTTTTCCTCAGCACTACTGATTGAAACAAGGTGCCTTCCCATCGCCTTAGCACGACCGTTGTGCTCGTTCCATGTCATCTCTTCTGGAACAAACATGTACTGGTCTTGAGTGAGTGCCTGATTTGACNATCCAATTNGGAAATCGATTGATGCAATTCGAGTGTAGCCACCATCCTTGAACAGACGGACACTCCATGNGCCCGCTCCTTGCGCTGGGAGAGATATATGNTCGGGAGAAGTATNNCGCATCCATTTCCAACGGNCTCCATGTTCGTTGTCTCCAGANCCAGCAATGTAGAGTCCGATCCATGCATCATTCTTGTAATNAGGTTCGGCTATACGGACAATGATTTCTTGTCCAGGATTACTTTGAATCACTTCGATTCTGTTCATGCCTTTCGTATCTTCTTTTGTGATTGGATTTTTTAGATTTCTTGCCAAGGCTGGCAACCCCATCAAACCCATCATACTCATTGGAACAATGCCAATGTATGGGAAAATCTTCCACCAATTAGTTTGCCAAGGACCCCATGGTAAAAGGGTCCAGACATTGGGTAGACACCAAATCCAGAGCGCTACCCAAATCATTCCAAGTGGGGTTGTAAAAATCAGAGCATAGGTTTCAGATGCCCACTTTCCATCAAGATCTCCGTGCTTAACTCCACGGGTTGCTAACCTCGGAAGTATCAGTCCTATTGGGATAGCAGAAATTGAAGTTAACAAAATTGCAAGTAAAACAAAAAATGCCTCACCTGGATTATTGGCAGATAAGCCAGCCTCCCAAAGCATACCAGTAGGATAAATAGCAATTGGAGCCAATATTATCTGAATTCCTAAGAGCCCTCGAATTGCCTTGTTATTGGCCTTCACAGTCTCATAATATTCCGGATTAATTGTTCTGTCAAACTTGGCCATACCACGAGATGCTGGAGTTCTCGGGCTATAGTCCGCCATGCCCATTGATTCAATGTCGTATTTATGGAATCATTGACATTTTTAGATATCAAAATCGACGCATCGGTTGTTGATTACCACTTGCAGGGGTCTTGAGTTTGTCAATGATTTCTTGTGCTGCTTTTTCCGCTGTCAGAAGTGCACCTTCTACGCTTCCGTGGAGTAGATAATCTCCACATTCGGTTGCTCCACTTTCGCCTTGTCGAGGTTGATTAGTCAATCGTATTCCTTCCCCAATCTCTGGTAATGCGTGTTCGACACAATTGACATCGAGAGTTCTCCAAGTTGAGACAGTCCCATCTCCAAACCATTGCCCTAATTCTTCACGCGCAGCCGCTTCAATTCCAGATGGATTTTCGATTCCTGCCGAAACTGCTCTATCGCCAACAATTGTGACAGCTACGAGATTACGACCTTTTGGCGCATAACTCGATTGCACGTTTGAGGGCACTGCAACATGAGCAATTAGAGCGGATGGCTCACCAAGATTACCGTTGAGTAGTATGTGTTTGGATCGAAATGGGGCTTCTGCAGCGTCAAGATACATAGTCCAAACCGAGCGTTTTGGCCCATCATCGTCAGATTCAGAGAACGCCTTGACTACTGCATCAAATCGATGAGCTTCTCCTCGGAATCGAATAGCCCCCTCATCGATTCCCCCAATGCGGACACCCAATCTGAATTTATCTTCTCCAATTTGTTCTGCCATTTTTGCAGTTACCGATCCAATACCATCTGTTGGAAGCACCATTTTCCCCTTTGACATCATTCGAAAAACGAAACGAAACATCCGTTCATTCGTTCGTAAATCGGATTCAAGGAAGATTCCGCTGAAAAGTGGTAGAAAGAATCGTTGAATCATAGATTCGCTGAATCCTCTAGAATGTAACCATTCCATTGTTGTACTATCTTCTCCATCAAATTGGGAATCTATGGATCCCTTGAGGATATCTCTACGAAGTCGAGCGATACGAAGTAGGTCTGCCATTCCCGCGAAGCCGTTGAAGGCACTAATGATGCCACGAATGGGTTGGCGCCAAGGATCTGCCATTTTCCGAATCTTTGGTTTTCCTTTTCGAGAATCAATGACTAATGCACCGGGTTGGAATGCCTTGCAACGAAGTGCCTTGTAGTCTATTACACGACTTGCAGTGGGATATGCCGTCTGAAGAACATGGAAACCCTGGTCAAGAAGAAAACCATCCACATTGGTTGTTCTCATCCGGCCTCCGACTTCCGTTTCTTTATCAAAAATCAGAACTTCAATTCCGTTTTCGATAAGGATTGAGGCGCAATGAAGACCCGCGATTCCCGCACCCACAACGGCGACTCTCTGCTCGGTCATTGTTTGACTCACGTTCGTGCGACTTCTTGAGCCTTGACTCGACCTAATCCGCCGTCAACATGTAGAATCTCACCAGTCATCCATTCCGGAGCTCCATCAACTAGCCAAGCTGCAATTGACGCAACTTCGTCAGGTTCTCCGATTCTCCCGACAGGATGCATTGCATCACTCATCGTTCGAGCAGCATCGTTTGTTAACAACCGCTCAGCCATCGCAGTGTTAGTGAGAGCCGGTGCTATCGCGTTAATTCGAATTCCACGCTTTGCATAGTCGGCTGCTGCTGAGCGAGTAAGCCCTTCAATCGCGGCCTTAGCAGCTGCAATTGCAGCATGATTAGGCATCCCATATGTTGCAGCGACAGATGAAAAAAGAACCACGCGACCACCTTCTCCACGCATCATCAAAGGCGCAGTTGCACGAAGCGCGTTAAACGCAGTAAACAGATTTTGTTGGATAGTATCTTCCACTTGATCTTCTGAAGTTGCATGGAGTGGTCTTAGGAGTATTGATCCAACAGCTACAACAACGGCATCGATTCTACCATGGCGTTCGACAATGCCCTTTGCGATTGTTTTCATTGCATCTGAATCTCGTGCGTCTACTGGCTGAACATCTGCTCCCCCAATACGTTCAGCAATTGCTTCCAATGGCGATATTTCCCTTCCACTAGCAACAATCTTCCATCCGGAAGAGGCTAGACGCTCGGCTGTAAATCCGCCAATACCTCCACCAGCACCAAGAATCCAAGCGACTTTCATGCGGGTGTTTCACCTCCAATTCCAAGTCCAGTTCTGAATTCTTTCAGGTAAGGTCCCATGGATTCAATTAGCATCACATCCGGATAAGATCGTATGACTAGACCGTCGAGATACATTAGTGCCCTAATTATCGGAAACGCTTCTTCCCCAAAGTCTGCTCCTGCCTTTTCGACAGCGGCTCTAACAGTAAGCATCATCACACGTGTTAGGCTTTGCTCACCTACTGGTTTGGTTTCAAATCCAGTATAGATTTCGTCCATTTTAGCGTAATATTTTGCGAGACGTCGTTCATCCAGTTTAATTTCTGACATAGTGAGTAATGCGTCATATGCTCCACTAAATTGGCGCATTGATAATTGTTCAAAGAAATGGAAGAGAGCTCTATTGACATGAGATGGGGCGTGACAAATGGCGCCATTGTCAATGAAAACAAACTTTCCATCTTTATCGATGATGCAGTTACCTGGATGCAAATCACCGTGAAATGTCCCAATACCGAATAAGAAAGCACCATGAATTCGGAATAAATCTAGTAGGGTCTGCCAACTAAGTGAGGCATCTTCGATCCCCTCTTCTAGAGATTTACCTTCGATAAACTCCGAGACAAGAACATGTTCGTTTGAGAGATGTGGATAGTATACCGGGAATCGAAGTAATGGCATGGGAAAGTCATCCTTGAGNTCTTCTTGGATNTCTTGCAATTCCTTNGCGCCCTTGATTTCATTACGTANATCAAGTTCACGAGTGGTATAATCNGCNACGTGATTTAGAAGNGCCATTGGGTTTCCTACCTTGCGTAATTTTGGAGAGAATATGAGGAAAATACGAAGCCAGCGTCGCATCCTCTGTACATCACGACGAAACTGCTTTTCGTTCTGTGATTTGATNATCTTCACAACCACTTCTTCTCCGGTTTTTAGACGGCCACGATGGACTTGGCCGACAGAGGCTGCAGCTAACGCTTCGTGATCAATGGAGTCAAAGGAATCCATGAAGCCTTCAGGGGCTCTAGCTTCCAGATTAGCGAAAACATCCTCACTTGGAATNGTAGCTGCGTGTTGATACAGAGATTGTAACTGTCTACATTTNTCGACAGNGAGAATATCTGAGCGTAAAGCAAAGATTTGAGCTAACTTCACAGCCAGCAACCCCTGTCGTTGAATCCAGTCTAGATNAGCAGGCTTTTTCCTCANNANCTGCCGCATNAACCGNAGAAACGTNAGGAGNCGCATNGCTGAGNGNTNNCNCCTNNAGGATATGAATCGNTGTTCATGAGCGGAGTTACCACGGGAANTTCCAGGACCATATNATCAGGTCATTGAGGATGCATTGNATNGAGATNGCAAGAGCTCCGATAATCATCCATTTACCTTCAGGATGTCCATCTATGTGGGCTGAATATCCTAGAAGACCGAACATCACGTTTCCGATTGACACTAACAGGAGAATGCCGATGACTAGTGCAGGTGTCCAGGTTGCATCGGTTCGAAGATGGAATCCAGTACTCTCTAGCCACAACATCGATGGAATTAGGAATATGCTGAAGGCAATGAGCAATCTTCCACCACCTCCACCATCGGTTTCACCCCAAGGCCAACGCAAGTCAGCGATGGCAGCAGCATCCATCCTAAACAGGACCATCCACCAAAACAGTAGGTATCCTGCGGCTGCTACGAACATGAAAATAATACTGAAACGTTGGAGTGAACCTGTTACACCGCCCCACAGTGCTGTAGCATCTTCCATTCGCGATACTCCATATGCATAGGCTACGAGAACAAGACCCCCGGCTATAGTAGTAAAGAGGCGGAGTGTGTCACGAGTAACTTCCATGTTTGTTCACCTGAAAGAACGATGTTTGATGATTACGCCTAGATATTGTTTCAGTTATCGAGATTTATTCAATCAAACTTCAGCCGTCATTTCTGTATCTTCTTGCATGAGTAAATGATAGCGCCACAGATCATCAATATCGCCCGATCCTTCTTCTCTGACTACGCGGACATCACCTTCGTCTGGATATCGTGCAGCTAGTGCCCCTTCGATGATACCATCGTCAAGTTCCCACAAAGGCAAAACCTCTGGGTTATCTGTTTCGGGAAGTTCATTTAGACCAACACGAACGTGAAAATTAGGGTCAAATTCGTAAGCAAGAGTTCCTAATCCAGCTGCTTCCCACAAATCCATCATTTCGTTTAGGAACTCGATATTATCCTCGATAGATCGGAGGGTGAAGGCGAGTTCTTCACCTACTCTTCTGCCAACTTGTCGCATCATCATTTGCAAATCGAATCCGAGAATTGTCAGCGATGCAAGGCTATTTTCCGAAAGACTTCGTCTTGCATTAGATACTTCACGACCTGCCTTGATCATTGCATCAGGATCGAAGGGTGTGTCCTCATCTGGTAATTCAAGATCAACGCCAAGCGCATTCCTCAATTTTTCTAGGAAAGAGCCTTGCCCAATTTCGATTCGTAATGGGTCTACAATTTGCTTCTCAGTGAATCGTTTTACTGCTTGTTCAAACGGCACAGCCTCAGGCCAAATAGCATCGATGAGATTTGCCTGCGAAGCAGCAAACTGTTCTGAAAGGACATACAGGGCAGCGTCTTCGCGTCCCCGACCAACAGGATTAGCCTCAATCTTGAGCATTTGCAAAACTTCAGTTTCATCCTTGAGCGCTCCCTGAGTCTCGACATCATCCGAGTGACGTACTTCCACTGCATCGTCAAGTTGTTCGAAGAAGCGAACAGTCCTTCGATGGAGTTTTGCGAGCACCTGGACACGCACACCACGCTTCACAGCTGAGTTTACCGCTTCGACAGCAGGTCCTCGACAAAGAGCAAGAATACCATATTCGCCCAGCATGAGAACCATTCGTGTCTGAGCTTCTTCGGCCATTTGTTCGATACGCTTGTGGATGTGAACTCGTTCTTTCAGTACTGCAAACTTTGGCTCGTCAGATCGCGCTTCCTTGATGTTACTGCCTTCTATCGTACGTCCCTCCAGGACACTTTCGTAACCAATCTCGACGCGACGCAATTGTTCTTTCTTCATCCCAATTAGTTGTTCGACAGCCTCGTTTACAGGAGGAGATGAGAATTTCATTGGCCGATCGGCTGTTGTTGTAACGAGTCCAATTTCTTGGAGCCGTGATAACGAATTGTACGCATCAAGACGTGTAGTTCCAAGTTCAGAGGCGAGTTCAGAAGCCTTCATTTTTGGTTTGGATGATAGGATAAGAATTGACTGAATTTCACGTTCATTTAGACCCGCATCGGCGAGAACCTGTTTCCAACTCATTCGAAACGTCCACCTTCTGTAACATCGCTCAAGGCTGCGAGGATTTTCGCTACATGATTGCGTGGACGGAATAACCAATCGTAGACATGCCTAACAGTTCGGTCTGGGGCGATGACAAAGGATGACTTTGAAGGGAATTGGCCGAGGTGCATCGGTACGCCGAAGGCTTTCGCAGTACTACGATCTGGGTCGCCTAGTATTGGGAAAGGCAGGTCGTTTTCTTCTTTGAATTCTTTGTGATCATTCTTTGGATCTTGACTAATACCTATGATTTCACAGTCAACAGAACGGAATAGGGCATATTGTTCCTTGAAGTTTAGACAACCGCGTTTACATGTCGGTGAACCATTCAGTGCATAGAAGAATACTACTTTCCACTGGCCATCAAAATCACTTAGACTAACTATCTCACCTTCAGATGATTCTAAGTTAAAATCAGGAGCCTTTTCTCCTACTCGCAATCTGGCTTTGTTATCCATACCTCTTGACATTGACATTACCTCCATATGTATTCCTCAAAGTTCGATTAGATGTCCCATTCGCGCAGCCTTCGTCGATAGATATTCACGATTGTATGGGCCTACTCCATCGATATGTTCGACTCTTTGCACAATTTCGATACCATTTTCCTCAAGGGCCTGCGATTTGAGTGGGTTGTTGGTCATTAATCGAACCCGTGAAACACCCATTGCCTGCAACATTTTGGCAGCGATTGAATAATCACGTGCATCGGCTGGATGGCCAAGAAGTAGGTTGGCGTCGAGAGTATCGTATCCTCTGTCTTGCAATGCATAAGCTTGGATTTTAGCTGAAAGTCCGATCCCTCGCCCTTCCTGTCTGAGATAAATTACCATCCCAACACCCTCTTCCTGAATTTCATCAAGAGCCCGCTTAAGTTGTGGTCCACAATCACATTTGAGTGAACTTAACGCATCTCCTGTCAAGCACTCTGAATGAATTCGGACCAACGGTGCATCTGACAACCAGGGAATACCTGTGTATACGACACAGTGATCTTCGTTAGATAACTCTGGAAATGCACGAACTCTGAAGTTACCATGCTCGGTTGGTAGGTGCGCGTCGGCACGTGGATTCCGCGGGGATTCATCGGATTGCTCAGTCAAGACCATGATTGCGGATTTTCCTTGTCACTTATCAAGAACTGTTCAATTCCTGTATTCTAACCTTAGAACAGCGATTCATATAGCGGTAGAAGAAAAAGCAACTGGATGCGCTCTGTCAAATGCGATCTTGGAGTGGCTGCTTGCACGGTGAGTGATAACCAAATCCTCCTAGTGCAAGAGGCAGTAGGTCCACATGCAGGTTTGTGGGGTTTACCAAAGGGCTTTGTCGAACCAGGGGAACTCCCTTTTGATGCAACTCTTCGGGAACTAAAGGAAGAATGTGGCATTGATGGAGAAATAAGCGGAATCGTGGGCGTACGAGAAACCGTGAAGGATGGAATAACCAAAATTTTCCTCGCCTACTCTGTAAAGCCCATGTCTCTAGATGTGAATGTAGATTCTAATGAAATCGAAGCCTATGGATGGTTCGATGCAATTGAACTAGACTCTGTTGACTGGATTAGTCCTACAATGCGGTCAATTGCTACTTCCGCTCTTTCTTGTGGTTCCCCAACAGTATCTCTTGATCTATCTGAAAATAGGGGTAATCCCTACCATATTCATCTGATGCCTGATTACATCAATTTGGCTTTGGGGGTTTCGAAATGACGCTCTCAAAACAGCATCTTCCGGGGAGAATCCGGAATCTGAACAATGCTCCAATCGATTCTGATGGAGAATTCGTACTATATTGGATGACAGCCCAACGTCGTACCCGCTGGAATCCTTCATTAGAACACGCAGCTCAACTTGCAGAAGAGCTTGATCGCCCTTTGATTGTGGTCGAACCATTCAGCATCGATCATAAATTTGCTAGTGATCGCTTGGTGACTTTCGTTGCACAGGGAATGTTGGATAACCTCGAAGCCTTCGAGGGTTCAAGTGTTCGCTACATTCCTTGGATTGAGACCCATCGAGAACGAGGAACTGGTCTTCTTCGTCGAATAACCTCACGAGCATGCGTGGTCATCATTGATGATTTCCCTACTGGGCACCCACGCTACGTAATGGAACGGGCTTCTGAAATTGTTCAGGTATGCCTTCTTGCAGTGGATGGTTGTGGAGTCATTCCACTAAACTGGACAGAGAAAGCCCCACCGTTAGCTCACACTTTCCGTAGAACTGTCCAGCGTCGTGTGCTTGAAGCCATTGCAACAGCCCCCATGGAATTCCCTCTTGCTGGTCGTAGCAGTACCCTTTGGATGCCAGATATTCAATTCAATCGATTGATGGAAAATCTTCGATTTGATATGACGCCATTGGAATGGCTATGGAGGGTTGCGGAAGGTGGGATTACAGCCAAACAGGCTTTGGATCCATTGCCAATTGATCATCAAGTACCACCCGTTTTGGGGTGTCGTGGTGGTTCTTTTGAAGCAAAGCGTCTCCTGGATGTGTTCATCAATCAACGCTTGTCGAATTATGCCGAAGGTCGTAACAATCCCTCGAATCCAATGACTAGTCGTCTTTCGCCTTGGCTTCATTTTGGACACATTTCATCTTTGGAAGTAGTGCA
>PADI01000052.1 GCA_002702985.1 Methanobacteriota archaeon
GTAGATAGTGAATCTATAGTAGGCAGATCTGTANCCCATAGAAGAAACGAATATTTTTTAGCTACAAAAGCNGGAACTGGAAGAACCACCTCACCTGATTCTGAATGGACTTATGAAAANATTAAGNCATCAGTAGAGCAAAGTTTNAAAAATCTNAAAACTGATGTNATAGATTTAGTTCAATTACATTCNTGNGAAAANCATNTNTTAGAACAAGGTGATGTAATAAGAGCTTTACANGACTGTAANGAAGAAGGGAAAACTAAATTTATTGGGTACTCTGGGGATAATGAAGCTGCTGAATGGGCTGTGAAGTCTAATTTATTTGATGCCTTGCAAACAAGTTACAGTGTGTCTGACCAAAGAGCNCGAAGNANAAANATTTTATCAGAATCCAAAAATAGCAATTTAGGAATTATAGCTAAAAGACCTATAGGNAATGCNGCTTTATTAGGTGTAAGGAATCATAGAAATAATTCAACTCATGATTCTTTTGGCCAGGCTTATGATGAATATTTTAAAAGAGTTCTGAAAATGTCTGACGAGTTAGATATCGATCTAAATACTTTTGACCCCATAGAGCTATCTATGGCGTTTTCTTTGTTAAGAGATGAAATTCATGTACTAATAATTGGTTCAAAAAATCTATCTCATGTTAAAGAGAATATTAAATTTATGTCTCAAAAAATTGATAAATATAAAAATACTGTAAAAGAGTATGAAGAAATATTTGAAAAATTAGATGATAATTGGAGACAATTAACTTAAAAATTTTATAGAACCATATCTCTATTGAATGATATGTTAANTTGTAATTGTTTGTACATATATTCATTTTTGTGCTACCTTACCTACATGCATAAAAATACTAATTCAAATTGTTGTTGTTGTTTGCAAACTGAGAGGTTTGTCTGACTTCGACGCATTTTAAATTTTGACAAACCCCTCGTAAATGAGGGGTTTTTTTTTGCTCAAAAATATTTGAGACATTTAATCTAAAGGAGTTGAACATGACGAATTATAAATACGGGATTAATTTAATTAGAGTATCGAATACTACTGCTTGGTCATCGTTAGTTCCTGATGTGATNAAAGAATTTAATATGCCAATGCAAAATCCTACTAAAAAATACCCTGGGGTTATTACGGTTGGACCAAGTTGGAATATTACTGATCCTGGAGGACCAGTTTTTACTACTTCTAGATTGTTTGAAAGCTTGGAAGAAGTTGAAGAATACAATCACGCAACTATGAATCAAAACAAAGAAAGAATTGAATTGGTAAATTCCATACATGAAAGGTGTTTATCCTTTACCTTTCGATTATCAAAAATATTGATTAATGCAGAGTATAAAGGATCAGGCAAACCTGGAGTATTATCTCGAAATATATTTAAAACTAGAGTAGGTAAGATCGATGAAGTAATTCGTTTTCTGACTTCATACGTAGAATCATTACCCTCAGATGCTTCAATTCCGCAAGTTTCGGAAGTTACATATGGTTCTATAGGCGTTGTGCGCCTAATCACACCATATGAAAATAATATTGAAGCTGAATTAGGTTACGAAAAATCTCGNTCTAGTTGGGAATCTCCAGAAATTCAAAAAGCATCCGAATCAATTGAATCAATGGTTAGAAGCGTGTCAAGAATATTAGATACAAACCTTTAAGCTCAAATTTGATTCATATGATTATCGTAAAAAATATGACAGGAATACTTGAATTATGAATAAATATATAGATGATTTTTTCACTTTTCCAGAAACAATAAATGAAGTCGCTGCAAGACTTGTAGCAACAGGTGTGATTTTAATGTCTGTAGCTACTCTCTATTTATTGAGTCAAAATAACAGTTATGTATTAATTCCTTTAACACTTTTAGTATATGGATTTTTAGCAAGAGTTACATCAGGTCCAAAAATCAGCCCTTTAGCTCTTTTTGTAACTAAATTTCTTGTTCCAAAATTAAATTTCCAAGAAAAATTAGTTCCTGGACCTCCAAAAAGATTTGCACAAGGTGTNGGNCTTATTTTTTCATTAAGTACNGTTGTANCATTTGTTTTNGGGTTTGTTAATTTNTCTATTATTCTAATTTCAGTTTTAACTTTGTTCGCATGTCTAGAAGCTTTTATAGGATTTTGTGCAGGATGTAAGGTTTTTAAAATTCTAATGTACCTCAAAATTATTCCAGAAGAAGTCTGTGAAAGATGTTCAAATTTGGAATTTTAGTATTTATTAAATAATAAAATTTTTAAATTTTAAGCTCATATTGTTACTTGATTGGATTTTTACTAGCACTCTTTGGCTTGTTTCAAGCATATTTGATGGGATGATTAATTGTTTCTTACATGATATTGGTCTGTTAAATCGTCCAATGTGTGACGTATTTGATTAATGTGGTTTATAAAAGATATCGCTTATACTTCACTTGTTATAACTAACACAATTTAGTTAAATGGCACACAATATTTTTGATAATAAGGATTGTCACAAATGAATAACAAATATACAGATACTTACATGCAAGGTGCATATGGTTCTGATGNNAATCAAGNATCAACATACCAAAAAGGAATNCCCATTTTTGATGTAGATACCCCTTCCATAATAGTTGACTTGGATGTAGCAGAAAAAAACATNAAAAACATGCAGGATTTTGCAAACTCTCAAAACGTATCTATGAGACCACATTCAAAGACCAATAAAAGTCCTTATTGGGCTAAAAAACAGATAGCACAAGGTGCAATAGGTATTTGTTGCGCTAAATTAGGTGAGGCTGAACAAATGGCAGCTGCTGGAATAAAAGAAATATTAATTCCTAATCAAATTGTGGGTAAATCTAAAATTCAACGTTTAGTTGATGTAAATAAAATCAGTAAAGTAATTGTTGCGGTAGAAAATGAACAAAACCTTGAAGATCTTTCAGAAGCTTTTGTGAAAGATTCACGAACTTTAAGTGTGATTGTTGAAGTAAATGTAGGTATGGATAGGTGTGGAGTAGAGCTAGATGAAATTATTGAATTTGTGAAATTAATTAAGTCCAAAAACGGATTNAAATTTGAAGGCATTATGGGTTATGAGGGACATACAGTAAATATAAACAATTATGAAGATAGAGTTTCAGAAGCTACAAAAGCTATGAATATACTNATAGAAGCAAAAAACCTACTTGTAGAAAACGGTATTGAAGTGGATATAGTGTCAGCTTCAGGAACTGGTACTTATAACATTACNTCAACTATTGATGGTATTACAGAATTGCAATGTGGTTCATATATATTTATGGATGGGAACTANTTAAAAATTTTTGANGATTTTGANCCTGCTTTATCNGTANTCTCTACAGTAATATCACGAAGAGANGACAGGATAGTNTTAGANTGTGGNTTAAAATCNATTTCTATGGATCAAGGACTTCCNGAAGTNATATTNCCNAAAGGNATTACTTTTNNNAGNCTTTCNGAAGANCACAGNAANTGTTTAATTNNTGATCCTCAAGCTAATAACCTTAAAGTAGGTGATAAAGTNCTACTTAGACCTATGCACGGAGACACAACTATNAATCTTCACGATGAATATTTTGTATACAGAGGAGATTTGTTTGAAGAATCTATACCTATAGTTGGTAGAGGTAAATTTAAATAATTCTAAATTAATACTAAGGAATAACTATTAACCTTCATTGGTTTTGCGGAAAAATTTAATATTCATTATAAGGAGATTAATTTGCCCAAACAAAAATGGTTTAAAGGTAACCTTCATACTCATACAACTGAATCAGATGGCGATGCTGATCCAGAATGGGTTGCTAACTGGTATAAAGAGCACGGGTATGATTTTCTAGTACTTAGTGATCATAATCATCGAACGATTCTTGACCAAGAAATCGATGGGTTACTGATGGTTCCNGGAGAGGAAATTACAGCTCAAATTAAAATGGGATCAATTCCTATACATATCAATGGAATTGGAGTTTCAAGAGTAGTTGAACCTACAGATGGGACCGATATTGTTGCTACTATACAAGCAAACGTGAATTCTATTAGAGATGCTGGTGGNATAGCTCAAATTAACCATCCAAATTTCCGTTGGGCATTTGANCATACTCATATTTCTCAGATTCGTGGAGCAAGTTTGATTGANGTNCATAATTCTCACCCTCAAAATAATATGTATGGTGCTCCTGGAAAACCAAGTGATGAAGAAATNTGGGACAAGGTACTTAGTTCTGGNAGAGTTCTATTTGGAACTGCTACTGATGATTCACATAATTATCATGATTGGCTTCCTAGCATGAGTAATCCAGGAAGAGGATGGGTNATGGTGCCAGCTAAAGATCTCTCTGTNCCTTCAATTATGGAATGTCTAACGATAGGAGATTTTTATTTTTCTACAGGTGTTACTTTANNTACTCACGTTACTACCGAAAANGAAATTAATATTGAAATAGAACAGGAGAGTGATTTTATTTATAAAACCANTTTTTCTGGCCTGAATGGTGATCTTTTATCACAGTCTGTAGGAACATCGGCACACTATAAAATTGCNGGTAATGAAACATATGTCCGAGCTACAATTTATTCTTCTTCCGGTGGAAAAGCTTGGACTCAGCCGGTGTTTGTCAAAAACTAAGTTTTATTTCAAGCAANATGCATAGTATAAGGTAAGNGTTTTTAGCCCTTACCTTAGAATTTTATTGGATCANTTCTTTTAATATATTTTGGAGTTCCTCNATTTGTTCTTCAAGATCATCAATTCTTGATTCNAATTTCTCTATAATGTCTTCTGNATTATTGTTGGATTCTTTTGTAGAATCAGATNTTTTCTTAGATGTTGTAGGTACNAATTTTTGAGTACTTCCTCCNGNATTTTCAAANGCNCNTTNTGNTNCTTNNTCACACATTNCTNGTTNGCGACTTGTAGATANTGAACCTTTAACATCATTTGGGATCCTGTTATTCATACANTCTGTNANANCAGANTGCATNTNTTNANCNGAACCTTTNGCTCGAANTTCATCAAAATTATCAGTACCATCAGCTAGATCAAAAGTGGTCTCAGCGGCTTTAAGACAGTTTNTCANGANNGATTNTNNNAANGNNNTTGTATCCNCANNNANNANAGTAGGNANTGNNATTTCTTCAGATTCCTCAAGACATGTTTCTGCCGTTTTNAGAGAAACGTTTAAATCTGTTTCTATTTCTTCAGATTCTAGATTTTTATGATCTCCTTTATAAACTTTTCGNGATNGACTTTTACAANAATCANTNNCGGCTTTTTGNNCANNNGNCGAATTAGNNATGNCTNTTAGTGNANTTCCNCTTTCTAGGCATTNTTGCATCNTTNNAATAGATTTATCTTTTTCTTCCTCAAAAAGAATATTTTCTATGGCCTGATTTTTAGCATCTTCTAAGTTAATGGACCCGGAGCGTAGTTCTATTTGGTCTAGACATTCTCGAAAGCTAGATACTCCATCCTCTCTAATGTTAATAAGCTCTTTTTGACATTCTTGAATTTGTTGTTTTTTTAATTCAGTAATATCAATTCCTGTACCTAAACCAACTGCATTACATCCTATGAGCATTAAAGAAAAAAGCATGATAGTTAATAAAACTGGTATTTTTGTCATTTGATTCTCCATTATTCAATCGGTATGTTAAATAAATATATATTTTTATATATAGAGTTTTTACTTGTTTATTAGGATCACAGAAATAATACACCTAATGTTTATTATTGATTATTGCGCTGTCATTCCTCCGTCCATAACTAACTCTGACCCTGTCATAAAAGATGACTCATCAGAGGCTAGAAATAGAATTCCCATGGCTATTTCATCAGCTGTACCTAGTCGTCCCATTGGAACTCGACTAAGTCTAGACCCTAAGGAATCAGATGTATTAAATAAGGGTTCTGTCATAGGAGTTTCTGCATAACCTGGGTGAACTGAATTAACTCGAATAGAAAATTTTGCATATTGAATCGCTGCAGACTTAGTTAGTAAACGAACTCCACCTTTTGCTACATGATAAGCAGTAGATGTTGGACTTCCAACTAACCCATTTATCGATGATAAATTAACAATCGAACCACCTCCATTCTCCTTCATGATTGGTACAACGTGTTTGATTCCGAAAAAAGAACCCTTAGCGTGAACATTCATTTGCGCATCCCAATCTGCCTCTGTGGTTTGGTCTAAGGTATTAGTTAGAGCTGTTCCTGCATTATTAACCAAGATATCTATCTTTCCAAATTTTGAAACGGTAGATTCCACAGCTTTAGTCCAGCTCGATTCATTTGTTACATCTAATTTAATAAAATCTACTTCAAATCCAGCCTCCTGAAGTTCTTTTAATGTTGCTAATCCAGCTTTTTCGTCAATATCAGCGAGCATTACTTTTGCTCCTTCATTGGCAAATTTCCAAGCACAAGCACCTCCAAATCCCATCAATTCTCCCTGTTTACCGTTTGCAGATCCTGTTATAAGAGCAACTTTATTTTCCAACCTCATAATTTCCTCCAATTCCAGTATTGTTTTATTTCTACCGTAACGGGGCTATCATACGACTAACTGTCAAAGACGCAAAATAATAGTCCAAAGTTAGTTTTTAATGATAGTGACAAATAAGATTTAAAAATTAGGAGTCAAAAATGGATTTAGTAGTAATAGCTCAATTACTAACCGGTGTCGCTACTATACTTGTAGCATCAGTACTCATATATCAATTACGGATTCAGCATAAAGATTCAGTAAGAAGTTTTGCATATCAAAAAGCAGAACATCATTTATCAAGAATGAGGGCAGTGTACGATAATCCAGATTTTAGAAAAATATTTTCTAAAAGAGATCTTGATATAAAAGATATTTCTGAAGANGATTACTTAGCNTTGGATTATTATTTTAGAGTTATGATTGCAAATCAAAATACAAATAATCAGCTAGGTGGNGAGGAAGANGTTAAAACATTAAAATTCCTACTAGAAAATGTGATTATGCCAACAAAAATTGGTAGATATTGGTATCAAGATTTTGGTCGCAATCTATTAAGTAAAGATTTACATGAAATAGCTGATGATATCTTTGAAAAACATCAAAATTAGTTATTAATGATTTATTAAAATGAAAATCACAAAATTATATAAGTACCCAATCAAATCCTTAACTCCTTCAAAATCAGAATCCTTAACTTTAAATGAAAATGGTTATATCCAAGGAGATCGATTGTTTGGGTTTAGATTTCAAGATGCAGGATCTAGAGATAATTTTGAATGGCAAAGAAAAACAAATTTTGCTGCATTAATGCATATGCCTCAGATAGCTAAATTAAATGTTGAATATGATGAGAAAAATAGACAATTAATCATAAGGTATGATGGAAACACAATCATCAACGCTAATGTTGATACTCAAAGAGATGAAATTGAAGAAAAATTTACAGAATTTGTTATTAATTCAGATACTGATTTGATAAAGAATTTTCCTCAAAGATTTCCTTTTGTATTTATAGGTGGTGAGAATTCGAATCATTTTCACGATACTCCGAATGGTGGATTGACACTACACAGTCAAGAATCTTTGAATGATCTGAATAATCAATTAGGTTATGAAATAGAACATACTAGATTTAGGTCCAATATTATTATCGAGGGAATTAATCCATGGGAAGAATTTGATTGGATTGGTAAATACATAGAAATTAATGGCCTGTTTTTCAATGTAGAGAAGCCTGTTAATAGATGTTTAGCCATCAACTGTAATCCTAGTAACGGAATGACAGATAAAAATGTTTTGAAATCTATGCTTGATATCCAAGATAAAAAACCTCCTGTTTTTGCAATCAAATTGATACCCTTAAATACACAAGGTGTAATAAGAATTGGTAATGAAATTCTAATTCATGAAGAGAAAAACCCTTAATGATGTAGTTATTTATTTATGATTGGAATCTTATTTTGATTAGGCTTTATCCTTACAAAAATAAAACTAATTAGTGCAATTATTAAAATCAACTCTACAAGATTAAAAGCTAAACTATAAGTTTGAAATCTATCAAAAATTATTCCTGAGAATATTGGTCCAATAATTATAGGTAATGCTATTGGCATATTGATAAAACCAAAAATTGAAGAATATTTTTTCAATCCAAATAATTCAGTTGTAATTGCTGGTCCCAGTACTCCCATAGCCCCAATCCCTAATCCCATTAATGAAGATCCTATCCACATTAATTCTTGTCTGTCAGCAAGAACAAATTGTATTCCTATCATTTGGAAAATCACTACAGCTATTAATATGAATCTAGATGGAATGAAATCACTTAACCATCCACATATTAATTTACTTATAACTGCAAATATTCCAAATGCAGACATCATAGAAGACGCTAAACCTATACTTACACCTTTAGCAACAAAATGAGGGACCAGTTGTATTACAACAGTAGTTCTAGCAAATTGTTGTAAAGTTATCCCTGATGTTAAAAACCAAAAAGCACTAGTCTTAATGGCTTCTGATAATTCATAATCTTTTTCGGAACCTTTCGCCCCTTCATTTTTGTTTTCAGATTCAAAATCATAATTTTTATCATCTCTTATAAATAAAAGTACTAAAATAAGTACTATGAATGTTGATATCCCTAGAGCGTAAAAAGTAAATCTCCAGCCTGATGCCAGAATTATGAAAGTTGCAATAGGCACCGTTACAACTGCTGAAAAATTATTTCCAGCCATAGTAAAACCTATCATTCTTCCCCTAATTTTAGGGAACCATAAACCCATCAGTTTCCCCACAGGAAGTTGTGTGGATCCAGGTATTCCTACGTATAGGAATATACTTGATAAATAAAGTTGCCATAAGTCACTCATAGAGCCTCTCATTAAGAAACCTAAAGTAACTAGTAATAAAGAAATAGACATTATTTTAGTAGCACCAAACTTGTCTAAAAATCTACCTGCTACAGGAGATATCAATGAACTAGCTATGCCTAAGGATAAAGAGAAGTTGATTTGAGTTCTTGACCATCCGAATTCTTCTTCTAAAGGAATAACAAAAGCCTGAAATGCGTATAGTACAAATCCTATAGATGTCCCCACAGAGAGAAAGGTGGTTCCTGCAACAAACCATTTTCTATATTGATAATTAAATAAACTAAAACTCATGAACTTATTATTAGCTTTTCCTTAATAGAGTGGCAAGAGCGCTTGGTTAACATGTTCTTCTAGGATTTTCATTTTTGGATTTCACTCTTAAAATCTTACTTTCATTAATATGTGTTTTAATCTAAAGTAGAGCCAATGTTCGAATCTTTAAAATTTCGTGAATACAGAATTTTCTGGATAGGCAACTCCACGTCAAATATCGGAATATTCATGCTAATGGCTGCAAACCTTTGGCTTATGCACGAACTAACAAATACTGTACTTTATTTAGGAATATTGACCTTTACTGGCTTGGGTCCAATATTAGTATTCTCTATGTGGGGAGGAGTTATAGCAGATCGAGTCAACAGGGTTCGATTGGTTACAATAACTCGAGGTTGTTTTTCGATCACCGCTTTAATCACAGGCCTATTAGTATTTTTCAATTTAATACAGCCATGGCACCTAATATCAATTTCTTTGATTAATGGGATACTACTCTCTTTCGATATCCCTTCTAGGCAAGCTATGGTTCCAAATTTATTGCCTCGTGAACATTTAGTTAACGCTTTTGCATTGCAATCAATGTTGGGAACAGGATCAGCAATTATCGCCCCTGTCTTCTTGCCACTCATAGAGAAAATATGGGGAATTGAAGGAGTGTTTATGATCATTGGGGTTGCATATGCCTTCACAACAATCATGTTCAGCAAACTTTCGAAACAGGAAATTTACACTAAGGCAAATGCTCAAAAACCTTGGCGTGATCTGATTGAGGGATTTGAATACATAAGACAACACCGAGTGATGATAGCGTTAATTTCAATAGGTATCGTAGCTGGAGTATTTACCTCTTCCTACAATACCTTATTGCCTGTCTTTGCTGAAGATGTTCTCAATGGTGACGTCCAAATTTATGGATATCTGTTGCTGAGTGGAGGAATCGGAGGCATGATAGGGGCAATAGGAATGGCTCAATTCATAAAATCGAGAGATTCTGGCTTTATTCAGGCTACTAGCGGAGTTGGCTTGAGTCTTTCATTAATCATCTTTGCTCTAAATAGTGATATCGTCGTCGCTGTTATATCAATCGCTATTGTTGGTGCATTCGGGGTTATATTTTCAACAATCAATAACACTTTTTTACAAAATATGCTTGCCGATGAATACAGAGGCCGAGTTTCCAGCATACATCAATTAGGTTGGGGATCTTCTGCGCTAGGAGGATTACTTCTTGGGTTTCTAGCTCAAACTTTTGGTCCTCAATTTGCATTATCTCTGTGTGGAAGTATAGCTACAGTTAGCATATTAACTTTGTGTTTCTATATAAACCAAGAATACAAAGAAAAAATATAATGTGGTACAGGTAGCAAGAAATAAATGATTGTTTCTTGTAAGGATTTAATTCATTTTTTCTAAAGAATAGACTTCATCAGTACAATTGAATTTCTTATCCCATGCTTGCATTTCTTCAGACATCATTATTTCCTGAAATTTTTCCATATCAGTTATGTTAATCATTAAGGCAATCTTTCCTTCTCTTATAATTCCTATATCATAATTGCTGAAAAAACCTGCTCCCTTTTCTTTGGTGGAATTAAACATTTCCATATAGTCATTAGTGGTACCGTCAAATGTAGATACGACACATATATTCATAATCTTCTCCCAATTATTAATTTTTTAGAAACAATTAAAACAGATGGTAGAGGATGTGCTAGTTTCATTGATTAGATATTCTCTGCATCTGTATTGTTATCCTCTGGATCGACATAGTGAGGTATCAGAGATTCTAATGAATCTAGCTTCTTGATTCAAATGTTCCCGTAGATAGCCCATTTAAATGAGAGTTATCGTTTAGGCAAACAACAGACCATCCTTTGCTGTTAAAGATAAAACGAGAAATGGAAGTGTTATCGACACCAATTTTATAAATTAATCTTTGATCAAAACCCATAATATAATGAAAAATTGACCTCATTGTATTTCCATGAGCCACTATGGCCACCCTTAGTGATTGAGGTATTTTGCATAGTTCGCGGTTATAAATTAATTCGTCTTCTAGCCAATTGCTCGCTCTTTTCTGTACTTCTCTTATACTTTCACCCTCTGGACCCACGAAGTCTCGGCCTTTTTCCATGATATAAGTCATAGTTTCACTAGTATATGCCTCTTCAGTAGGTACTCCGCGCCATCCTGGTATTTGTTGTTCTATTATTTCTTCAATTTTGGGAAAATTTCTTTTTCCTTCACCTTTTGCTTCAAGTATATTTTCAGTAGTTTGAATTGCTCGGGTCATAGTAGAGCTGTAAATTTTGTCGAAGGAAAGGTTTTCTGTTTTAAATCTTTCTCCCAATAATTTTGCTTGCTGATGCCCCAATTCAGTTAAAGGGGCGTCGTAATTACTTCCAGCAGCAAGACCGGGTGTTGCGTTGGATTGAGATTCTCCGTGCCGTATGAAATACAGGTCTAAATTAAAGTCTTTATGTATCATTATTTTTTATCCCCCACATTCTTAATTATTTTTTTACCAAATCATTTGAGAGATACATATAAAAGATAATCTTTCGGTGTATTGACCCATTCATCATCAGGAATGTTGTACCAATTGATCTTAAATATCTCCAGTATATATGTACCAGTAGCATTTAATTCTAAATAAGGAGTTTCAATTACTCTGTTTTTTTCATCGCTTAAATCTTTCGGAATAGATGGGTTAAAGTATCCAGTCGTTGGAAGGGTGTAAACAGATTCGCCCTGATAAGAGAGTTTGAGATCCATGCAACATTCTACATTAGCCTTCGGTTCTGTTAGTACTCTGAGTAATTGTCCTTCATTAGCATTAAAGGAGAAAATATTATGATCTACTGAATTTTGAAATCTACCTTGAACAATAGTATTTTGTGGGAATTGGTATTTGTCGATTAGCTCTAATTCCGGCATAAAGACCCAATAATATTCATTTGTAATTACTTTATTTCTTAATGTTTTGTATGAATCCCATTCATCTAAAATTATTGCGTTATTTTGTATAACTTTCTCAGGTGTTGCAGTTGGTGTTGGTGATGTGATTTGTGAAACAGGTGTCGGCGTTGGTTGGGGCGTAGGTGTTTGGTTTTGTAAAGGAGCAGGAGTATATGTAGGAACAGGAGTATATGTGGGGACAGGAGTATATGTGGGGACAGGAGTGAATGTTGCTGTAACTCCATTTTTCTGAGAGGAAGTGAGTGTTTTTATATTTAAATCTTTAGTGGGAGTAGGGGAGATAAGTTGAGATACTGTCGGTACGGGGGAAACATTTGAATCAATTTCAACTGACTCTTTAAGTAATTTCCAAGTTCCGCATCCATTTGTGGAAAAACCTTGGTCTGTGGGTAATATTGTAATTGTTTTTTCCCCACTACCTAAGCCATTAGCTAATGTAGCATTAAGATCGCCTGTTAATCCTTTCAATCTTTCCCAGTAGCATGAATTTCCAGCAGTAGTTGAATATGTTCCAGGTGAAATATGTTCTCCCACTATCCATATACCATCAGGAATGTTCCCTTCAGTGGGAACACCATTATTTTGAATGCTTTGATTAAGGGGTTCATTTATTATTTCAGTTGCAACACCAGTAGCAATTGAAGAGCATGAAATAAATAATAATGTACTAAAAAATAGTGTTACTACACATTTCATAATGACTCTAATTTAATGTTTTATAGTAAATTTGAAACGATTATATCAACATTTTTTGTTAAGATTATGGATTGGGAATCTCCACAGAAACTAATATGTAGTACACAACAAATCTTCAACTGAACAATTAATTATTATTGAAATAGGATTTATCTATTAACTCA
>PADI01000053.1 GCA_002702985.1 Methanobacteriota archaeon
AACGGTAAAGTTATTCCTACATGGGGTGACGTTCTTAACAGAGCAAACCTAGGTATGGAAGTAATGCACGAGCGTAACGCTCACAACTTCCCATTAGACTTAGCATCTGCTGAGACTACAGAAGTTGCTTTAACAGCACCTTCAATCGGATAAATATATTTGTTCGAGATACTAGACCTCTACATAGTAGGGGTCTTTTTTTATGCCTTGAAATATCTTACTCATCCTCTGACCGTATGTAATCTAATTATCGTAGGGTCTCTTGTCTTCATCGAAGCATTACATATTAATTTTCATAAGGGGTTGACACAATGCGAAGACCCTGCTATATTAATAGAGTCGGACGCGACGTGGGAGTGACCGAATAAACTTACTGGCAACCGCTAGTTAAGGTGATGAGTCAGAGGTGGTGCTCGCTGTCAGGAATGGCAGAACTACTCAACCAAGTAGGACTCAGGCAATGACGTATTTTACTTCTGTAGTAATGCCCGTTATTTGTTGGTACACAGGAATCCAACCTCCCTTTCAATCTTAAAAAAGGATCTGCTTTATTGGTGTTTTGCAGGTCCTTTTTTTATGTTATAATATATTCTATGGTAAATACAGAACTACTACTACGCATTTACAAAGCGGTCAAGCAGAGGAAACCAAAGTATCCTCCATCTAGAAAAATTTACAACGTACATTTATACGGATGAAAAAATTTTGGAGAATCTGGGCAAAGGCACTCGGAGACAAATCAGGTAAGAACGATAAAGAAGCAGACATTATTGCTATGATAAGAACTTTTATCTTCTTACAACTCATAATCACAAACTGTTTTATTGTTGGTGGTAATATTAGACATTGGAATGATCATCACATACCACCTACATACCTTAATAAATAACTAAAAAGATATGTCAGGTGACAACGGTTGGTTTCAACAAAACTGTGACCCCTCAGACGACCAGTCTCAGGGTCCACAGGAGGTGCCTTCTGGTGGCGGTGGTTCAAATATAAAAGGTGATGGTACTCCTGCTGATGCAACAGTAAATCAGATAATAGAAAACTTGGTAGGTCAATGTTACCCTTCACAATCAACAAAGACTATACCTAACTTTTCTGAACCTGATACAGGTCTTGAAAATCTAGGACCATTAGAATTAGACCTTGGATATATTGTAGATCATTTAAAAGGTCTTGGATTAGAAGACATAGGTGTATCGAGTAAAATTAAAATAGAACTTGAAGACCCTAGAGATCCTAACTCTGGTGCAGAGTGCTTTAACGATCCATATGACCCATCCTCAGAGGTAGATTGCGAAGAAGATATAGACAAAATACCTGATTGTATGTTTGATCATATTGAATGTATGCTCAAACCATATGCAGGTGGTGATTGGAAACCTCCTAATCCAGATTGTGAAAACTTTTTCACTCAAGATTTTAATAGAACATCTAACAGGGTATGTGTAAAGAACTGTGTTCCAGAACGTAGAGCAGTGTATGAACACGTATCACCTACAAACCATCACTATAGTTTAAATTCTACTCCTCCTGATAATAGTTACACATCATCGAGCATTATATTTTACGGACATAATAAACAAGAACCTAGATCAAATCCTCTTTACGTTTCATATAGTGCTAGTCAAACAGATACTATGTTGACTATGAACCCAGAGGCAGAGCAATCATCTATGGATGCTTATGGTATGGGATCTAGAACTGATGTTATTTCTTACATTTTCCGTGAGAAAATTGACGGGATTAGTTCCCTAGGTGATGGAGAACAACTATCAACTTTACATAGATACTGGAATCCTACATCAGGTGATCATAGATATTCTTTAACACCTATTGGTGGAGAGTTAATAGAACCTGTTTTGACAGGAGGATTTTATAATATTGCAGGTCAGGTTGATGCTGATATATTAATTGAGTTTAATTGTCAACGTGGTGGTGCAGCGTATAAAAATACTTTTGGATATTATATTACTGATACAAATGATAACCCTGCATATGGTCAAGTCATTCTTCCTAATGCTACAGACGCTACTGGATACCTATCACATACAATTTCAAAAACAATTCTAAATCAATACGCTCCTTGTAAAATAGGATTTGTTATGGTTCCTAATGGTTACACTGCTAATGGTAGTTCTGTAGCACAGAATGATGTATTGACATTCTCTCAGACAAGTAACGGTTGGAGAACTAATCTAAATTCAGCAGAACAAAACCTCAGTATGTTTAGTGAGAGGAGACTGAACTGGAATAATAAAAACTTTACAAAATGGACATCACGTTGGTGGCAATGGTGGGAAGATTTATTGAACGGTGACGATGACTATGACGATATGAAAATTTCATACCGTATGAGTTACAATGGATCTCCTTGGTACTATGAGGGTATTGCAGGTTATGTATTTAAAGAGTTAGTAGAACCTGAGTTTAGAGAGTTAGGTGCTATTCAATCTTGTGAAGATTATATGTTTGATCCTACAGGATTTAAGAATATGGAAATGGCACGTACTGGTTGTGGTCAAATTGCAGAAGGTGATTCAGTAGTATCAGGTTGTAGTAATTGTGTAGGTGAATATATGATCAAGCATAACACCGCACAAACAATTACTGCTATACAAGATGGAACTATAAGTTTGAGATCACACGGTGGTATGACAGGTGGTATTGGTGACTGTACTGTATTCAAGTATCAACTGTATAAAAACAATGTAATGATCTTTGAAGATGAAGCACACGTAGATGAGTGGACAAAGATAGGTACACCTTTACATACTTTTGATATTGCTAGAGGTGATGATGTTACATTTAGAGTTGCTAGTATTGAAGCAGGTCATTATAACGCATCAGTTACACCACACTTTGCTTTACATAATGAGAGTACAAAAGAGATTATTAATATATTTGGAGTAGAACTTACAACAACATCACATAACGTTCCAGATATTAATTTGAATTGTGGTGTACCTGGATCATTCTCATTGTATGATGTAAATAATTCAAGTAATACAGTGTCTGCGTGGTCAAGTGGTGGAGGATTTACAAACAACTGGTTGACAGTTACACCACGTCCTACACACGTGAACCAAGTAAGAACAGATGATGATAGTACAGGTTACATTGTCAGGTCTATTGGAGCAGGTGGACTATCAATTAATATTAGGTATGAGTCAGTAACAAATGGTATGAGATTCCGTGTAGAAAGTATCATTGATATGGGTAGTGGTGGATATAGAATAGGTCAATTAGAAAAATTCTTTGTCGGTAAAGACAAGACTCTTGGTACAATATTCAGACAAGGTATTGTAGTAAACAGTCTCGACACTGCTGCTTGTGTTTCTGGTGGTGCTGTAAATCAATTATCATTTGGAACACTCAATGAGGATAATGATGTTGGTGCATATGGTTTACCATCACCTGCTATTCTTATAGCGTCAGGTTCACCAACAACAAATTATTATGACAGTCAAGTCAGTGATCTTGTAGAAAAATTATTTACTGTGAGTGTAGAGGATACATCATCAGCGGTAACAATGATGTATAGAGAACCTGCTACTCTAGTACAATACTGGCAGAGAAAAAATGCAGCAGGAGAACCAGTCTATTTCTATCACGACTTTGATTTAGAAGGAACTAATGGAATGAAATTACGAATGAGAGCAGAGTTAATTTATAAAGAAACTGATACACAAACAGCACCTGAGACTATGAAAGGATACCAGTTCAGATGGACAGTAGATTCTATTTTAAGTGCAGGTCAAGGGTATGCTGACGGTATGGAATTTACTTGGGAGTTTCCTGTAAGAGATGAGAAACTTATAAACAATGAAGGTGCAGAGACTACAACACCATACTATCCACAAGAAAAAATCTTACCTCAGAGAATAAGATTAAATAACTCAGAGACATCTATCAATACTAGAACTGCTAAGTGGGGATTATATCAATCATCACACGACAGAAACTCAACTGTGTGGTATAGTAATAGTAGTAGGTCTAGAAATGCACATTTCAGACAATTTAGATTCATTATTGACGACGCAGTATGACCCCTCTAAACAAAGATGCCTTCTGGGATAGAAGACTAAAGCAATCACACAATGAACTACAACGTATCGTAAAAATAGGTACAAAATATAAGGATGATCCTGAGACTCTTCGTAAAAAAATGAAGAAGGAAAAGAAATATCAAAAGAGTTTGCTTGGAGAACTTGCAAAATTAGATGATTCCATATATAATGTTAAGAAACAAACACAAGATGCCGATGACACAGGAATCAGAGAAGAAACAGAGGGGACTGACTCTGTTGATAGAGAGTCTACACAAACCTGATACTAAACTGAGATCTTGTGCATACAATCAAGATTGCTTTGAAGAACTGATGTTCTACAGACAAGAGATCATTGATCATTGCCATCAGAAACTAAAGGAGTTACAGAATGAATAGTTACTCCTACAGAAATGAATCAAATAGAATGATCATCTTCAAATGTATGGCAAAAGATTTTTGGTTAGAGAAAGTAGTGATGCCATTCGAGACATACATATTTGATGCACCAGACAATGCAGATGTAGAGATCTTTGGTTTAGATCAACAACTCGCAAGACATTATCGAATTGAAGAACTTAGTAATGCAACTATTCCCAACTGAGATATTTCCATCACAACATAGTGACACTAAGATAGTAGAGGAGATAGACAATACAATCAAATACTTAGAGGAGACAGGTGACTGGTCTGACAGTTCATATCTGTCTCCTTATGCTTTGCAAGAAACTTTACACGGTACTCACGCGAAGCAACATTTATTACAGATGTTTAAGAAACATCCTATGCCAAACCTTGAGTCATTTCTAGGTGAAGCAATAGAAAAATATGTGGGTTCACAAAAATTACCTGTTCCAGATAGTGCCTCAGCATACATAGAACCATTGAGAGGATCTTGGACTATCTCACAATCGTGGATCAATGTAGTAGGTAAAGGTAAGTCACAACAAAGACATACACACGCAGGTCATCAGGTATCTGGTGTATATTATCATCGAACCACACCTGAGATGGGAGGAATACTATTTTACAATCCAAATCCATATGCTAAGATGTGTATGTTTGGAACTGAGGAAGGTATTTACTTTGACCCTACTCCAGAATCTGTTATACTATTTCCATCGTGGTTAGAACACGCTACGGAAAAGAACAACACAGATCTTTCTCGTTATTCAATCGCATTCAACGTTCACCTTAACTAATGAAACCAAACAATACAACAATCTATACCAGACCAGGTTGTCCTTACTGTTCAAAGATTAAAGAGTTTTACAATTTAAAAGGTTGGAGTTATCGTGAGTACATACTCAACGAAAACTTCACACGTGATCAGTTTTATAAAGAGTTTGGTAGTGGGTCCACCTTCCCACAGTTAGTCGTAGACGGACAGAAAACAGGTGGTTGCAATGAATCAATCTCACATTTTAAATCAAGAGGTATTATTTGACTACAATGATAAACCAACAGAACAAAGTTGATGAACTTTGTTCTCTAGTTGAGAGGGCAATGGATGCTGCAATGGGTGAAGGTAGATTCTTAATGAAGGTCTACCCTCTACTAGAAGCACAGAAATTCACTCGAAGAGAAGTAACAGAGTTCATCGAGAGCAGTACAGCAGCAAGCGTTTCAGAGATGTGTCTGGAATTAGAAGGGTACATTAAGGGTGGTGATCCATACCTAAGAGAATCCTTTGGACATATTCCTAAACCACAAGCAAGAAAGATACACAAGTATCTGTATGCTCTATTAGAAGATGCGTGGAAGTACGAGCAAACTCGTAGACCTGGACGCAAAAAAAAGTCTAAATAATTTTAATTACAAGGAGTTTCCTATGGCAGAACAAGCGGTTATTTTTGCATCATTAATCATAGGAGCGTTCCTGATGGGTGCTGTTGTTGCTTGGTATGTAAAAGATTATGTTGATACTTATCTTGAGAGTGCAGCGTATGCAAAAGCAGTTATTCACCCAGAAATGTTAACTGATGATGGCAGAGTAGACCCCGAAGAACTATTGTACTTGCGTTTGAGTGAGGAAAATGATATAATAGATGACGAAGATGATGACTAAAAATGATTCTTGTAGATATGAATCAGGTGATGATAGCAAACCTTATGGTTTCGCTTTCACAGACTGAGAAGTTACAAGAAGGTTTAGTCCGACATATGGTTCTTAATTCTTTGCTCAACTATCGATCAGAGTTTAAGAAAAAGTACGGAGAATTTGTTCTCTGTTATGACAACAGACATTACTGGAGACGTGATGCGTTCCCTCACTATAAGGGTACACGTAAACGTGACAGAGAAAAGTCTAAACATAACTGGGATAATATTTTTGAACTCCTTAATAAACTTAAGGCAGAGTTCTTAGAACATTTACCGTACAAAGTTGTAGAGGTTGACGGTGCAGAAGCAGATGACATCATCGCTGTTCTCTGTAAACAACAAGGTCTTGCAAACATAAGATTGCAAAACAATATGCAACCACCAGTGAAGACTTTAATACTCTCTGGAGATAAAGACTTCATTCAACTTAAAAGATATGGATATGTAGATCAATACAATCCTTGTCTTAAGAAATGGGTAGAAGGACTAGACCCTAAACTGTATATCTCAGAGCACATTCTTAAGGGTGATAGATCTGACGGTATTCCAAACTTCTTATCTGATGATAGTTGCTTGGTTGAAGGACGCAGACAGAAACCATTACGCAAAGTATTAATTGCAAAGTGGTCTACGCAAAGTCCAGAAGACTTCTGTACTACACCAGAACTTATGGATCAGTATGAACGTAATCGTAAACTCATTGACTTTGAGTGTATTCCAAAAGAGATGAGTGAAAAGATTATAGATACATATGAATCCTTAGTTCCTGCTAACAGGAGCGATCTCTCTTCTTACTTTGAAGAGAATGAATTGAATGACCTAGTGTCAGCAGTAAACTATTTTTAAGTTATGAAACTTACTATTGCAGAGATTTTGCAGAAAGCACACAATGCAAAGACAAAATCACAGAAGGTGAAAATCCTTCAAGAGAATAATAGTCAAGCACTACGTTCTCTATTCATATGGAACTACGATGACTCTGTAGTTTCAGCATTACCAGAAGGTGATGTACCTTACAGACCAAACCCTGCACCTATGGGTACAGAACATACACTTCTTGAGAAAGAAGCACGTAAATTCTATTACTTTATTAAGGGTGGAGCAGACAATCTTCCTTCTATGAAGAAAGAGAATATGTTTATCCAAATGTTAGAAGGGTTACACGAAGATGAAGCAAAGGTTTTATGCCTTGTAAAAGACAAACAACTTGGCAAACGCTATAGAATTACTAAAGCAGTTGTACAAGAAGCATTCCCTACAATTCAGTGGGGTAATCGGAGTTGAATACATTGAACGTCCTCAAAGAGAAGTGTCAGGTTACTGATGCTAACGACAAAACATTACCATACACAGCATATCTTGTTCATTACATAGAAAATGGCAAGGAATGTTATGATATTGCCATACCGCAGTCTCAAGTGGAGATGTTTGACTATTATTATGATAAGTATAAGAAGGACTTCAAATGGTTCAAACAATCACAAGGTATAGTCAACCCTAAATTATGGAAAAATCAACAGGAAGCAGACAAGAAGGAGACCAAAAACAGAAGAAAAAGAAGATGACGATTTACACCGTCAATAAAATACAGGAACCTAAGAAACCAGAGGAAGAACCTCCAAAGGATACTAAGGTTACAGTAACACCAGAACAAGTTGGTGAATTTATTGGCACAGTATTTTTGACACCTTTAGTTCTAATGTTTGCGTGGAACTTTGTTGCTCCAACTTTGTTTGGATTGGCGACTATAAATTACATACAATCATTTGCAATCCTTATAATCGCTAGATGTTTTCGTCAATGACAAGTACAATGAAACCCTTATCTCACGCATCAGTATGCTTAGTAAGCACAACACCTGATGCTGAGAAGACAATAGGATACATCGCAAGAGTATCTAACCCTAATAACCAAGACAATCCTAAAGTTGAAAAACTATTAGAGTATTGTATTAAGCACGGTCACTGGTCTGTGTTTGAGCAAGCAACAATGACTCTTGAAATTAATACAACAAGAGCAATCGCTGCACAAATATTAAGGCATCGTTCATTTACTTATCAGGAATTTTCTCAAAGATATGCAGANACAAATCTGTTGACAGATAAGATTCCTGTACCAGATCTACGTCGTCAGGATGATAAGAATCGTCAAAATTCTATTGATGATCTTGACCCTGNTGAGGTAGGTAAGATGAATCATATTGTTGAAGAGTTATTTAAAGATGCTCAAGATGTATATGCTATGCTCTTAAAGAAAGGTGTAGCAAAAGAGTGTGCGAGATTTGTATTGCCATTGGCAACACCGACTCGTATCTATATGACAGGTTCACTTCGTTCTTGGATACACTATATCGAACTACGAACTGGACACGGTACACAGAAAGAGCATATGGACATTGCAAAGTTATGCAAAGACCATTTTGTTTGTAACTTCCCTACCATTTCTAAAGCATTAGGATGGTGTCAACAAGATTGTGATTGTCCCGAAGACGATTACTGGCGAGACCTTCAACCCTGTCTTAGAATAGACTAATGTACACACTCTATACTTTTTTATTAGTTGTAATGCTCATCGCTATCACAGATGGGTTCGATCCGTTCTATAAAATTGTAGACTACGTGAAACTAGAACTAAAGTATGCTATAATTAGAGCACGACTTAACTTAATTAATGTTCAAGTCAGATACATCAGACACAAAACTAAAAAACTACGTAAACATTAATGCCCTCATACGATTTCAAAAACAAAGAAACTGGAGAGATTATCGAGTTAAAGATGTCTATGGCAGAACTCGATAAATACAAAGACGAGCACCCAGAGATGGAAAGGTATTTTGGTAATCAAGCACCTGCAACAATGTATGGTAAACCAAAACAATCTGATGGATTTAAAGAAGTGATGCAGAAGATTCAATCAGAACACCCCGCTGCAAACTTGTCTAACTACACTTAATTATGCCTGTCAAAAAGCGAAAGACAACCTCTCAAAACAACAGCAGAAGTGCTAAATTTATGAGAAGAAAGAAACCTATTAATATGGATCACCTCAAGGTGATCGAACCCATTGGGGACAACCAAGAAATAGTCTTCAAGTCTTATGCTGAAGGAAAAAATTTAGTTTTACACGGTGCTGCGGGTACTGGTAAAACTTTTATTAGTTTGTACCTTGCACTCAAGGAAGTATTAGAACCTACAAGTCCATATGAAAAAGTATATATGGTAAGGTCTCTCGTCCCTACAAGAGAGATTGGTTTCCTTCCTGGAGATCACGAGGACAAATCAAATCTATACCAAATACCATATAAAAATATGGTAAAGTATATGTTTCAGATGCCTGATGATGCTGCATTTGAAATGTTATATGATAACTTAAGATCACAAGAGACAATATCATTTTGGTCTACCTCTTTTATCAGAGGAACCACATTAGATAATTGTGTCATCATAGTAGATGAGTTTAGTAACTTGAACTTCCACGAATTAGATAGTATAATAACTCGTGTGGGTCAGAACTCTAAGATCATTTTCTCAGGAGACTACACACAATCTGATTTAGTTAAAAGCAATGAACGTAATGGAGTCCTAGACTTTATGAAGATCTTGCAGACAATGCCATCGTTTGATACGGTCGAATTTGGTATTGATGACATTGTTAGGTCAGGTCTCGTAAGAGAATACTTAATATCAAAGGTGAATCTTGGTCTCTAAAACTGTATTTAAAACTGTAGGTCCTCCGAAACCTATCTATGAAATAAATTCTGTGACAAAGAAGTCTGGTTTAAGACTCTATGAAGTTGCAGAAAACAAATGGTATCCTTCTATCACGACTATCACAAGTCATCGTAAGAAGGATTCTATTATTAAATGGAGAAAACGTGTCGGTGAAAAGCAAGCAACAAAAATTTCAACTGCTGCTGCATCACGTGGCAATAAGTTTCATTCTATGGTAGAATGTTATTTGAAGAACGAAGAAGTATCTTTCGATGAAACTAATCCTCTTGCTACTTATCTTTTTCAGTCCTCCCGTGAGGAACTTAATAGGATCAATAACATACACCTTTTGGAGAGTTGTCTCTTCAGCGATTATCTTCGCATTTCTGGTCGCGTTGACTGCATAGCAGAATTTGATGGCGAACTATCCGTCATTGACTTTAAGACATCAACGAAACCTAAGAAAGAAATATGGATTGAGAATTACTTTGTTCAAGAAACTGCTTACGCAGTTATGTATTATGAAAGATGTGGTATTCCCATCAATAAAATAGTCACGATTATAGCAGTAGAAGATGGAACTATTCAAGTCTTTGAAAAGAATCCAGATCACTACTATGACCTTCTCAGATCATACATCGATGACTTTATGTCTACAATCAAATGAAAGAATTTAAAGACAAATTTATGACACAAGCGAAATTCTCAGGAATGGTAGAGGATGTTGTTAAAAATAGCAACGGACTTACCAATTATATTGATGCAGTTGTAGTTGTCTGCGATGAATATGACATCGAGATTGAAACTGTAAACAAATTAATTTCTCGTCCACTCAAGGATAAGATTAAATATAATGCACAGCAATTAAATTACGTAAAGAAAACTAGCAGAGGAGTATTACCATTATGACACAACCATTTTACGAGTCGGATGTAATCAAAGAAGAGTTGGAAAATATGCAACAACTCTATAAAGATTTGTATGATCTTTCTGTTAGATTTCCTTTGATGAAGAAGGAAGATAAGAAGTTACACATCGTTAAAACTTTAGAACTAATTGCTAAACAAAAGATCTTTTATGGTAGACTTTGTTTAATGGCATTGGAGGATCAAGAAGCAGCGGAGGTCAAGATTCGCATAGACCAAATGACTCAAATCTATAGTGGTGGCAAGCAAATTCAAGAAGTCTTAGAAGATATGGAGAAACGCTTACACTCGTGGAGAAGGGAACTTGACGCAACTAAATAGTTATGTTACCCTATAGGGTAGTATATTTTACACAACACACGAACAACAGACTAATTATGTCATTTTCAAGTTTAAAAAAATCTTCTGGTAAGTTTGCTGATCTAACAAAAGAGATCAACAAAATGAACAGCAACGGTAAACAATCTGACGACCGTTTATGGAAACCAGGAGTTGATAAGTCAGGTAATGGTTTTGCTATTATTCGTTTCGTTCCACAAAAGAACGTAAGCGATCTACCTTGGGCACAGGTTTGGAGTCACGCATTTCAAGGTCCTGGTGGATGGTTAATTGAAAACTGTCCTACAACCAAAGGTGAAAAATGTCCTATTTGTGCACACAATTCTGGTCTATGGAATAGTGGAAGAGAAGCAGACAAGGACATAGCACGTAAACAAAAAAGAAAACTTTCCTATTTTGCTAACATCTATGTTATCAAAGACCCTCTAAACCCAGAGAACGAAGGACAGGTCTTTCTATACAAGTTTGGTAAGCGTATCTTTGACAAACTTACAGCACGTATGCAACCAGACGAGAACGACTACGATCCACAACCCGCGATCAACCCATTCGATCTTTGGAAAGGTGCAGACTTTAAATTAAAGATCAAGCAGGTCGCAGGTTACTGGAACTACGATGACTCATCATTCAATGCAGCATCAACTCTAGGTAACTTTGACGATTCTAAGTTGGAAGAGATTTATAACAGCAGTTATTCCCTTGAGGAGTTTACTGATGAATCTAATTTCAAGAGTTACGATCAGTTGGATGAACGTCTTAAGGCAGTTCTTGGACAAGCAGTTCAACCGAAGTCATTCGAGACAGACAAATACGATCACGCACCAAGTATCACAGAAACCCCTGTTCCAAATACAAACTGGAAGGAAGAGGTTGAATCATTCTCAGCGACTAAAACTGTTGCGTCTGCAACAACTCCTGCTGCTAAAGAAGAGGAGGACGATGCGTTAAGTTTCTTCCAGAAACTCGCAGAGGAAGATTAATAGTTTGATACCCTTATGATGCACGAGTTATTTCCAACTCCTGTTTTTGAAGAAAATATTGGGGTGCCAGAAGGCACCCTTTCTATTCTCGATACAATGGAGTGGGATAGGTTTGAAACCAAAAGTATTACAAAAGAAAAAAATATTTTAAACTTTCTACCTTCTGTTTACAACAGGATACAGAAGCAGATAGAAGACTGGTGCTACAATACATTGCTCATCAAGACTACAAATGAACTAGAGATAGTAAGATCTTGGGCAGCATCACATAAAACTGGAGACAGTTGTGATTGGCATTCACATACCAATGCTGTAATGAGTGGTGTTTACTATATAATGTGTAACCCTGACAGTGGAAGGTTGTTCTTTAACAAGGGAGCACATTATCAGAACTGTTTTGTTCCTACATTGGAACCAGACACAGTAGGATTTGTTCCTGCAACTGCCAAACAATTTTCTATACTACCCGAACCTGGAACTCTGTTGATGTTTCCATCACAGTTAGTACACAGGGCAGAACGCAACCAGTCTACAAACTGGCGACTATGTATTGCATATGATGTGTTCATTCGTGGTAGAATAGGTACAGATCACGGTAATGAAGTTACATTATGAAACTCTTTCCTTTAATGCTTGTAGCAGCAATCGCTACACCTCAAGTTGCATCAGCACATACTAGACTGAAAAGCGGAGAATTTGAAGTCGAACCTTCTCATTGTGCTTTTGATAAGACATTTGAAAGTTGGAACTGTTGGTATCGCCCTGCTCCTAGACCAGAGTACGGAGATTATCACCACCATCACTATGGTTGGGTACCAAGAGTACCATACTTCAGACCAAATGAGCACAACGAACACGGAGTTCCCTGTTACATTTACAAAGACGATAACTGGTGTTTTTAAATGAAACTAATCGACGGATGCTACTCTCTCAAACTAGAATGTGCGTTGAGAGGGTTGGGATTTGTCGATGTGGGTAAGTGGAAAACTGTAGCAAGAGCAGGTATATTTTTTGTTGAACCAATAGGAATCCCAGAGGACCCTGATGCGGATCTTCTGGGATTTTTAGTGACTATTCCTTATGCTTCGTGGAAGAGACCGAGATTAAAAGATACTGCTAAAAAAGCGTTGGACTACTG
>PADI01000054.1 GCA_002702985.1 Methanobacteriota archaeon
TTGATATTGTAAGATTACCCGATTGGGTGTAATTCTGAACATATCCATTTTCGACTGTTACTAGTGAATCGTTTGATGTGATGTATAAATATTGATCATCTAAAATTTGTTGATTGACAGGCATCAATGAAAGAATCAAAGTCGCCAGAATAATGAACGATAGCCTGTTACTCACATGCTACGTTCGTATATTATGGCAATAACAATTACTTCAAAATGTTCGATTATGCGAAATCATCACAGATTTCACCCTGTTTAGGGAATGAACTACTGTCTTTAGGATTAGAATCATAATCGCATTCACAACGATTACTAATGCCGTCTCCATCACTGTCGATGTTTGCATCGCTAGGATCCATTGGGTCGAACGAGAAATAGTATTCCCATCCATCCCACATGGTATCACCGTCTGAGTCTTTATGGAATACTTCATATCCATCTAATAGACCATCAGGACATCGTTCTCCATTGCACATGTCTGAATCGTTGTATACAGGAGAGGTACCATTTTGGTACTCTTCATAATTTGTATAATTCTCTAAATCGTCATAGAAACTAAGTCCATCCGGACTATTAGGATCAATATGACAGGTGCCAGTACCGCCATTCCAAGACGGACAATATCTATTCATCAATCCAGTACGGTTTAAACCGTCATTATCAAAGTCTTCATCACCGTCTAAGATTCCATCTAAGTCAGAATCAGGCATTCGCGGATCCAGAGGCCCACGTGCTCCAATTAATTCCAATGACATATTGTCAACAAGACCTTCATTGAGAGCTCGTTCAGTCGCTGCAGTTTCCCAACCATCGGGTAAACGATCACCATCAGAATCATCATTCACTGGATTTGTATCCCATCTATCAGGAACTTCTTGAGTATTAAGAAGTGAATCATTATCAATGTCAAATAAACGATCAGCGGGAGAATTTTCAGCAGGATTCAATGCCCAACGTCCATTTTCAGGTACATCAAATCCACTTAGATTCATTTCACTAACAAAGTATTTCGGATCTGGTTGTCCATCCCCATCACGATCTCCTCCTGATTGGAATCCAGTTCTGAAATTATCCCATAGCCATCCACCTGGGCCTTTGCCACATTCCGACATAACTTCACAACCAGGCGGAAGCCAGTTACGTGTTGTGACCCACAAGGAATGAGTTTTCTTGTTGTCCATTGTACTAGTTACTTGCATTTCCCAACCATCAGGTTGACCATCTCCATCTGTATCATTATTTTTAGGATTGGTCATTTCTTGCCATGGACGTGGTACGAATAATGTCTCAGCGCCATCATTTAGTCCATCATCGTCAGTATCGGAGTTATTCGCATGAGTAACATAGTTGTCTTCGCCATCTACTACTTCTTCACCATCGGCTAACCCATCATTATCTGTATCGAACATTGATGCGTTTGTAGTATACTCGTACAAAATGCCATTATATGTCATTTGATGTCCATCAATTACCTCTACTCTATCGTGTAATCCATCTGAATCTGTATCTTCATTAGAAGCGTTAGTAGCATGGATGTAATATTCATCTGCATCCGTTAATCCATCGTCATCGGTGTCTATTGCACGAGGATCTGATGTTACACGAATTTCTATTACACCCTTCTCAACAACTAAAATATTCCAACCAATTACTTCAATTCCATCGATTAAACCATCATAATCGGTATCCGCAATAAGTGGGTCGGTGGATCGGCCAATTGCGACCCCCTCATCATTGAACTTAGATTGATACTCATCAAGATTCGTATATTTTTCAGACTCTTCAACGATTGTCATCCATACATAAGATCTTGACTTAACTTCATTCTCAATCGAAATATCATCAGAGGTATCATCTGTTCCCATATCGTCAATGCCATCATACAACTTTTGAGCAGGAATAGAATATACATATCCAGTGACAGGAGCTTTGAGTGGAACATTCACATACTGACTATTTTCAACAATTTTTGCCCAGGCAACCGTTGTATTTACAGTAACAAATTGTCCAAGTTCGACCATTATTGATTCAACCTCTGCTGTACCTACTAATTGATCAAAACGTACAGCTCCATCTCCATCAACATCGTATCCGTCCATATCTGGATCTTCTACAGAATCATCAAATTTAGGATGAAGCCCAGATGAAAATTCCCATCCATCCGGCATTCCGTCATTGTCTGTATCAGGATCGGATGGATCTGTAAAGTTCTCTGGGCCCCAATTTATAGCAACTTCATACTCTGCTAAATTACTCAATCCATCATCATCACCATCAGGGAATGAATCTGAAGCATTTGAAGGATTGAGTAAATCGTTAAAGCAATACTCGAAACCATCGGGCATTCCATCTCCATCAGTATCCCANTCACTAGGTCCATTTAGTCGACCATCACCATCCATATCTTCTGAAAACCAAGANACATCTNCAGCATTTTGNAAATTTGATGAGAAAGGACCCAGCATTCCTACAAGNGCTGGATTCTGTCTAACNCCACAATGATTNTCTAGAGTTAGAGAACCAAAAGTAACCTCAACCTNATCAGAAATTAGATCATTATCGCTATCACTTTCTAGAGGATTTGTACTATATCTCTCTTCAATATAATTATTCAATGTATCTGCATCTAAATCTAATACTGCATCACACGAATTTCTACCAATTACAGTTAGGTTATTGTTCCATTCATCTTCTCCGACTGATGCCTTAACAGAGGCTATTACGTCAGGAAGTAGTAATGAACAATCCCAGTTTCCATCTAATGGATCAAACATTCTTAGTGTACCTGTTGGAGTTACCTCTTCGTAAGTATACTGACTTTCCCACTTGTCATTCAATCCGTCACCATCTGTATCCTTCAGGTTAGGATTTGTACCTATTTCAGCTTCCTCTCTGTTAGTTAATCCATCTCTATCAGGATCACCATCAGGGCCATTGTTAGGGTCAGGAAATGTTTCATTTTGTTCTTGGTCATCATCATCGGGAGCATCAGGACTACCTCCAGTAATCTCATCATTAGATGCTGTTCCATCGTCTAATGGATCTAATCCATTTGCAATTTCCCATCCATCTGATAATCCATCACCATCGGTATCGGGGTTTCTCCAATCAGTACCATACAACGTTTCTTCCATTCTATCAGAGATTCCATCTTCATCTTCATCAGTTCCTTTTTCGAAAGTTGATTCTTCATCGAAAATTAAGTCGTTACTAGCAGGTTCATAACCACCTACTTCAGTGGTCGATATTCCAGAATCTACGACAGTATATGCACCTGCTAAACACAGTGTTGATACAATCGCTACGACAGCCCATTGATTATGATCGAGTGGCATATAATCACCATGCCCTCATATGGGGCATCTTACGCACCATGAGTGGGGATAAAAGGTTTCACGGAACATGATCAAAGCGAAATTATAATTTTTAAGCAATTTCTCTTCTGGATTTGATTGAAATTTGAATATTATTTCCTTCGATAGATTTCAGACAAATCATCCCCAGCATGCCGTTATTTCTTTGCCATGCGTCAAGAATTATGCCCGTAACAATAGGCCATGGAACATACGCTTCGAAACTAATTGACAGATCAGAGTCAAAATCTGTGGCCGAATTTAATTTACCGTACCCGTTAGATTCAACTCTATTGATAAACCAACTTTTTAGTTGATCATAATCATCTATCAGATATCTCTGATCTTCACTTGAACAGGCATTGACAGATGCCATACAAACAATATGATCGGTTTCATTAACTAACTCATTAGTCTCGATTAAAGGATCATCTATTTTTGGGCTTGGAAGTTCTTTCAATGTGTTATAAAATTCAAAAAATATTTTTGTTGGAATCACACTAATTGGTATTCCATCTCTTGTAGGCCATGAAATTCCATTATCGATATTTAATGTTAAATCAGAAGGATACCCATCTTCAATCGAATGTTGTTTCTCCTGATTAATTGGAAAATTAATTTCTTCAAATGTAATTGATGCATTTGATCCGCCATCATCTCTCCATTGATATCTCAATGATTTACCAAGTAAATATTGTAAATATGAACATACCTCGCCAACTTCTAACGAAACCATCAACGGTCTTTCAATGTGGAATGAATAAGGCCAGTTGATAGGCGTAACAATTCCTCTTCCAATAAGAGTACGGTGGTGTGCCCATTTCTCGAATGATTGAGTCATTTGTTTAACACCAGGCTTTCGAAATACGCCTGGTCTAGGAGTCCATTTAGAGTAGTCAATTTTACTCCAATAAGTTAACGACGAATGTGCTAAACGTCTAGCTAATGTTGAATTAACTAGTGATTCTAATTGTTCAATAAAATGATGTAACCACTCATTTTTGATTAGTATTACATTACCAATTTCATCGTGTATAATTCCAGTTGAATTTGAATGATGCATTCTATGTACAATTGGATGAACATCATATTCAGCAATATCAGATTTATTGACTATTGGCATGTTATCTTTCCGTGACAGATCCTCGCCTAAATTTAACGTTCAAGTCTCCCGGTGATTTTTTTGTCATTTTTGGAGGACCTTTGACATTCGGTTTTTGTGATGGGGCTTCGGTTCTATGCATTGGGCGATAATGTACAGAACCAACCAATCGTTCCATAGCAGGGAGATCAGAATTGAATGGTTTAGGTCGTCTTAACCACCATCGGTTCGGTAAGGGTTGAGTACGTGGCAAATCACTATCTCTAAGAGATTTCATACGTTCAATCATGAATGATTTCCAAGCACGTTCCCTCATTGGTCTATTTCTATCAATTAACCATAATGGCAGTCCAACATCGAAAATTATCCCTCCGACCTCGACTAAAATTCCACTCATTAACAAATGATTACCGATAGGAGCACGACTAGGATCGCCCACAATCTGATTTTTCCTGAATCTATTAGCCATCATTACCATCAATGGTTGATTACGATGTTTGACTTCTCTTCCTGCTTGATTTTTGAAACGAACTACTGCACCATGGCTTAGCAACAATATTAATGATACAAAGCCTGCATATTGACTGTTTCCAGATTCTAACAATATGACTGCACCAATACTTAACCATACTAATGGCAAGATGAACCATCTTATTGCGAGCTGAGCAAATGATATACTAATATGAGGGGGCACCATTTTCTCTACTGCTTCGTGAGCAACTGCCATCGCATTTGCGTTAAGTGCCTCATCCATCCCACCCTTAACTGCTAATCCAACGTAAGCGTTAGCAGGTGCTTGATCTAACCATGGCTTCTTATCAGCAACTGAACCTACAGCTAATGCAACTTCAAATTCTTTAACATCTGCTTTGAGTCCTAGTATTGAGGATAATGCCATAACTCGAGGATCCTCTGGTGAGACTTGTTGAAGATCTCTAAATATTTCCAAGGCGTCATGCCATTCTCCAATATCTAAACAGCATAATGCTGATGCTATCCTAGCTCTTACGCTATTTGGATACCTTCTTACTAATCCAACTGCTAATTCTAGTGCTTCATCAGATCTTCGTTGAGCACGCATCTGAGCAACAGATGATATTAATGCAATATGGGCAAGTCTATTCCGATGTACATGTCCAATTTCACTAATTGGATCCCATGACTCTAATTTAGATTGTAATTCCTTAATATGGTCTATTGTTGCTTCATTCTCCCAATCATACAAATCGTCATCTGTAACTCTATCTGCCCATGGATCTAACCATTCAGATACAAACTCAACTAACTCTGGCTCTTCATCATTATCATCCATAATTAGTCCTTTCAATGTTACTTTAGCCGCATCTAATCGTCTGGATGCTATGTGTCCAACGGCAATAATCATCCTAGCCTCATCATCTTCGCCTCCTTGTTGTGCCAACACTGTTTTAGCAGTCTCAATTGCATTGGGCCATAATCCACGCATTGCATATTCGAACATTCTAGCACGAGTTCTTTCTAATCTCAATAAACTCTCATCTGCAGATATAGAATCAGTTTGGAATCTTCTTAGCGTAGCAATATCATCATCTATTGCTGCTCTCAAAACATAATCGCGAATCCAATTTCCACTTACAGTACGTGCAGCACCACTTCTTCGTTCATCGGGAGCGAGATCAAATTTAGTAGTGCCAACTGTATTCCATCTTCCGATAGATAATAGCCAAGTCAATATGAAAACACCTTGGCCAACTGCAATGAAATTCCATGTTTCTTGGAGTAACATTAACTCGACTTGTGAAGATGTCAAGAATTGTGATGAATTAGCATAGGGCATTAATTCAGCCCACTCTTTGTAGACTTGCATAATTAGTAACAATACAGAGTATCCAGCGAATCCAGCTAATCCGAATGCAATTATTCTTGATTGAACAATACTTTCGGCCCTGATTTCTCGAGGCTGTCCAAGTACTACCCCTCCTATTCCTCCAATTACTTGTCCTCCGAGGAACAGGTTTCGTATCATTTCAAAAATTAATGCCAATCCAACTACAGATACATTAAGCATCAAATATCCTGCTAATACCAATGAAAGACTTTTCAAATCGACTAACCTACTTAGAAATTCATTACCTTCTACAAACACGAGTAAACTGTTTCCGATTATTCCCCCTAAATCAAGAATAAAACGTAGGTTGTCAGGATTCTCTAAACGTGTCCATGCTAGTGTAATTATTCCATTTACTGCTGCAAGTGGCATCGTACCCAAGAAAATTACTAAAATTGTAGAATTGATTCTCTTAATTATTGATGGTTTATCAGGATCTATTGGAGTTGGATTACCACGAATTGTACGGTACTTATTGCGAACTAACATATTCCAAGATGCGCCCATTATTCGCCCATATGCAACTATTGTCGGTAACATGAAAACCAAAAGGCCCAATGAAATCCATTCTATCATAATCAAAACTCTATTAATTTCAATTCTATCAGAATTAGATACCCAACTACCATACCTTTCGTCTTCAACTTCTTGAGTTACAGGATCAGTAATTAGTTGAGATTGAGAATTACATGACTCTTCATCGAGAACATCGATAACAAGAAGTGGTGAATGAATCCCTCTTGTATCTATACAGACAAATGAATTCATAGAAGAATCATAATTGAACTCACCCGGGCCTGACCATTCATCTCTCATTGAATCAACGGTCTCATCTTCAACTGAGTTGTATTCTGATAATCCAAGATATGCTACTGGGATTATTAATACAGTGATTACTATACCTACACTTAGTACATTAAGAAACCATTCCCTTAGGGTTACTATTGAATCTGCAGCACTTTTTCTTGAAATTTGTGCGTAGAGAGAAATAAATGGAGATAATACGATTGGAAGGGCCAATAATAATCCAGTTATTACCAATACAGGTTGGTAATATGTGGGTCCACGATTCCAGATTAAAGAATCGTCGACCACATCTGTAACAATTATTAGAATTCCAGCCATTGCCATCAAATATAGTAAAACACCAATTAATACAGGTCTTGGTTTAATGATTTTCAAAGCATCTGAACGATTTTTGGTTAACCGATGTACCTCGTAAAATCCATCATCTATCTCAAATGCAACCTGTAAATTGGATAATGAACTAGGAAGTAAAAATCTCCAAAGTAAAAGACTAGTAATTATACCTACAATAATTGGTAACATCAGATCAAGATTAAGGCCACTAGTGCCGATAATGACGACTTCATCAGCACTAACTATTGTTGACAAGAATGTTAATCCCACCAAGGTCAGCACTGTTATTACTGGCCTCATAATTATACGGCGGGGTATTCACCAATTAATCGATTCCCCGCATCATGTATTTTTTAGGAATCTTTCAATCCGATCGAATGCCTCGTTTAGAGTATCTGGATCAGCTAAGTGTACAAGTCGAATATGTCCAGAACCAAGTTCCTTACTGAAACCAGATCCATGTACTAACAATACTTTTTCTTCTTGCAGTAAAGATAAAACAAACTGTTTATCATCATTCTTCCATCTAGGATGAGTAATTCTGACAAACATGTAAAATGCACCTCCTGTAGGTTCAACTTCTAATCCATCTATTGATTGGATTCTCGTAAGTGCAATTTCTCTCCTTTCTGCTACTATGCGTCTATGTTCATTCATCCAACCTCTATCGTTATTGAGACCTGCTAAATATCCCATCTGAGCAGGGGTAGAGGCACATAATCGAGATCTTAACAATCTTTCAATCGCATCTTTAACATCGACTAGACAGTTCGTTGGATCATGTAAAGCCATATATCCAATTCTCCAACCAGGAGCATAGTATACTTTTGACACTCCATTCAATGTGATTACTGGTACTGATGAGGACCTAGATGCGATTGAAACTTGGTGCCCGGTAAAATCAAGACCATCATAAATCTCATCTGCTATAATCATACAATTAGGATATTCATTAACAATGGATATTACTTGATCTATTTCTTCAGCAGTCATTACATTTCCAGTAGGATTGTTTGGATTTATGAGTACTAACATTCGTACATCATCACTCATTCGATTACGAATATCATCAATTCTAACCCTCCATGAATCATCTGGATCAAGCATGTACTCTTCAGTAATTGCTCCTGACATCTGAGGATAAGCCATGTAAGGAGGATAATGAGGCCCTGGTGCAAGTATGCGATCTCCTTCTGAGAGTACAGCAGAGAAAATTATCTGTAATGCCTCTGTTACTCCATGAGTGACATATACATCGTTAGGGTGACAATTCCATCCTTTAGATATTTCATCAATTGATATAGCGTTACGCAACTCTTGGATACCATATGAACCAGAATATCCATTTTGACCTGCTCTCAACGATTGCACATATGCATCTACCATATGCTTAGGTGTAGATAAACCAGGATACGCTATAGGGTCCCCAATATTCAATTTCAATATTTTATGTCCTTTCTCTTCAAGTTCCATTGCCGGAACAACGACATCACGTATTGCATATTCTATTGATTTGGCTCGACTCGAAGATGGAATCAAGATAGATCCTCCATATTGTGGCCAGCCATTCCAATTATAAATTCAAAATGTTGCAATTCAACTTTCTGAACAGAAAGACGTTGACCACGTCGTAATAGTGCCATGTCTTCTAATTCAGGTGCATCTCTTAATTCAGGCAAAGATACAGTTTTATCAAATGTTAATACAGGCTCAATATCAACCATAAACCAACGTGGATTTTCAGTAGTGGACTTCGAATCAAAGTACTTTGAATGAGAATCCCATGAAGTAAAATCAGGGTATCCTTCACGACTAACAATTGCAACCCCTGCTATGTGAGGGGGCTTACAATTAGAATGATAAAACAATACATAATCTCCTTCTTTTAATTCATCTCTCATCATATTTCTAGCTTGATAGTTACGAACACCATCCCAATGAGTCCATTCATCTTCAACCAATTGACTCCAAGGATATACATCAAGTTCAGACTTCATCAACCAATACGCGACCATATATTCACCTGCAGGGGTTTAATGTTTGAAAATGTTGCATATAATCACCAAGCATCTTCACCAGGTAGTAGAGCATCTATTACTCCTGAATTTTTTGAATTACTATTACTTAATCCGATTTTTCGAGTCATTGCTGTAGATCCTCCTGTCAATCCATAGTCTAACTTAACCATTAATGCATAAATCGCAGGAAGTAATAGTAATGCACTAATTGCAGCGAATACAAGTAAAATCATGATTGTAAAAATAAAAGGCTTAATTGCTGGAATTGGAATTAATAATGCGCATGCTAAACCAGCTAACGTACAACAAGCAGCTTCAACGAGTGACATACCTGTAGAAGATGCGGCCACTCTGATAGCATCTAAATCTCCACCCAACTCTCTAACTCTATTTGCAATATGTATGGAGAAATCTACTCCTACTCCAACCAGAATAGAACCAATCATTACTGTAACCAAGGATAATTCAACATCCATTATATCCATTACCATCCATTGCATTGCAACAGTAAAAACAACTGGAAGGGTTGTTAAGAATGCATAATATCCATCTCTAAAAACAAATCCAAGTGTCAATAATGTAAATAACAATGCAAACAGTAAGGAAGTCCATTGAGAATCAACAATTTCTGCATTTACGGCAATTGTAACAGATGCTACGCCACTTAGATCATATGCAGTAATATCTCCTTTACGATCCTGCGCAGAAAATCGATTGACTTCATCAACTGCTTGCTCTGTTGATTTAACATCCATGAAGGGCATATCCACATACACCAGAGACCTTTCATAGTCTGATGAAATAAACAACTCTCTTGTCTCCACAGTCAATGATTCATAGAATACATAAAGAAGGAAATTTTGTGCTTGCAAGCCTCCATTATCCTCTTGAGCATCTAACAATTGTAATGCTTCCCAAAAAGTTGCATCTTCAGCTGCTTCTCGGCCAAAAACCAATTCTGCAACATCCTTAACAGGTTGAGGAGCAGCATCCGGAATATTTTCTAGTAATTCATATCCACTAGCATTAACAGACACGGAAATTGATTTCATTAGAAACACCACACTGACCGCCGTAGTTTTATTCACAAGATTAACATCAGCTTCTAATTGATCAATTCCTTGTAGATTCTCAAATGGATCATCTGCATCTATGGCAAAACTAGGTGTCGCACTTATGTCTCCTTCAACTAAAATAAAACCAGCCTGTCCTGCATTAAATTCATCAGAATATTGTTTCATTTTCCTTACGGCAGCATAATCTTCAAACGGACATTCGGGATTACTTTCATTACAACTTTCATCGTCGGGAGCCATTTCAAGTAACTCTATATTTTCTTCGACATTTGTTCGATTATACATCGCAGATACTAGCATTAGTACCAAGAATAATGAAAGTGCAATTTTAGCATAATTTACGGGACCATTTACGGCAGTTTTAAACATTCCAAGAGGAGGATGGCTAGGTTTATTCAAATCTAATAATATTGCCAAATTTGGTACCATTAGCATTGTCATAATGTAAACAACTACAATTCCTAATGATAGACCATATCCTACTGTTTGAATTGGAGCCATCGGTGTTGATACTAAAGATAAAAATCCAATAATTGTGGTTACTGCTGATAAAAATACAGCACGACCGGTTGATTGTAACGCTTCGGCCATTTTATCCTGGGGTGTTCCTGATGATTCGGCATATCGATTTGTTATATGTAACCCGTATGAAACACCTAATGCAAGAACTATTGGTCCTACAATAATTACTGTCATAGTCACTTCGGCATCACTCCAACCGATTAATCCTAATGTAATCCACACAGAGCATAAAGTTGGTAGACCTGAAATTACAACAACCTTGAATCCTTGTATTGGTCGAATTCTACCTGTTTGAAATATGTCACAATGGAATAAAAATAGTACAAGAGCTACAGCAACAATTCCATATGGGAAAATTTGCCAGAATAATTTGAATGAATATTCTGTGACTGAGTTTGTAATAGGAACAGGACCTGTTAATGTCATATCAAGGCTAAGGTTTTCCCAATCATTCTCAATTCCTAAGCGATCAATGTCTGCTTGTGTATTCGCGATTAGTTGACCAATTGGATAGTCATCAATACCATCTCCATCTTTGTCTAAATTCTGGCTAATAAATACAATAATTACTGCTCTATTCCAGAACTTTGCCTCCTCAGCTTCTTCAATTGTCCCATTATTATTAGCATCAAAATCTACTGAATTAACCAATTTAGATTGAGCGTTTTCAGGTAATTCACCGACTATTCTATCAATTGTATTTTGATTTTCAGGAATTGCATAATTACCTAAAATGTCTTCATTGTCGTCTATTGATTCGTTAAAATCTTCACTTAAATCTTCATTTCCTGTAGCAGTGGCCAACCCACTAAAGAATGCTTTAGAAACACGAACTACACTGCTGTTAACTTCTTTGATAACAGTAGATATTGACAAAATTGCAATTACGTTATCTTCTTCTCCACTATCTTCCGGATGAACATTCAAACGTCTTTCGACTTCATCCATTTGTTTGAGTATTGTATAGTTTGTAACATTAGTCATCTCTGATTCCACATATATTACCATCACATTTGTTGTCCAATTATTTTGAACCCTAGCAATATCGCCAGTGATGGGGCTATCTTCGGGCAAATAAACTTCCAAATCTCCGTTAACGTTTAGTGAAGGATCTTGAGAACAGCCAGCACCATACCATTGTTCTCCTTCCACATTATCATCAGTACTTGACCACCCTCTCCTACAGTCGTTCATTCCTGATTCTAGTCCAACAACGAATGTTAGTAATACACATCCCAACACAGTGATCAGTGGAAATCTAGTAAGAATACTAGTTGCTGACATAGAACTTAATTCTCTCTTTAATTTTCCTGGAGCTGCAATTACCGCATCAATGGTAGCTACTCTATCGAATGTTTCAAATCTATTTTTTATAGAATCTGTAACACTTAATTTGTCAGATTCATCTGATAAATCAGCAGAATTGGTTGCATCTTCCTGCCCTGACACTAACTCCACCAGCCCTTACACTGCTAAAAGGCGTTTGAACACTGCGCTTGACTGGGATATTCTTAGTCGATTATTTCGCAATTGTCAAGAATGTAACCTTTCACCGATATACGGTGATGACATGGGTCGGCCCCGTATCGAAGAGAAACGTTGGTCAATCGATCTTGAAAAGAAAATTCAAGAAAATCATTATCAAGATGACAATCTAAGGTACTCTTTTAATCCTAAATCTGGCAAAGAGATTTTCGTAATCGATACCCCCCCTCCATACCCAAGTGGTACATGGCATATTGGTGCAGTAGCTCAATATTCAATGATTGATGTTATTGCAAGGAGTCAAAGATTACTTGGTAAAGAAGTATATTTCCCATGGGGAGTAGATAGAAATGGAATCAACATTGAATTTACTGTTGAAAAAAATACTGGTAGAAAAATGAAAACATACGGTAGGCAAGAATTTCTTGATTTATGTGAAGAAACTATTGAAGAATATACTCAAGCAATGAGAAATACTGCTAAACGAGTTGGACTATCGTGTGATTTTGAGCGTGAATATCTGACTGATGCCCCTAATTATCGAGCAGTAACCCAATCAATCTTCATTGAATTATTCAAGAAAGGGCATATTATAGAAGATCTAAGACCTAATCTGTATGACCCTGTAGAAGGCACCACGATTGCTGATGCTGAAGTTGAAAGAATGAGTCGACAAACACAACTAGTTGATGTAAAGTGGACTACAGAAGATGGCGAAGAAATCATCATCTCTACTACTAGACCTGAGTTAATTTGTGCTTGTGGGATAGTAGTTGTGCACCCTGATGATTCAAGATACTCACATTTGATTGGTAAGAAAGTTAAGTTGCCAGTCTCAGTTAGTGGACGTGATAATTTTGTCGAAATTGCTACTCATCCATCTGTTAAAAGTGAATTTGGATCTGGAATCTTAATGGTATGTTCATTTGGAGATCAAAACGACGTTGCTGTTTTCCGAGAATTAGGGCTTACACCATTTCAGGCTATTGACCTTCAAGGAAATATGACCTCTATTGCTGGACCTTTGCAAGGGATGTCTGTTTTAGAGGCTAGAGAACATGTAATTTCTACTCTAGATTCTGCTAATCTAATCCACTCTATTGAAACAAAAATGCAGGATGTACCTGTATCAGAACGTGGAAAAAATCCTATTGAAATCATTTTACTAAAAGAATGGTATGTTAAGCAAACTGATGTTCTTGATAGAGTATCTGAATTATCTGAACAAATTACTTTTCATCCTCCACGTAATCGTCAGTTCCTTATTGATTGGATGCAGAATATTACTATTGATTGGCCAATTTCCAGAAGAAGATGGTATCACACTGAAATCCCAATATGGTATGATTCTACGGAAACTAAAATCATAGTTCCACCTTCAGGTACATACGTTCGACCTTGGGATCATGAACCTCCAGTAGGAAGCATGGTGATTGAAAGAAATACTCGACAAGTTCTTGGTTCATTCGAAGAAATGAAATCTGAATTAGGTAATTTGAGAGGAGAAGAAAAGGTATTCGACACATGGATGGACTCATCAAATTCTAACCTATTTGTATCTGGATATCTGAATGAGCCAGATGTTTTTGAAAATGCATTTCCTACTGGACTGAGGCCTCAAGGTAAAGAAATAGTTAGAACATGGCTTTACTATACGTTGTTAAAATCTACACTTTTACTAGATAAACCAGGATTCCAACATGTTTGGATTGACGGATTAGGAATGGATCCTTGGGGAAGAAAGATGTCTAAATCATTAGGAAACGGTATTGATGCTGATTCTGTTCTAGAATGTGGCGCAGGTGGCCGTACAGGTTCTTGGAAAGTTAAAGGTCCTGAAGGGAAGCAAGTACATCTTACTGCCAAAAAAATTGGTTCTGAATGCTTTAGATTATGGAAGGCATGTGATGCCCAAGTAGGAGATGATTTTCATATCAATCCTGAAGAAATAGAGTCAAGATATTTTGGCGTATTATCAAAATTATTCAACGTAGCACGATTCGCTTCTCAATTTGATGTTCCAAATGATCTTTCTAATATCCCTGATAATCTAAATATAGAAGACAAATGGATATTGAATGAATTTGGTATTATGCTAACTAATGTAAAAGATTCATGGGAAAATATTGACATCTACAATGCTACCCAGTCTATCAAAACCTTTGGAACGGGTATATTGGCAAGTCATTATCTTGAGATGGTAAAAAAGCGATTATATGATGGCGACCAATCCGCAGCGTGGACAATTCATAGAATATTTAGAGATTTAATGACTGTATTTTCACCTGTATGTCCTTTATTTACACACCATATTACTACAACAATATACAGTACCTCTGCCGTTGATATTAGAGCACATCCTCAACCAATCGAAATAGAGTTCAATAAAGATTCTAGTATTACGAATGAAATCATTTCTTTTAATGCAATGGTATGGAAAGCAAAGGCCGATGCAGGTACTAGTTTAGCTGCTCCGATTACTGGAATTACTATACCAGAAACCATTTCTGAATTTAGTCAGATTCTTACATCAATGCATAAAATTGAGTGATTAACCGAGTACATCTCGATTGACTACTGATTTAGGAGTATTACCGTCAAAGTATGTGATCAATAAATGAGCCATTTCTACACCTATACGATGCTGAGCTTCGTGAGTCGCTGCACCAATATGAGGAGTCCCATGAAAATTTGGGTGATTTAGAATCGGGTGCTGAGTTTGAGGTTCATTTTCAAAAACATCTAATGCACAAGAACTGAGAGTACCATCTTCGAGTGCCAAAAGTGCATCATCTTCGTTAACTATTCCTCCTCGAGCACACGAAACTAAATGATTACCACATTTGATACCATCTGCACCAATACCTGGCATTAGTGATAAGGTATGAGAATTAACCAAATGATGTGTCTCTTTAGTTAAATTACAATGAACTGCAACATGTGTACATGATTTGAAAATTTCATTTACGTCGTCATGTAAAGTGCAATTTAGTTCCAATGCTACTTCGGATGGTAAATACGGATCGTAAGCATGTAATTCCATTCCGAAAATCTTGGCGACTCTTCCTACTCCTTGGGCAATACGTCCAAAACCAATGAAACCTATTCGTTTACCGAATAATTCTGACCCTCTAAGTTTCTTTTTCGTCCATTCTCCATTACGTAAATCTCTGTCAGCAGTTGGTATATATCGAATAGATGCAAGTAAATGACCAATAGTTAACTCAACTACTGATTGTGTAGATGCGCTTGGAGTATTACAAACTAAAATTCCTGCAGTGGTAGCCGCTGATATATCGATATTATCAACACCCACACCTGCTCTACCGATTAAACGAAGTGAAGGTGCTGATTCGATCACATCCTTTGTTAGTTTCGTTGCAGAACGTATGACTACGGCATCGAATCCATCTAATTTTTCAGGTTCTAAGTCTACTTCATGTCCTGCATCTATTAGTAATTCTACTGCTGATTTAGAGAGACCATCAGTAATTGCAATTCTAGCCATGATTATCGGTTGACTATACACTCCTTCAACATACTCTTTTTATTAATTAGATTTAGAAATATATTCAAAGAATTCATGAACATGATTGTTCTGGGAGTTTTATGGACGCACATAAACAGTTCTTGATTGAAGCGAACGCACATTGCGATGGACCTTGTGGGGTATACGACCCAGCTAGCGCTAGAATTGCTGGAGAAGCGGTTCAGTCAATGACAAATAAGATGATCACACTTGCTGAAAATCATGGTAGTGATTGCGGATCTGCAGCATATATCAATACAATGAGCCGTTATGCAGCAATCAAGGAAGAAGAAGCACAAAAATGTAAGGATGAATTACTTGTTTTGTGGACAGATTTTTTCAAGCCGCAACACCTAGAAAATCATCCTGATTTGCATAATACTTTTTGGATGGCTGCAAAATTGTGTAGTGCTTGCAAGGTGGAAGTATCTGCCACACATGCTCAAGAATTAATGGATGCTATTGAAGAAATTCATCATTTATTTTGGGGCGTTAAAGGAAGAGAAGTTCCTTGGATACGAGCTAGTTGAGTCAATGCAAACTTTACCAGTGAAAATATCTGGCGACAGTATGTGGCCTAATTTTATTGATGGTGAGGTAATTAATTTTCACAAATACCACGGAGAACCTATTGATGTGGGGGATGTTATTGTATTCCCTAATCCATTTAATACTCAAATATTGTTAGTAAAAAGGGTTGTCAATATTAATGACAATATGTGTGTAGTCGAAGGAGATAACCCTGATCCAACTGCATCTACCGATTCGCATAATTTTGGCCCAATTGATATATCTTCCATCGTCGCCTTCCGCCATAATCATATTGCAGAATAGTTGCCTACTCCCATGGATACTGCGGCGTTACTGTGGTCTCTGGGTCTTTTGGCGTTGCCATTAGTTGCCGCAGTTCCAGTCAGTTCACTCTTTAAATCCTGGCTAGGTAGTAAAGCATCTCATTCCCGATATAGAGAAGCAGTAAGGCGAGTGTTAAATTCAGGATCTACACTCAGAAAGTATCGTGCAGCATTAGATGAAGAAGCGAGACTAAATCAAATCGATAAGGATAGACAATCAAGAATTGAAACTGCAATGTTATTTCCCCTAAACATTGCCCATTTCATGTTAGTTCCTGCTGCAATATTATCTCCTGCGATATCATTTATTGCATTTCCAGTAGGATTAATCATTTATCCAGTTATTTCTCTTTTTGAATTTGTATTAATTCGATTAAAAGCATTGATGTTTATACTTCATACTGTAACCAATATTACTGATTGGCAGGTAATAGGAGTTCGCCCCCCTTACGAAGGAAGTACTCGATTAGACCCCGTTTTAGTTTCTGTCCATAGACTACCAACTCCTGTTTTATTAGGATTATTTGCATACCTTGTTGCTTTGTATCTTCCCTTACAATTTCATTGGATTATATTTTGTACAGTTTTAATTTATGTTATTTTAGCATCTTTTACTTCCGTTCTAACTGCAGCTGTCAGTGGCCCCCTAGTATTTGCAGCCACTGCAGAACGTAGAATGATTACATTGGAATCATTTGTTCAAGAAAAAATTCGTCCAATCGTTGGAGTTGGACTGATTGCACTTGTAATTCGTCAAATGTTCATGGTAATCAGAACTCCAGAATTTACACCTTTTGACTCCCCAGTACAATTTTCACTTTCAGTGCTTGCAGTCTTATATAGTGCTGCAATAATTGGACTGCTTATTGAATTCGCATACAATAGAAGACGTGGAGATTATGTTGGTTCTGAATTTGTTAATGCTGTAATTGAACGAAATGATCCTGAATTATATGCATATATTCGTAAAGGCGGTGAAATGTCATTAGTTAGTCTAGGAAAACTAGCGGAGATAGAAGATACAATAGAAGACGATCTTAGTTTTGATGAGATTGCATCTGCTCCTACTGCTATGTCTGTAATCAATAGACCAGAAATTCCTGAACTCTAATCATCACTGGCACTTAATGCTCCTACTGATACAAGATCTGCTTCTAATGCTGCTCCTTCTGCTTCCAAGTCATCACTGTCAATATACTCATACTCTTCATCTTCTGAATTAGAATATCTTGCAACAAATAATGCAGTAGCACCAGATGTGAATAATACTAGGATTGTTATTAGAACGTATAGAAGAACAGATGATTCTGTTTGCGAGAAAATATTCTCTTCATACATTGATATCTCGGATTCGTCATATACGCCCCTTAACATTAGTAAATTTCCAGAATATGATTGATCGTACATTTCAGAAGGTGTTGACGGATCTAAATCAGTGTACCCATCTGGGCGTTGTACAACTTCAACAACAACAGGAGACGAAATATCAATTATCAATGCAGCAGAAACCGTATATGCAAATAATGGCTCATAAAATTCATCATCTATTGAAGTAATAGGCAATAGAGTAATCCCATTCCCAATTACATCAAACTCAGCAAATTGATTCCATTGAGATTCATCAATATCTAATGAATAACTCACAACATCACCATTTCGAATCCCTGTTCCAGCATCATTTTCTCCGTTCTCACCAACGTCAATTGTCAGACTATGTTGTCCAATATCTCCGTTCTCCAATGTTCTTTGAACCACTTCAAAAACAACGTCCATACGAGTAGTTCCATTTGGAATGTAGGTGTAATGGCGGTCATCGGTAGAATATGTTCCAAACGTTCCAGAGGGGCCATTATTGAAATGACTCCATTCGCCTTTCCATGTGTGAACTAATCTGTCTGTAGACAATGGTATTTCTACTGTTTTCAATATGCTCTGATATTGTTCATATGCGTCCCAAACTGTCGGACGAGTATCATCAACAAATCCATCTCCATCTGTATCCCTCATCAATTCGAGAGTTCTTGCTAATGCTAATGCCTGATCTACATCTACCAAGCCATGACCAACACGCCAATCATGACATTTACCGGTCAGAGAAACGTAACAAGATTCATTTTGAGGGATATCATCACACGAATCTTCATCATTACCATCTTCACAACTATTTGGAATATACTTCGAAGTTAATTCCATCACAAGTTCAACCTCATGAATTCTAGTTTCATTAGCAGTATTCCACCCTTCAATCTGCAATCCTTGAGGTTCTGATCCAGTTACTAAACTAATACCTTCATCGTGATCTTCACGATGGTAGTCAGCTACACCCAATGATGGAGCCGCGTCAATGAGTAGTGTGGCAATCCCTCCAATGTGTGGGGTAGCCATACTAGTTCCGCTAATTGCCATGTAGTATAGGTCACCTTGTGTTCTAGTAGATGCATCAATAGCGGTCCTTCTAGGCGCAGTAGCCCAAATATCTCTGCCTGGTGCCCCAAGATCTGGCCAAGTATGTTGTTGACTCATCCATCCTCGACTACTGAATGATGTAACTGCTGTACCATCATGTGTCAACGCAGCAATGGAAATAGCAGATGGTGTATTAGCATAGATATTAGTCCTCAAGTCACTATCATCTTCAGAACCTGATCCTCCACTATTACTTGCGGCAAATATCACAGCAACTCCATTGTCGAATGTTAGAGCATCTGTAAGAGTAGTGATTGCATTCTGAGGAGCATAATCTCCATCTGTCCCCCATGAATTAGAAACAACACGGATATTGTTGGGATTATTACCTGGACGACTGTGTTCATACACCCACTCTAGACCTTGTACCCCACCATATATTGATACCAAATCTCCTGCACCTAATGCCACTAATTGGGCTCCTTTTGCGGTACCGAGGCGGCGTCCTCCTGATACATCACCATTTCCAGCTATTGTTCCACCAACGTGAGTTCCATGACCTGATGAAGTGTCTGAATTCTTTGTTTCGGTCCAACCATTCGGATCAAGTTTGGCAGAATATATCACTTTCTCTCCATTCCAAGCGCCAGCATAATCAAAATCTGGATGTTCGGCGTCTACTCCTGTATCAAGATCTACTGCAGTAGTTCCATCCCCGTCCCATTCTGCAAATGCACCTGTGTCTGTTAATTTGACGGAACCATCGCGCTGAATTATTGCTCTACTCCATGCAGTAGTGGCATTAGTAACATGTGTGGTTTCATGCATCATGATATGATCTGGTGTTCTAATAGGTTCATCAAGGTAGAATGTCTGGAGTGGTCGATCAAGTTCAAGAAAACGGATATTAGGATGGTGACTAAGATGGGCTATCTGTTTTGCATCCATATATGCTAAGCCTCCATTCAACAATTGAGATTCATCTTCAAATGTAACATCGATTGTAATGAGGAATGCCCGAATTTGAGCATTCAGATCTACAGAAAATTGTACTATTACTGGATGCTCTAAATTATCTTCAGAATTAATTGATTCAACAAGTGCAGAGTCGATTACATTGTAATTGATATCAGGAGTAATGGTTGCTCCCGCAGAATGGGAAAAAACCATCAAGACCATGAGCAAAACTAGCATGATGGAAGAGCGTCGACCAGTTGATTCCATGATTTACCCTCTAAGACCTTGTTCTAATGTATTGCGATAGTTTGTAATCACCATTTAGTAAGAATGGTGCATTTGATAGCATCTAATTCGAATTCAACACCTTCATCTGCAATATCAGGATGTATCAGGCCTAAATTGTAGCTCATTCCATTATTATTTAATGAATCAAAAACCATCATTTTACCGCCACCAATAACCCTATGATTTCCTAAATCAATTAACTCAGTTGATGTAAATGTAACTAGAGTTCTAGATAAAGCACCTCTAGCATCCATTCTAGCAATGATCTCTTGACCGGTGTAACATCCCTTTGTGAATGAAATGTCATTACTAAGAGCTACTTCAAGAGGAATTGGTTTGTAATTTCTAACAATTTCCCCATCAATTAATCCATTCAAAATTTGATATAATCTTAATCCTTCATTATCTAATGAAGATGCTCCATTATTTTTTAATTTTGAAGCAAATTTTTCGATTTCATAATTAGGCCCTAGGTGGACTTGTGTTGATTCGTCTATAAAGCAAGAATGTACTTGTCCTTCAATTGTGATATCCATTATTTCTCCAGTTTCTGATGAATCAAATTGCCAAATACTGGAAAATCCAGAATCTAAAGGTATAATTTTGACTTCTTGTTTCCAAGATACAGATTTCGATAATAATATTCTAGTTGATTCTGAACAGCCGTCAAGATGAATTATAGCAATTTGATCAACCAAATTCCAAATTAATATCCTATCAATCATTCTTCCATTAGAATTCAGGATACTGGCAAATGTACATTTATTTTCTGACAGATTAGATACCGATTGAGTAGTAACTGCGTGTAAGACTTCGAGTGAATCTGGTCCAATAAGAACAGATATATCCGCAGAATGTACGCGGTAAGATCCCATAAAATCAACCAAATGATTGTCCACAACCGCAAGATTTGTCGGCATTAGGATTCTGTATTTGGAATCCTCCACCCAGTAATGTATCCTTATAATCTAAAACAATTCCATTTAACGTAGAACTATCCTTATCATGAACCATAACTGTGATCCCATCGAAAACAAATGATTGGAACGATGAAATATCTTCGGGGCGTTTGATAATTTGCATGTCATACATGTGTCCTGAACAACCTCCCGCTTCTACCGAAACAAGCAAGATATGTGTTTCAATGTCGTTTGCCATTGCTTCTTTCATAGCTTCTATGGCTCTTTCAGAGGCATCAATTGTTGCTTCAACGACATCAACTTGAATTGCCATTGGCAACGCAAATGAGTCTCCATCGATTAAGCCCATAGTTACCCGTACAGTCGGCCATATATGAATCTCAGCAACGATTCATGGATGGTTTGATGACTTAACGACATTTCCTGATAATATGGACGAGTCCAACCAGCGTCCAGGAATCAAATATTCAACCGGTAAATCTGTTCCAACAGTTGATTCGATCGCAGTTGAAATACCTCTACAAACCACTTCGGATAAAGATGATGGGAAATTGTATGGTACATTGATGAGAACTCCTGGAAAAGATTTGGAACTGATTATTGGTCTATTGATTTCATCTGGTGACTTACTTGTTAACGAACAAATACCAGAAATTAATATTTCATCTAACTGCGTCCATGTTTCAATATCTCATACTAATTCTGAACGATTACAGAATTCAACATCTTCATGTGGGATTTGTGGAAGAGAGAATGTAGAGATTGTTCCAATTCCAGATTGTAGTACAATGCCAAATACACAGATTCATGCAGACATAATTAGAAAAATCATCAAAAAAATTGGTAATGGACAAGATTTGTTTGAATCAACTGGCGGCACTCATGCTGCAGCACTATGGGGTCTAGATGGTGAGATGTTATCTATAATGGAAGATGTTGGAAGGCATAATGCATTTGACAAACTGATAGGACATCAAAGAATAATTGGAGAATGGCCCATGTCATCCGGTATAGTTTCCCTATCTGGTAGAATATCTTATGAGATGGTTGAAAAAGCAGTTCGTTCAAATATTCCAATTCTCATCTCAGTAGGTTCTGCTACAACGGCTGCAATCGATTTAGCTTCTTTTCATGATTTATCTCTAATTGTATTTGCACGGGATCATCGCTTTACATGCATGACTGGTGCTCATAGAATAATTAACGCCGATGGCGTCAAGTAATAATTGCTTGACTCACATACATGTCGAGATCCCCTGTGCGTGCTACAACACCCATAGAGGAAGAAAAATTAGTCGTTAAAAATCCACCAAAAAATGTTGCCGGATTAAAGGCTGTAACTAATTCATTCAAAATTGGAATTCGTGAGACTGGAGTTTCTAAAACACTCAGAACAATGAGGACTGTGAATAGATTCGATGGTTTTGATTGTCCAGGTTGTGCATGGCCAGATCCAGATAACCACA
>PADI01000055.1 GCA_002702985.1 Methanobacteriota archaeon
TTATTCGTTGTAGGCCGAAGAACTGGAGCAGAACGTGTAGAAAATTTACTTGTTGAAATGCAGGGTGCATCTCTAAATGAACTTAGAATAATAGAGAAAAATATTGAGCGATTATCGTTATTCAAAATGCTGAGTGGTTTTCAAATCGCACGTTTAGCAGAACGTATGAATATTGAACGCGAGAAATTCAGTATTCAGGAATCAGAATAACCTGTTAAAAACTGGCAAAAAAACTCACCCGCTGGTGGTTTTGCGTATGCGTTTTTGCTCACTGGTGCTGACTGCTCTCTCGGCGCTTAATCCTCTAAGTGTTTCAGTCTACGCATTGCGTGATCTCTTTTTTCCTTTATTTTTGTGTTCAATTTTTCATTTGATTTGATTTGAGTTACTCCATCTTCTTCATCTAATTCTAACATTGCCAAGAAATTATCTTTCAATGCCTTTAGTTGTGAATTTCCAAAAACAACGTAAACTTTGTCTGCCTCACCAAATACATCAATTGACCATTCTAAACCGAAACAAGGGATTCCATTTCTAATTAATAGTAAACAATCTCTCATTTCGATCTTGTTTCTACTTCTTAATTTAGAATTCGTAAAACTATCATACTCTATTGTATATGTTTCAGTACCCATTATATCAGAATGTAGTTGTATCAATTTTCTTTTGGCACCTAATTCATCTTCTTCAAGATTGTATTGGGGCCAATCAGGATGATTTATTCCAAAAATACGTTTTATTGAGATTCCTTGATCTATTAAATCTAAGTTAAAATTAAAGAATTTCTGACCGGTTTGAGGACGTAGCCACCAGAGTCTAGTATTGGTGAATGCAGTAGCATAGATTTCATCACCTGGTTTAGCGAATTCAGTGATTAGTTGATACGTGTCTTTTGATTCTTCTGAACCTTGTAATCCAGGGGTTCTTGAAATCAATTGAATTCTTCCGAAATCTCTGATATTTGCTTCTTGTTCATTTATTGTCCAATGAACAATTTGATTTGCAACAACTTCACTTTTAGCATCTATTTCTCTTGACGATATACCTTCGATTAGATTTCTAAGTGAATATGCAATTTTTGCTCTTATGGGACCTATTTCCGTTAGCTTTGCACTAGAATCTGGCCAATTCATAGAAAATATTCCAAATTTATTTTCTCTATCTTTGAGATGTAATCGATGAATGAAAATCACTGATGGGCCCACTATACTAGTTGTTACAGAAGTTAGAAGATATTGAGCAATAACATTTGTATCTAATACTAAAATTTCTTGACCTTCAGCAATTCTAGCACTCATTGCTAACATTAAACCTACAATTGCAGATACAACTGCTGCGATTATAAAAGTAGAATTTTCATATTTATCCATCATTGTTCCTCCAATATTTCTCTTTCTTCACTGCTATTTGTTACTACTATTCCCATTCCAATTAGCAAAATAATGCCTCCAATCCAAGTCCATATTTCTGGAATATCTGTGGTTCCCAAATACCATCCAATTATGGAACCTATTAGTGGCTCAAAAAGGTAGGCTACGCTGACAATAATAGGAGGGAACCAACGTAACACCATACTAATCCCTGCGTGTCCAACAATTCCAGGAAAGAGGGCAAGATAAAGGACATAAGGTAACCAAGTAATAGAGATCCATCCAAAAATTGAGTGATTACTGTTCACAAGGGATAATGTTGAATCTTCAAGAATAATTGAAATTAATGCTAGTTGAATTGCAGCAATCAAAGTAACAGGGAAAATATATGTGAATAGAGGCATCCACTGTCTTAACTTTCTACCTGCCAAGAAATAACCAACAACAGCAAATGCTCCTAAAACGGCTGCTAAATCACCAATAATAGTTGCCTCACTCTCTGAAGAAATACCAAGTAAAGCAATACTTCCTCCAGCGAAACCAACCATCGCACCTATGATTTGTTTCTTAGGTACAAAGTATCTGAGAAGTAATGCACCAGTAACAATAATCAAAGGATGAATTGTTACAAATAAAAGGCTATGAGTCAATGAGGTATTATCAAGGGACCAAACCCATGCTCCCATGTGAAGCCCAAGACTCAAACCTGATCCAAAAATAATGTAAATCGTTTCTTTTTCTTTCAACAGTTGAACAAATTCTGAATCTTTCATACTTTCTTTGGTTTGGTATATGAATAAAGGAAACATAAACAATGCTGTTAGTTGAAATCTCCATGAAGATCGAAGCATTGGGTCTACGTCAATCATCAATTGAAATACGGCGCCTGCACTTGAAATTGAGACAATAGCAGCGATTAAAATTAACCAAAGAACGATCCTATTTCGTCCTTTCATAATTATCCTTGATTTTTCATCAATGGGCTTACTTTATTATCCATCCGGAATCAAATCTACAAATTTCAACCGAAGAATGATGAATTGAGCCACAGATTCAGACCCAGTGACAACCCCAGCAGCCTTACTCTCAAGTTTACGAGGAATTCCTCGAATGGCGTTGAGTTACCTGTTTGATAATTCAGAGAATTTCAAAATGCCAAAAGATGAGAGTCAAAGAATACAATTTCTAAAAAACGTAGAATTTTATGCTGTATTAGAAGCAGGAGCTCTCGGACTTCTTTCCGGCTTATTGATTGTATTAGCTACTGCAATGATTGAACCATTCGAAGGGCGTTTGTTAGAGGATTTGTGGTGGGATCGTGTATTAATTTTATCTTTAGTCATCGTGGCCGGAACTCTAATTACAATGTTAGAATTAGTAATTATGTATTATCTTTCTTTACGTGCTGCTAGGTTAATGGCTAGAATTAATCAACAGTCAACAAATGATGATGATACTGATGCACAAGTTATGTATGCTTTAGTTAATGCTGGTCTACAAACTCCAAATAATCGAGGTATATTTTTTGGTATTAATCCAAGGAATGATATTCCAAGATGGAAAATTCTTGTTGCAGCGATATTTCTTAAAACCAAAGTCTCAGTTTCTAGGACTTTAATCAAAATGTTGTGGAGACGTTTTGCGTTGAGAGTATTTGGTAGAACTTTATCACGAGGTGCTCTAGAATTGGCTTCTTTACCTGTTTTTGCATTTTGGAATATGTGGGTAATCAGAAAAACAATATCGGAACTACGTTTTCGTAGTGAAATTCCTTTGAGAGAGAACGATATTTTAGAATTTATTCTTGGCGAATTGTTTCAAGATATTGAAGCCCGCCATCTTGCTCTAGAAATGATGGCTGAGCATATTTATGGAGCAGGAGATGTGCATCCGAATATAGAAAGAATATTCCGAAAAATTATCGAAATGCTTCCTTCTGGTACCTGGGAAGCCGATACAGTCCCTAGATTGAGAGAAAGAGATCTCAACATTTTATCCGATGAATATGTCAGGGTTTGCCAAAGGGCTTTAGCAATATCAATGGCTATTGATCCTAGATCAAGAAAGAATCATCAACGTCTTTTCGCTAAGTTGGGAAAAAGGTTGAAAACTCCTAAAGAATGGAAAATTTCATCCCTTCAAAAAAGTATAATTTCAGGGAAATCACTTCCCTGAAATTATCTTTTCATATCTCAATCCATGGAGATGAATCACACGTTCCATCATAGTAAATGGCTCCAAATTCATCACCTGCATGAAATTGAACTTCTTTACAACCATCGTCACAAAATCCTGGTGGACTGGAGAAATAGAGGTTTGTCCCCCAATAGGATTGATTCCAAGAATCGCCATTAACTTCCCAAGTTTGATGATTGGGTTTTATCTCGATTTCATCCCCATTGCTTAACTTAATATTTAGAGATACCCAGATAGTCTGTCCTTCTTCGAATTCATCACTATCTTTAATCCATCCTCCTCCTCCGTTCAATAGTTTTACTGTAATATTCAATGAATTATCAGAATCTATTGCTGTATTCGAAAAAATATAGTCATAACCTCCATACGTTTCTTCATAATGTGCTCCACATCCCAATAGATTTCCTGTACAACCTGCTAATGGGATAGAGGCGACCAAGAAGCCAAACAAAAAGATCAGAATCATCCGTTTCATTGGACGTCTCTGTAACCTAGTCGTATTTGATTTATTCTTCACTATGTATCTTGTTGAACTGTTTTCCTACCATAGATCCTGCTTCATATGGTTCTATCTCATGATCTACAATCAAGTGACGTAGGATCAAATGTCGAGGCATTTTCTGTCCACAAACAGGACAGTCAGCTATAGGCATTAATTTCCGACCAAGAAATTCATCTCGTCCCTCTTGTGTCATCAATTTTCTAAGAGATCGTAATCCGGCAAAAAATAGAATGAACAACAGACAACACCCCCCGCAAGCGAAACCACCTATTGTACTGGAGACTCTTGGGTCCTGTGTAAGGTAAATATCGAATTCTTGATTTCTTGTATCAGAATTTGAAGAAGAATTCCAATCAATAGTTAATTCTGCAAATTGTCCTGCTACTAGTAATGATATATTTTCTCCATCGTCTTCAGGAAATACATCCAATGTAATGCTGTAAAATCCGTAATAGTCGGTAATGGTTTGCAAGTTTGAATTAAGATCACAAACGTCATTTCCCGAACATTGGATAACAATTGGCTCATTTGTTAATGGCATATTGTCTTGAGTGTACACTTTCCCATATACTTGATACTCATCAGCTGCAACCAATGGAGCGAGGAAAATTATTACCAAAATGGATAACAATAGGGTACGCACATAATTTCCAGTCTCTAATCATCCATCAAATGATGTATTATTCTTCCCAGGTTTTCCATTCATCATTTGAGTCAGGTTTCCTGTAATATTGAATACCATCCATAGTTAACCATTCGTATCCATCAAACAAAGTATCTGCATCAATCTCTTTGGAAGGTGTTGCTTCTTTATTAACATCTAATTCTCTTGATTTTAGCATGTCTTCTTCAACTAAATGGGTTTGATTTTCAGGCATAGATTCCATTGAAGAAAGTTGTTGATTTTTTGCTTCAAACATATCATCGAGTTCTACTCTTAGTCTTTCTAATCTAATTCCTTGATGAGGGCCAATTAGTCTAAGCATTAGGGCATATTCACTATCTAATGCAATTTCTTCTAATTGATCACGTGATGTAGCATTTCGCAGTCTTTCTTCAAATCTAGCAGTTCTTTTGTTTCGAGTAACAAATCCAAATGCAATCCAAATGAACAAGGGAATTCCTCCAAACATTCCGATTAGATCCCATGCTCCGAGACCAACTGTTGTTCTAGGGATTACAATTTCGAATGGGTCAATAGGCATACTTGATGCATCTCGATGATTCGTCCCTTGTCGAATTTCATCTGCATCAGACCAACCATCTCCATCATCGTCGATGTCTTCATTATCTCCTAATCCATCATCATCGAAATCAAAACATTCTGTTGGGTCCTCTGGAAATACATCTGGGTTCAATCCTTCATCCATACAACCATCAGCGTCAAGATCGCCTGGACTTGCAAATTTTGGAAGGATGTCAATGGCATCTATGAATCCATCATTATCAAAATCAAACAGATGAAGATCGGGGTCAGTTCCTGATTGATTATCTCCTAGTCCATCTCCATCAGCATCTTCCCATTGGGTAGGATTATCAGGGAACAAATCAGCTAATCTTCCACCTAAGTTATCGCCCCATCCATCTCCATCTCTATCCGAATGTTGAGTAGGATCTGTAGGGAATCGATCAGGGTTAGAACCTGTCAGATTATCCCCGTATCCATCTCCATCAATGTCAGACCATTGTGTTGAATCATTTGGGAATTTATCCGCTCCACTTCCTCTGGGATTGTCTCCAAATCCATCATTATCTGAATCCACTTGTTGTGATGGATCAAATGGGAAATCGTCTGCATTGTTGCCTAATCCATCTCTATCCGAATCTTCCCATTCATTAGGATCATCTGGGAATTCATCTCCTCTATCTCCCAAAGGATCATCTCCAAATCCATCCCCATCTGTATCCGAGTGTTGAGAATCTTCATTTGGAAATGCATCATCCTCATCTGCAACTCCATCTCCATCAGAATCTTTCCATCGAGTAGGATCATCCGGGAATTGGTCTCCATCAGAACCGAATGGATTGTCTCCATGTCCATCACCATCTCGATCAGAGCTCTGAGTAGGATCAAGATCGAATGCATCAGCATTATCTCCTACTCCATCAAGATCCTGGTCGTTCCATTCTTGATTATCGGTAGGAAAAGGATCCCTAATATCTGGACGTGTATCCCCATCAGAATCTAAACATCCTTTTTCTAGATTATATGTTGAATTCCCTGGACTTCGAGGACAAAGGTCGTCATAATCTTCGAATCCATCTGCATCATCATCCATGTCTTCTAAGGAATCCATACATCCATCTTGATCAATATCATTAGTACTATTTGAAATCCAACCAATCATTCCTTTTGCGCATGAATCAATATTGTCATCAAAACCATCATTATCATCATCTAAATCTTCATCTGAATCTCTACATCCGTCTCCATCATGATCAAAAGATCCTACTGATTGGAAGCCCATTGGTGAAAATATACATCTGTCTATTATGTCTAATATGAAATCATCATCATCATCTGTATCCTTAACATCGGTTTCACCATCACCATCATAATCTGAAGACAGTTTTCCAAGAAAAATATCCCAATTACCATAATCAATAATCTGATTTGATCCAAAAGTCGGCATGCTTCCATGAGTTTGGCCGCTAATATACACTTGACCGATAATATCGCTACCAATTCTAAATCCTAAATCATCTCCAGTACTTCCACCAGATAATCCCCATTGAGGAGTCCCTAAAGAATCTATTTTTAGAACAAAAACATCCATTTCACCTGCAGAGGTAGGTAAATTTAGTGCCCCTGCGGAAAGAATACCTCTATATTTTCCCGTAATCAATGCTCCTGCATTGTTGAGAACATTGATATCAAATGGAATAACAGTACTTGATCCATCAATCTTCAGTCCCCAAGACCAATCTCCTGTGGAGTTTAGTTTTGCTACAAAACCTCGCTGATTTCCACCTGTACTAAGTGCCGTTGAATCTAATTGGATATACCCGTAAAATGAACCTGTAACGAATATATCTCCATTCGAATCCATTGATGCTGAATTAATCATCGAAGAACTAGTAGGAGCAGATGCAGTGGAGAACCAATGGATATCTCCAGATGAGTTTATGTTCATAATGAAAAGTCGATTAGCAGGAGAATAATATGTCTCACTAGATCCATTAACTGTGATATACAGATATCCGTTGATGTATCCACTTACATACAGTTCATCTGAACTATCTAAAAAGAAATCCTGAATTTGCATACAAGTTAAAGAACAAAAATCTAATTCATTTTGATATTGACCTTGAGAGTTATATTGAATAATTTGATCGTGCCAAGCGGTCCAAATGTATCCCTGAGAATCTATAGAAAGACTGACGTCATCATCTACTGCCTCATGTTCTACCACCCATTCCCATGAACCATTATTGTTCAATTTCGCAAGAAAACCAGAACTCAGTGTTTGTGATATATTTCCGAAATGGTATATGCCCATGTTCAATACCCTTGATACAATATATAAGTCATCATTTTGATCTGAATCGATGGAAATCAAATTACTTGTAATTTCTGTAGGAACATTACTGGGTCCGGAAATAGTATTAATCCATGAACAAGACCCATTTAAATCGAATTTAGCAACGAAAATTGAGAGGTATCCTAATTGAGAATTTACAGCCATATTCCCGTTACATGCGCCAATAGTGATTGAAGAACGGAATATGCCTGCAAGGTAAATATCTCCACTCGGAAGCACTATCATGTCTTTAACCGTGTCAGAACTACTCGATCCTCCTCCAACAGCCCATTCCCATGCTTTTTGATCAACTGTAGATGAATCATATCTCTTATCTTGTGATTCAAGTTCATTTATTTCCTCATACGCAAAGGCAATAGGTGTAAAAGATGCAAACAAGAGAATTAGAATCGAGAGCGTTGCTCTGATCCTCGCACTCTGGGTTAACATGGATAGAGAGGGGAGCAGTATGGAAATGAAGGATTCGCTATTTTTTCTTATCTATACAGTAGGGACAATATTGTTCAATCACGTAATCTTCTGACTTTTGTTCCTCTACTGAAAGTGGATTTCGACATTCAAAACAAAGGACGTGGTCACTTTCTTCTAATTCTGGATTTACAGATACTCGTTTGTCGAACACGAAGCAATCTCCATTCCAATGTGCTCCTCCACATTCTTTGAAGTAGCCAAGAATTCCTCCTTTAATCTGGTACACATTTTCCCAACCTTGGTTTTCCATCACCACACTTGCTTTCTCACATCTGATTCCCCCAGTACAGAACATGACTACAGGTGTTGTTTTGTCTTGTTCTAATTTCTTAGTAGCCTGGGGAAATTCACGGAATGATTTGATATCCAGATCGATAGCATTTTCGAAAGTACCTACTCGTAATTCGTAGTCATTTCGTGTATCTAATATCATTACTTCTTTTCCTTCATCCAACCATTTTTTGAATTCTTTCGGTTGAATGTACTGTCCTTTACGTTCAGCAGGTTTTATTTCATCCATTCCTAAAGAGATAATTTCGTTCTTCAGACGAACAAGCATTCTCTTGAATGGTTGGTATTCCGAGTATGAGATATGTAGAGAAATTCCTTGAAAGCGCTCATCTTCTTCTAAAAATGAGACATACTCTTCTATAGCTTCATGAGTTCCAGCTACAAAGAAATTTATTCCATTTGGACTAAGTAATACTGTACCTTTTAGTTCAAGTTCTAGACAGATTTTCAAGAATGGTGCTCTCAATTCATCTCTGTCAGGAAGATCAATGAAGCGATATCCTGCAATATTGACGTAGGTTTCTGTTTCGAGCATGCTCGATGCAGCTATGCCCTCCACTTCCATCGGCTATTGGGTATCGTCGCTTATTCTTCAATGGAACGGAAATCAGATACAATTGTCCATGCTTCAATTTGATTTTCTACCCATTGTGAGGTTTCAGAGTCCATATTGTTCTTTTTTCCACATGTACATTTGAATCTCCAAGCCCCTCTTCGATTACCTTCTCTAACTCTTGTTTGAGTTACATTCCAACGGCCGCACATACATCTCCATATGCATGGTTTTCTGGCCTTCTCCATCTTTGTTTGATATTTCATCTGTCTTTTTCGAGACATGAATGTAATCGAATATGGTATTCTTATGCGGTTTGGTCCTAGAGTACCTATCCACCATGGCCTTAATTTTCTCATTGACATATCTCCTTACTACCCTGTTTTGAGGTAGGTATTGGAAACGATCTGATTTTGCATATGGATTATCGGAATAGGGGGGGAGAGTTCAGAAAAGATGGTGAATGTGATATTTTCATTCGGCGCTAAGTCTAATCATTAGCAAATATTGCTTATCTCAGATGGAATCGTTACAACGCTTCTGTCTCGCTTCGATTTTATTGTTAGTTCCAAGTATGGCTTTACCTGTTTTTCTTAATGGTCCTCGATATCTATACCTCTATGCTACTCAATGGTCTATCGAATTAGCAATAATTGCTTTGCTAATTGGATACTTACATGAGAGATATCCGACATGGAATCTTGAGAAGGTTGCGAGTGCTTCACTCGGAGCCGCAATATATCTTGCACTGGGAACAATGGTTGCTTTTTGGGTTGCATTTGCTAGGGTATATTTTCCTCTAATTAGTACATACTGGATTGTCGCACTTACATGGAGTCATATCATACCTCAAGCCATATTGCTGATTTACTTACGATATTCTGAAATCCAGATAAGAGTATGGCATGGTTTCCTTGGAGCTCTTATTGCTATTGTGTACTTGTTTATTGATTGGTATCGAGTTGTAATTGATGGCTCTCCCACAACGTATGAATTCTTGATTTGGGAAGGGAATGATTCAATGATAAAATCCGCAATTTTTGTTTTCGGTTCTATACTTCTCTACCTACTTGTCAGGCGAATAAATTCACAATTTCCAGTTAGGTAGGTTTTCGTTATCTTGTAATCTTAAGATGCTAGTTCCCGGAATACATTTGACTTGTTTTCTTCGTGCAAACTCTCCTGGTTCAGCGTTTATTATTGCGATTATATCGCCTCTATTCACTCCTGAAGCTGTATCTGGGACATTCATTTTGAATCCAACTACGTTGATTACTCCAGTCTTATCTATCATCGTGATTGACCATCTATCTGAATACGTTCCATTAATCATGGGTCCTTTTTGAGATTCCACTGACCAAACTCTTCCAACAACATTGACTCTAGGATGAATCTCAATGATTTCTATATCCGTTGGCTTTGGCCCTTCAGAACGCTCAACACTTGAATATTGATCGATTGAAATTTCCGTTTTCCCTCTCCACAGGCTAGGAAGACCTCCTCGTACTCTGACCCTTACGCCCTTACGCAAAGATCTAGTGACGTTCTTTGGAGCAGTATTCCACGCATTTTTCACAGTAACATTGTCTAGACCCTGTCTAAGTTCAAATTGGAAAATAACGCCTCCGTCTTGTAATTTTGGCTCTCTAGGGACTGTGAAAATCTCTCCTTCCAGATCTACTCGAGTCACAACATCGACTACAGGAGTCAAGAGTAAATCACGTCCCTTCACCTGAGCAGTTTTGTTATTTGGTAAGGATGCATCATGTCCACCTTGAGGACATAATGCGACATATGGACATGTTTTACATCGTTCAGTAGGATNTTCAGCAGTTCCAATCTGAACCCCTCCTTCTTCAAAATAATAAACNGGACTTGGATTNAGAGGTGCATCATCTTCGGATTTCACATTACTAAGGATTTGGTATATTTCTTCCATCTCTTTACTGATGAGAATTAATTCATTTTCATCTGGAGCATCTACAATTTTCCTTTTTCCTGGACCTAAATACCAGATTTCGAGACCTTCAACAATATCTTCTCTATCATGCGTTTCCCACCATAGCCATGAGTATAATCGTAATTGTTCTGAATAAAGTCTAGATCTGTCATTATTCCCAATAGATGCCTTCAGATCAATAATTCGAATTTTCCCATTCCATCGATAAACTAAATCATATTCTCCTTGAAACCATTGTTCTGGATGTATTGTTTGCATAGAAAAAGAGGGGGCATCCGGATCTACAAACCATGGTCTCGCTATTGCCCAAGCTTCGCTCCATGTCATTGAACCTGTACTAACTTCTGGAGGTACATGTTCTCCAGAATTAGAAAACCCATCAGGAGCCGGAAAGGTATCTCTTTGGCCCCCTTTTCTCCATTTTTGTAATTCTTCTTTTTCGAGATTTGAATGACAAATTTTGACTTCTTCAAGATGAAGGTCCATACCTCTGTGAGCCATTTCAACAATCTCTGCACGATTTAGATCATTTTCATCTCCTATTCTGTGTGGATTCAATAGCCATTCCATTAGTGCATCATTTGTGCATCTTTCCACATGAGCATCAATCCTAGAATGTGCCCATCTTGAAAGACTTTCTAGATCAGTAGGTCGCTCATTTTCCGGGATTTTTTCTAATGATGGCCCTATCCATCCATCTTCTCCTTCAATCAAGTTACCCTTCTCNTCTAATGGTGAAACGAGAATTCTATCTGGTGATTGAGCACTGATCAATGCAGGACTTTCTCTCAAAACTCTAGATATACAAGATTCTACTGCATTTCCTCTTACTATTACAGATGGCAATGGTTCTCTGATCTTCTGATGATATTGCATCCAGTATTGCCGAGGACAACTTTTCCAAGCACCAATTTTTGATGCAGATAGGCGATCCCATCCTTGGACCACGATATCCTCAGGTGCTAGCCTAGTCACCGGCATACAATTGATTTATCGCGGGGGGTATTGAACTCAACTATCAGATTTGATTAATTCTATACTAGTTTGTTTGTTGATTTGAATTTGAGGATTGCCTTCCCTCCACCCCAATTCTCCATGATGAACAATTAATTGGTCACCGATTTTTAGAGATTCAAATGTTCTTGAACGATTCGAGCCGAAAGCTGCGACTTCGATTACTCCTGTACCATCCCAAAGGTGAATTGTACGAATTGTCCACGGTCGTCCATTACTAGAAATCCCCTGATTATTACCCATTGATACGACCTGTCCTGAAACACTTGCTTTGGTAGGAATCAATCCTAAACGTGTCCAATTTTCTTTTTCGTTATAATCTATCATCTGAGATCTACCATCAAGGAAAATATGTGGAGTGCCTCTGAAAATACCTGGGTTAGTATTGATTATTCCAATCTCTCCAGTCCATTTTTTAGGATCTACTACACCTTCCTCTGTTTCTTCAATTGTGATTTTGGTATTGCCTGCTCTAAGGCTTGAAACTCTCACTAATTCGCCATAGGAATTTTCTGTTTCTTGCCAATAATTATCTATAGAGCCGCGTACTGATAGCCTAGAAGGTATATCTTTTATTGCTAATACATTATTTGGTATACTAAATTTGATTGTTGGAAGAAATTGTCGAATAGCCCTATCTTCTGGGTCTGTAGAATATCCACAAATTTCTAGTCCTTTACAATGAGGGCAATAAAGCGGATGTTCTTCACTAGTTCCTTCCATTGATAGCCAAGACCAATCTTGTTCTTCCACCTTTTCCATCTCATTCCTTATCTGTAAAAGTCGTTCTTTTTCAGTGTTCATACTTGATTCTGGTAGAGCATTAATTTCGTGTACATAACCGTCTAGAAGAAACCATCCTGCTAATGAGTCCACTCTTTGTTCATTAGATGGACGAGTTTGATGCCACAGCCAACGATAGAAATTAATTTGNGACTCTAGGTTTGGCTGNGGTTTTCCTTTACCAAATCCTGATTTGATATCTACAATAGTAGCATGTTCTCTCCATCTATGGACTACGTCCATTTCTCCGGACGCCCATCCCTCAGGATGGTGTATTCGTTGGGCAGAAGAAATCCTAGGATCTTTCATCCATGGTCTCGAAATTTCCCATGCCTCCCACCAAGATACCTTCTCGCCTGCTTCGAGAAATCCTGAATTTGAGGTTTCACTTGGAAGTGATTGCCATCTAGGTGCAACTGGTTTGAATGGGTCTCCATTTTTTCTGAATTTTTCTAGATGTGGTCCTCCTCCTGCATCTAGGCATTTCGTTGCTTCAGAAATTTGCATCTTTAGTCCTGATTTAATTTGTTTTTCAATTGTTTCAATTTGAATATCATCGGGACCTTTTCCATCCATTTTCCAAGGAGTATTTTNCCATTTAATCAAAAAATTATCGTATACATACTTTGCAACTGCGGGAATCAGCGATGACAGCCATATTTCTATACCCTTCAACGAATCAATTCTTTCGGTTCTAACTTCTTTTACTTCATTTACTTCCATATGTTTCAGGAGTGAAGCTACTCCTGGGGGAAGGGATCCATCATGCGGAGGACTTTCCATTAGTATTCCTACTAATGCATCTTCAAGCAAAATACCTAGAATCATACTCGGTCGAACCGGCCCTCTTAATCCGATTCTTCTCTTTACCATCCAAGAACGAGGACATCTTTGCCAGGTAACTAGTGAGCTTCCGCTCAATCTATTCCTTCTCCTTCTACCAATTCCTCCAAAAGGTGGTTGATTAACAGGCATTTTTTTTCACCCTATGAGGAGTAGAAGTATTCTCCAGATGATTTTTGTTCTCTATCTTTCCTACTATCTTGTTTGTTAATTCTAGGTCTCTTTGAATCTTCATCTCTTCTGAAGGTTATTCCTACATTTTTGAGAAACCGATTCATTCCATTTCTTAGTGGAAGCGGGCCTATGGCATTCCCTTGAACTCCACCTTCTCCCTCGAAGACAAGTAATGAATCACTGACAATATCGATGAAATATATATCGTGATCGATGACCATAGCAGCCTTTTCTTTGGATAGCATTGTTCTACGAATTGCCTTCGCTGCCTCCATTCTAGCATTTGCATCTAGGTGGGCAGACGGTTCGTCAAGGAGGTAAATATCAGCATCTCTACCTAAGCAAAGTACAATCCAAACTGCTTGTAATTCTCCNCCTGATAATTTTCTTGCTTGTAATTCAAGTAACTGGTGAACATTAAGGGGTCTGACAACCTTTGTTTGGAACTCTCCTGAATGCCAAGCTCTTCCTAATTCGGTATCTAGCCATTCTCGTACGGTTCCATCAAAATTTGGTTTAACATGCTGAGGTTTGTAGGAAACCTTTGCATCCATAGTAGTCCATCCTCCGTCTGCTTCAATTTCTCCTGCAAGCATTTTGACCATGGTGGTTTTTCCAGTTGCATTAGGTCCAACAACGCCTACAACTTCTGCTGAATGAACAGTTCCTTGTTCAGTATTTAGTGTGAAGTCCCCTAGGGTTTTGACTAAGTCCCCCCATTGTAGGATTGGGTCCCCAATTTCTTCTGATCGGATCCTTCCAGTCTGGAATGTGATTGGTTTATCTCTTATTCTCATATTTTGTTCTACAAGATGACCGTCTAAGTATGCATTAATCGCAACTCTAGTCGCTCTTGACGGTGTAAAAATTCCGTAACCCGCTCTTTCCCCATAAACGATGTGAACTTGATCACATAGGATATCAAGAATTGCTAAATCATGTTCCACAACTAGTACTCTTCTACCCATTTCTGCTAATGATTGAATTATTTTTGTAACTCGCATTCTTTCATGTATGTCGAGATAAGATGTGGCTTCATCAAAAAAGTACACGTCGGCCTCTTTTAGTAAAGTTGCACATATGGCTACACGCTGAAGCTCTCCTCCAGATAAAGCTCCTAATTTACGTTCCATTAGATGAACTATTCCCATTTCTTCTGCCCATTTTTCTACCTCATTACGTTCATCTACTCTCTCTAAAAGTTCTCGAACAAACCCATCAAAGATCTTGGGAAGTTTATCGACATACTGAGGTTTTACTGCCACCTTTACTCCTGATTCAGCCACTTGCTCTAGGTAATCTCTGAGTTCTCCTTTAGGATAATTTTCGATTATCTCTTCCCATTCTTTTTCTTGGCCCCAATCTCCTAAATTTGGTTTCAGAGCCCCTGAAAGAATCTGTATTGCGGTGGACTTTCCCATTCCATTTTGGCCAAGAATTCCTATGACTGCTTCTTCGCGTGGTGTTGGAAGTCGAAAAACTCTGAAACCATTTTCTCCGAAACAATGTGTCATGTCGCTATCAAGTTCTTCTGGAAGATTGATTAAAATCACAGCGTCACCAGGACAATGCTTTGCTCTATTCAGACAGACTGGACATGCAGTTTCAAGAATTTTACATTTCTTGTCTACAACTTGAATACATTCGCTACCACACATTCCCGCGTATTTCTGCAGATAAGCGTAAGCTGGCATGTTGGGTGCACATCTATCTTCTAGTAGAACCGCAACCCGCATTTTCTCCTCTCCTATATCTTCACTATTGGTAATTACCTGCCAAATTAGGGCTTATATGTTCAAAAGAACGTCAAGAATCTATGGCGAATGTATAGACTCAAAGCGAGTGTAATTTTCTCTGCTTTATTTAATCGGATTCTTTCAGTGAAAACATCTCCATTCACTCGATTTATCTTCTTTAGGATTGAACGATAAAGTCCCATCATAATTGCTGGACTATACCTCATTTTAGGCTTCAGCATTGGAAGAAGGCCCAAAGCTCGATCTCTGTATACTTCAATGCGTTCAATGAATTCTGTGACAAAAGGATTCCATCCTGGATGTCCATTTAATCGTCCTTCAAGAACATCTTCTGGAGTGATTCCGTGTCTTGCCAAATCTTCAGTTGGCAGGTAAATGCGTCCTCGTTCTGCATCTTCTTGAACGTCTCTCAAAATGTTGACCAATTGCATGAAAACACCCCAAGCTTCTGCATGTTCTCTTGCTGCTGAGTCTTCATATCCATATATCTCTATACACACTAAACCAACTGTGGAAGCGACTCGGTAGCAATATTTGTATAAATCATCAAATGATTCGTAACGATCTCTGAAAAAATCATCTTCCATACCAGTGATTAAATCGTCCATGTGAATCTTTGGGATTCCGAATCTTTGCACAGTATCCTTCAATGCCAAGAAAATTGGGTCAGTGGATGCTAAATCATTGTATGCAGTTGACAATTTTTTTCTAAAGAAGTATAATTGAGCCATCTTATCCATGAAACTACTTCTATCCACTACTGGAACTCGTTGAATCATTTCTTCTAATCTGTTGATATATTCCTGGGCCTCTGGATCTTCTGCTCCATCCGATCCTGGAAATAGGTCTCTATAATCTCCATCAGCTATGTCATCCGCTCTTCTGCAGAACGCATAGTATGCGCACATTGCTCTCCTCTGCTCATCTGGAAGATACTTGAAAGAATGATAGAAGTTAGCTGCTTCTCTTATTGTTAGGGCTTCGCAATAGTCATATGAGGTATTTACAATGAAAGGTGGTATTTCTTTTTCAGACCATACTGGTGCATCTATACTATCAAATGGATTTGACAGTTCTTCTCCAGACTTTGAAACTCCCATGAATTTTGCAGAAGCTCGTAAAGCGTCAAATGCTGTAACACTCACAGCTCGTACTGCTTCGGATGTCAATTCAACAGCGGATCTCAGTGAACGTATCCCTTGCTCATCCTTATTTCCATGATTTACAGATGTCTCAATGGTAGTTTTTGAGGCCTCCTGACGGACCGTCTCCCCCATCTCAATCATCTCCAACAGACTCCGGCCCTATATCAAAGGGTGCGATAATCGATTGAAATCTATCGATTTCCAAAATTAGACTTTTTTGCCTTATTTTTTCTGAGAAGTCTCTTTGTCCCTCCAGGGGTAATAACAGAAAAAATAGAACGAATCATCAGTCTTTTGACAATTTTCCGCGGTACTTTTACTCGTTTTGTAGAATCAAGAATTTTGCTCGTCCTGAGTAAATTCACAGTCTTTTGACCGATTAATACTGGTAAAAGACAGGCAATTTTTAGCCTAATTTGTGTTCTTGGTAACATTAGAATATATTCTTCTGCAGCATCAAGGTGGCCTTGAGTAATGTCAAGAAGAGATTGATAGATTGGACTAAATGTGTCATGATTTGATATTTCTCTTAATTCGATTGGATCTAGTCCAACTTCTTTCAATCTGTTGAGAGGGATATAACATCTGCCAAAAGATAAGTCTTCAGGAATGTCTCTAAGGATATTTATCATCTGTAGAGCCTTTCCAAATCGTATTCCCAGCTCAAACATTTTTTCAGAATCTGGGCCATTTGCTGAGATGCAATGAGCCAAAGTCATTGATGTCCAAAATTCTCCTACACTACCTGCTACTCTGTATGCATAATCATCGAGTTCTTGATCGTTCTCAAGCGCAGAAATTTCATCAGAGTCATTAGCAGGGCCAAATCTCTGGAGATCTAGTGTTTGTCCGCCGATTATAATTTTTAGACAACGACGCATATGTATCTGGTCATTTTTTGAGATTTTTTGGAAAGCACTCAATGCTACATCCACATTTTTCAGTAATCTTTCTTCTGCAGGATTTGATTGCAAATTAGCTAGGAAGCTAAGGTCGCTCATTTCTCCATTCTCTTGACTAGTAGCTATGTCCCAAGATGCTAATGAATCTAAGAGAATATCGACTTGACCAGTTTTTGAATCTGCAATTGTATCTGCAACTCTTGCAAGCAAATAAAGCAGACCGACTTGTTTTCTTATGGGACGCGGCAATACCTTCAGCGTAAGAAAGAATGATCTCGACGTATCTTCCAAGAGAGTATCAGCAGATGAGTCAATCAGCATGGGCTCACTCTCAGTTAATCAGGAGTGGCGTTTGTTATTGACAGTGTAGGGTGATTTGTCTCACAGAATTCACTTCATTTAGGGACCAATTAATGAAGAAGCCTTTCCTCGTCGAGTCGAGCGGTTACCATGCAGTGCGAGTCCTGTGGCGAAGAGATTCCTAGCGACTCACTGTTTTGTCCTGAGTGTGGTTCTCGTGTGAACGCTAGCGGCGGAGGCATGTCTCCTGCTCCTTCTCCTGTTCCTGCACCTGCTCATGAACCAATTTCGGAAATACCAGTTGACCCTTCTCAATTTCAACAGCCAATTAATCCTCAAGGGATGATGGGTCATGAACAAGTTCAGCCTAATCATATAGATCCTAACGTAGGCGCTCAAAATTTCCTTTCATCACTCGCAGCAGATATGACTGGTCAATCTCCTACATCTGCTCCTGATCTTGATCCTTCACGTTCAGCCCAAGATATGGTTGTAGATGCGATGGTTGAAGCTGATCGTGAGAAGAAAGCCAATGCTCGTTCTGCATGGCTTTCCATGAATCAACAAAGCGCCTCTGATTTCCTGAATGCAGTTGGGGCAGTTCAGGGTGCTCCAAATATAGATCGGAGCTCTACTTCATTAGATGAGGTTGAGCCATTCACTCCACCTCAACAAAGTAGAGTTTCATCATCTTCGAATCTTCCTTCTGATACATTAGTACGGAGAATGGTCGAAGTAGCTGTTCGCCGAGTAGGTCGAAAGAGAGGTGTGGGAGTAGAAACACCTCAAGTCAAAGCTGAAGGTTCTGTAATTAGAGTAAATGTTACTTACATCGATGATGGTAGAGTTTTGGATAATCCTCCTGAACTTCATGGAGCGTTTGAACATGCTATTGATACTGAAATACGATTGAAAGGGTATGATGTAGATTTATTGCTTGCTTTATTCAGAAGTAAAGATGGTGAAATAACATTTTCTTGGGGTGAAGAACCACAATCAGAAGTCGTTGATGATGATGAAGAAATGTTTGAATGTGGTGCTTGCGGTTCGTTAGTTCGAGAGAGCGATTCTATTTGCCCAACTTGCGGCGCTGAATTCCTTGATGATGATGAAGAGCCAGAACCAGAACCATCCTCTCGAGTAGGTGGTCCTCCAGGCGGTCCCAGTCGTGGTGGCCCTCCAGGCGGTCCTAGTCGTGGTGGCCCTCCAGGCGGTCCTAGTCGTGGTGG
>PADI01000056.1 GCA_002702985.1 Methanobacteriota archaeon
GATGATGATTGGGATGGAGTTTGGAATGAGGATGATTTGTGCCCAAACACTACTGCAAATGCGACTGTAGATATCGATGGTTGTGATGCAACACAACGAGATTCAGATGGAGACGGATATGTCGATGCATCTGATGCTTTCCCATTCGATGCAACGCAATGGTCAGATGGTGATGGCGATGGATTTGGAGATAATCCTAGTGGAAATAATCCTGATGCTTTCCCTACAGATAGTTCTCAGTGGTCAGATGGTGACGGTGATGGATATGGGGATAATCCAAGCGGTAACAACTCTGACGCTTTCCCAACCGATCCTAATGAATGGGAAGATACAGATGGAGATGGTTATGGAGATAATGGAGATTTCATGCCCAACGATCCTTCTCAATGGATAGATTCTGATGGAGATGGTTACGGAGATAATAGTACTGGAACAGATGGTGATGCATTCCCTGAAGATTCTACTCAGTGGTCAGATCAAGATGGAGATGGCTATGGCGATAATCCTCAAGGAACCACTCCTGATGAATTCCCGAATGATCCAAATGAGTGGATAGATACAGATGGAGATGGATATGGGGACAATGGAGATTTCATGCCCAATGATCCTTCTCAATGGATAGATTCTGATGGAGACGGTTATGGGGACAACCTCACTGGAACTAATCCAGATGTATTCCCTAACGATGGCACTCAGTGGGCTGATTCAGATGGAGATGGATATGGAGATAATCCGCAGGGTAATTTAGCAGATGCTTTCCCTAGCGATTCTTCTCAATGGTCTGATGTCGATGGAGATGGATATGGTGATAATCAGACTGGAAATTCTCCAGATAATTGCCCTAATACTCCTGTAAATGCTCGCCCTGTTGATTCTAATGGTTGCCATGAATCTGAACTAGATACAGATGGAGATGGAGTTACAGATGATATTGATCTTTGTCCTGAAACCCCTAACAGTGAAACTGCTGATTCTAATGGCTGTTCACCTTCTCAAAGGGATACAGATAACGATGGAGTAACTGATGATCTCGATGACTGCCCCCAAACTCCTACCGGAGAATTGGTAAATTCAATTGGTTGTGGACAAAGTCAACTTGATGATGATCTCGATGGAATAATGAATGATCGAGATAATTGTCCATCCACTGATTTTGGTCTTGTAGTAGATGGATATGGTTGTGCTACAAATCAACTAGATACAGATGGAGATGGAGTTACAGATGATATTGATACTTGTATTTCTACAATCCCATCATACAGTGTTGATGAGCAAGGATGTGCTGATTATCAAAAGGATTCNGATGGAGATTCAGTAATGGACGATAAGGACTTATGCGCCAACACTCCTTCAGGGGAGTCAGTAGATGTCAATGGTTGTGGAGATACACAGAAAGATAGCGATAATGATTCTGTTAAAGATGCAGTAGATTCCTGTCCCGGAACTCCAGGAATTGAGGTTGCAGATGCAGATGGTTGTTCTCCTTCCCAGAAAGATTCTGATGTCGATGGCATAAACAATGCAATTGATGAGTGCCCTCAAACTAATTCTGGTTCTTCTGTAAATAATGTTGGTTGTGCAGATTACGAAAGAGATACGGATGGGGATGGAGTCTTAGATATTGATGATTTCACTTGTCCTTCTACTCCAATTAATGAGATAGCTGATTTGATTGGTTGTGGTCCATCTGAGAGGGATACCGATGGAGATTTAGTAGTTGATGCATCGGATATTTGTCCGAATACAAATCTTGGAGCATCGGTAGATTCCGAAGGATGTTCAGTTAGTCAGAGAGATTCAGATGGTGATGGAATCAAAGACGATCAAGATCTTTTCCCGAATGACTCTAATGAATGGGATGATTCTGATGGCGACGGAGTTGGGGATAACTCAGATGCTTATCCTGACGACCCTGCTGCTTCATTAGAAGGCGAGTTGGATAATCCAATTGGTTTGATTATGATTATTTTAGTAGTCACAATTCTCGCTTTAGGTGGAGGGGCCCTTCTATTCATCAGAAGTAGAAATGATACTGATGGAGTTGAAACTCTTGTAGCTGCTAGTGAACAATCTGAAATTCATCAAACTTCGATTGTATCTGAACAGCCTTCGATAACTCAGACTCAACCTGAACAATTTGTTGATGAACAAGGGAATCATTGGATTAAACAGCCTGATGGTACAATGCTTTGGTGGAATGGAACTGACTGGCAACAGGTAGATTCCTGATTGGCAATTTCTTTGAACGGGGTGTTACATCATCCTTGATATGAACCCCTCACGAGAGACGGTAAAGAGAGTATTGGGTGCAGTAGAAAGTAGTGGGAAGCATTACGGATCTGGATTCCCTATGATTGCAAGTGAGAATGTAATCTCTCCAATGGTTCGTCAAGCTTGTGATAGCGATCTGCATGGACGTTATGCTGAAGGTCTACCAGGTAAGCGATATTACCAAGGTTGTGATGATTTTGATACAATCGAATCGATAGGAATTGATCTTGCCAAGAAAGTCTTCACAGCACCATTTGTTAATATTCAACCAACTTCTGGTACTGTCTCAAACATTGCCGCTCTGAAGGCGTTAGTTAAACCTGGGGACAGTATTACTGCTGTATCTACTGCAGACGGTGGCCACATTTCTCATGCACAGATGGGTGCTGTTGGTCTCAGAGGGCTTGATTTGAATACATATCCTTGGGATGCAGATAGGATGGAACCTGACATTGATGCAGCAGCAGCAATGATTCGTGACGTTAAACCAAAATTAGCTTTGTTTGGTGCCTCCGTTTTCTTGTTCCCTACTCCTTTGCAAGAACTTGCAGATGCTGCACATGAAGTTGGTGCGACTGTAATGTATGATGGAGCACATGTTTTGGGTTTGATAGCAGGTGGTGTTTTCCAAGACCCTCTTCGAGAAGGAGCAGATGTAATGACTGGATCGTCCCACAAGACATTTCCAGGCCCTCAAGGTGGTTTTCTAATTTCTAGTAGTGAAGATGATAAGTTCCAGAAGAAATTGAATAATGCCGTTTTCCCTGGAACAAATTCATCATATCATCTTCACCATGTAGCTGGAAAGGTAGTCGCTTTGGCTGAATTTGAAGAATTTGGAACTAAGTATGCTCAAGACATTGTTGCNAATGCTAAGGTTCTTGCAAGTTCTCTTGCTGCTGAAGGTTTCGATGTCTTAGCTGAGGAAAGAGGATTTACAGCAAGTCATCAAGTTCTAACCAGACATGGCGGAATTGATTCAGGGGCAGGACGAAAAGCGGCATCTATTCTAGAGGATGCAGGTATTATCACTAACATGAATATGCTTCCAGGCGATACCAAGGCAATGTCCCCCTCTGGATTACGTCTAGGTGTTCAAGAACTAACACGTCATGGNATGGGCGTTAATGATATGGAAGAAGTAGCAGAATGTTTCCGTCGTGTTTTAATTGACGGTGAAGAGCCTGAAAAAGTAAAGGATAGAGTGAANTCTATTCGATCANATTTCCAAGATGTAAAGTATTGTTTTAGAGACTGATATTTCAAATCCAAACGTCATTTTCTGCTGTAAGTTCATCTTCTGAGTCTCCAGTATTGATTACTCCTCTCGGCTCAATTAACATCACTTTACATTCATTCGTAGCCTTTGGTTTATGTCTAACCCCCTTAGGAACAACACACATTTCTCCAGTGCTAAGAGACATTGTATGATCCTCAAATTCTATCTCCATCTCTCCTTCGATAACTAAGAATAATTCGTCAGTATCTTTATGTTCGTGCCAGATAAATTCACCTTGAATTTTAACTAATTTGATTTGATAATCGTTTAATTCTTCGACAATCTTTGGTGTCCAGTGTTCTGAGAAAAGAGAGAGTTTTTGCTGCAGATTGATTTTTTCCATGTAATGCGTAATAGTCATCCTTTCTTGGAATTTCTGTAAAATTATTCCGATTCTACATTTGATTGTTTTTTTCTTGTTAAGAAACGAATAACATATTCAATTGACCACATAAACTTGGATTTTTCATGAATTATTCCAAACACTAACCATATACCCATGTGTAACAATGTTATTGCAAATGCCTCAATCAACGAAACCTCTGGGATGTATTCGATAATTTGTCCTAATAGAGCAAAATGAAGGAGATATATCGTTAATGATAATCTGCCAGAAGATGCGAGTAGGGAATTAAATTTCGTCCACCATTTTCTTTGCAATCTGAAGATATCCCACAGGAAAATTGTCCAAGATGCTGAAACAATCACGAACCAATGATTTGCAGGAAAGAATGTCAGAACTCCTTCTCCCATTGTTTCAGCCCAATTCATTTCCTTGGTAATTGAAATCGCAAGCGTTGCTAACAGAGTGCTAAATGCTAACGATCCACTTCGTAATAAGTGCGGACTCCATTTTTCATTAATTTTATTTCCATCTAGATTGCTTCCGATGAAGTAGAATGCCATCCAAGGGAGAATGGGGTATGTGCCACTGATAAATGCTAATTGGAACCAATGAAGAATCGATTTTACGTGAATCATTGAATCCCAATTTGGACCAGGGCTTAGACTTGGAAAATTTCTAAGAAAAAGTATTGTGAATAATACAATAAATACAGATTTGTAGTATCCAAGATTCCCTTTTATCCATTTTTTGAAATATACGTCTAGACCTGAAATTAATGGTATGAGGATAATACATAATCCTAGAAGAGTCAATATTCCGGGAGAATTCCAATTGTACCGTTGAGGAAGTAGTATTCCTATAATGAATTGAAGAGAGATTAAAACAAGCCCTCTTACTAATATCCAATTTACGATATTTTCTCCTCTTTCTTTCCTTTTCCTAAGGCCTGTATGTAGCCCCCATCCAGAAATAGTGACAAACATTGGAGCTGCCATGCCTCCGATTGCTGCAGAAATAAATGCAAGTGGATGATTCGTTGATACGGGAGCAGGAAGAAGAGCAGCCGTATGGACTTGAACCATGCACAGAATCGCAAATCCTCTCATTGAATCTATATGATTCAACCTAAGTGACATAATCTCATCTAATCCATTCTTTAATTCTACTTTCAGGTTCAAAATCTGTATCAATAATTTGGATTGATTTTCTTATTCTATCAATCATTAATTCTTCCAGTTCTCCTCTATGATGAATAGTAATCCAAATTTCACCTTCATCGATTTTTTCGCCTAATTCAACTTCTAGGAGGAAACCAACAGCGTGGTCGATTATATCTCCTATCTTTTTCCTTCCTGCTCCTAACTCTAATGCAACTAATGCTAATTCCATTGCGTCTATATCTGAAACTATACCTGTGGAAGAACTGCTTATTTCTGTTGTACTTAGTTTGGAGTCTAACAATCCTAATGCTAAACATAGGCTATGTTCCGAGTCAAAAATGGATACGTCGACTCCTTGAGATGTAGCCATTTCAATGAAATATTGGAGAGCAGATCCATCATGTAATGAATCTTGAATTTTTACAAATCCAAGTTCTGCGTTTTCTACTATGCCAGTAGCATGTAGTAATTCGCCACCTTGAGAACAGATTAGTTCTTCTAAATCCCATGGTCCATTCCCTCTCATTGTTTCAATAGATTCTAGAATCTCAAGTGAATTTCCAATTGCACATCCAATTGGTCGATCCATTGTGGTCAAAACAGCGGATGTTATTATTCCACATCTATTAGATGCGTCGACCATCGACTTAGCCAACTCTTTAGCATCATCTTTGTTTTTCATGAATGCAGCCTTTCCATATTTCACATCTAAAACCAAGGCTTGCAATGATTCAGCTGCTTTTTTTGAAACAATACTACTTGTGATAAGGGGTATACTAGCTACAGTCCCCGTTACATCTCGAATAGCATACATCCTCCTATCTGCTGGAACTAAATCATCAGTTTGGCCAACCATTGAGACTCCTATATCTGAGACTTGTTCAAGAATATCTTCGATTGATAGTTGTACATTGAATCCAGGTAGGCTTTCTAATTTATCCAGTGTACCCCCAGTGTGTCCAAGGCCTCTTCCAGAAATCATTGGAACCTTTAGCCCACATGCGGCTAAGGCCGGGGCTAATGGAATTGATACCTTGTCTCCTACTCCTCCAGTGCTATGTTTGTCAACAACAAGATGTTTCCATTCTTCCGGCCATTCTAAACATCTACCACTGTATCTCATCGAATCGGTGAGGATTGCAGTTTGTTCGGGTCCAATTCCGTATTCAAAAATAGATCTTAGTACTTCTTCTATTTGGAAATCATCCCACCTAATTTCTTTATTTTCAGAAATTATCCTTTCAATAAAATCTTGAATGTTTTTGGAGTCGACTGAACCATTTTGGATACTTGATGCCAATGATTCAGGCGTCATCTTCTCACTCGCTGAACTCTTGTTCGTATTTCGCTTGGAGTTGTTCCATTGTCCATCCTTCATTTAGATGAGATTGAACAAATTCATGGGTCCATTTTTCAAATTCAAACCCATCTAATTTTGGTGCTCCAAATACCCCATCGTCTTTACCAATAGTAGCATCTCTTGCTTCGTTGCTTCCGGAACCTACACTTGTTCCATCTAAAATTACTGCTCCAGTAGATATTTGAGAGGATTCTGATTGTATTTCTGTTTCTGAGAAAACATATCCTGTATCATCTTCAAGAACTTCATCAATGAATCCTTCGTCGTCTTTTAACATGGTTAAGGCAAGAGCAATTCCTAATGTTATTCCCGATATGATAACTAATCCAAGAAGTACTTTTGCGGCTGTAGAATCTAACGGATCTTCTCTCAACCCTAATACTCCTCCAGGATCGTTATCATCAGAATCATCAGTTGTTGAATCTCCATTTTCACCATTGTTAATTGGCGTAGATGGTGAGGTCTGAGTACAACCAAATTCAATTGAATCATCAAATCCATCTTCATCTGCATCTGCTTTATTCATTGCATCTGTTGGACTAACTCCCCGTTCAACTGCGAGAGATAATTCGGCTGAATCTTCTATGCAATCTCCATCTGTGTCCTTGGAGAATGGGTCTCCATCATATTTTGATTCTTGGAGATTAGATAATCCATCTCCATCCCAATCTTGAGATTGTTCAGCTAGGGGACTTCCGGGTACTAAAGATGAGGTTCTGTTTAGTCCACGTTTTAATTCGTACCAATCAGGCATTCCATCACCATCAGTGTCAGTAGTATCATCCATACGGTACCAATCCTGTTCGAATGATGATTGATAGAAAGAAGCGATCGGAGGTTGATGTAGAATTATTCCCATTTCTCGATTTCTAAGAGCACTGTTACTACCCCAGTTTATACTCGAGACTAGAACTGATTTTCCATCGATAATTACACCTTTGTTGTGTAATTTAGTAACATTGTCTCCACTAGACATCAAAATTGCAGTTGCATCTGCACCTAGAGTACGATTCCAATGGTTGTTTACTAGATTTAGAACATCTCTATCATCGAATTGATCATTTGTATAATATCCATTAAGAAGCAATCTAATTGTTACATTTCTTTCTATTGCTGCTCTCTCAAGTGCGGATAACAGTGGATTTTCCCCATATCCCCAACCCCATCCATCTTGGAGATATTGAACTGAGAGATCAATCGATGAATCAGCAGAATCGATCATATTTACAAGGCCTCCTATACAGTCATCGGGACAAGTGAGTAATTGCCCAGTAAAAGGCCCGCTGTAAGTTGCTTCTTGATCTGAGGGTCGTTCAGTCAATTCAACAAGGTTGAGATTATCTGTCGGAGTAATCCAGTTAGATGGAGTACCAAGATTAGAATCTGTAGGATTAAATTCTTCAATGTGTAAGTGACTAGTATTCTCATCCCATAACATTCTACTCAACACTACTTGAGCAGTTTCGGTATCATCGATAAATACGGACCAATCTCTATTTCCATATCCGTCACTAGGGAAGCTACTACTTTTCCAATTCCCACTTGACATCCAAACAGATGATTGATCTCTAACAGCTACCTTTGAGTGGATATATCGATATGGTCCTTCAGGCGAAGATGCAGAAGGAGGATCAACCATCCACAATACTGTGGCTCCTGCGTTATGAAGGTCAGAAGCAATTCCTCTACTGGTCCTCATATCATCCCATGAACTGTATACTCCTCCTTCAAGAAGTACAGTTACTTGAACTCCTCTTTCGATTGCATTCTGAAGAGCTTTTGAAAGTTCAGGACTTGTAAATTCGTAAAGATGTACATGGATTTCAGATTCTGCATCATTTATCCAGTTGACTAGGTCAATTAGCGCGTAACCTGGAGAGATAGATGTAGTAATATTTCCAACTCCTGAGAACCCTCCACCATCACAAAACAGAGACGCTCCCATTCTCAACCATCGTATTTCCCAATCAGCAGCAGAATCGGTATCTGGCATCTCCGAACATCCGTCTCCTCTCATCAAGATTAATCCAGTTGTATCTGCACTTTCAGGAGCGGTAATTGATGAACCGGTCCATCCAGTTACCATCGGTTCTCCTTCTCCATAAACGAGAGTATCTACTACAGTTCCATCAGGAGCAACAAGTTGGAACGAACCTCCATTGTTAGGTAACCAAGGCATGTTATACATGACATCACTTCCACTATAGGCTTCAATTCCCGCATCTTCGAGCAAGTGACTCGGTTCAGAAGTGATGATTGCAGATTCACTTGGAGCAAGAATTAATCTACGGAATGTATCATTCCAAGGGTCTGCCTCATTTCGATGTCTGCTAATATTCCATCCAGCAAGATCGATTGTCTGACTTCCTACATTTCTTATTTCAAACCAGTCATGTCCTCTAGTATCTACTTCTCCAAACATGATTCTGCTGAATTTAATTGATAAAGAACCATCCCATTCTTCAGGCACTGGATTTTCTACACCAGGAGATGGACTCAAAGTCGGCCTCCATCCGAATCTAGGTTCGATAGAAACACACGGTTCAGATGAAATCCAGTACACACTTTGTATCATAGTTCCATCTGGATTCATTAGTCTAATTGTATCTCCAAAGTTATCCATAAATGCTTCTTCAGGTCTTAGAACTGCATGTTCTCCAGGGAGCAAAGTCATTGATGTACGATTCCATAATTGGTCTCCTGTAACTAACATCCCGCTTCCATCTTCATCTAAAACGTGCCATCTGCTTAGATCAATTGGAGCACTTCCATTGTTCTTTACTTCAATCCATTCTCCCAAAATCCCAACTGAATCAGAACCTGAAAGACCACATTGTGGCATTATTTCGGTAATAATAAGGTCTGAAATTCCCGCGTAAGGGTTATCAAAACTAGGATTTGCTTGTCCAGGAGAAGGCGATGGCCCATAAATCCAGGATGATGCTGAATTATTTGCGACCATTGCTGCTCCAGGTAGTGCTGTATTGTAGACTATTGAGTGAATTGGATTTCCTAGACCATCATTGAGAACAATCGATCCTCCATTGTTGGATAGCCAAAATGAACTTGGATCATCTGCTCTAATTACTGCATACTCTCCAGAGTCAAAGCTCAAGTCAGTAGTTGTAGAATCATTCAGAGGCAAAGTACTCCCACTAGTTATTGACCAACCAAGAAGGTTAACACTTGAACTTCCATTGTTCATTATTTCTATAAATTCTCCAGTACCTTGCAATGTTTCAGAAGTATCATTTCCATACGGATTCGGGAGAATTTCTGTAATTATTATGTCTTGAGCGCCGTGAGACCCGTCGTCTCCTGATTGATCAGGATTAGCAGCTGCAGGCGTAGGCGAACTAGATAGAGTCCATCCATTAACTGGATCGCCTGCAAATGGAGTTAATGTTCTACCAGATTGGATAGAAGTTTGCCAAGTCAATGTTTGAACTACGTCTCCAGAAGGATCGATAAGAGAAATAGTATCTCCGATCGTTCTGATGATTTCTACTCCTGTTCCATTTAATTCTATTACTCCATAATCTCCAGGGCCAATTCCTTGAGGACTACTTATCGAACAAGAACAATCAACAAGAGATTCAGTAAGATCAATGTGTCCTCCAGTTCCAGTAATAACTCCGAACCCTGAAAGACCAACTCCTGTAGTTTCATCAGAGTCAACTGTAAACTCTATCCATTCTCCATTAGGATAAGGAGCATTATTTTGTGTTGCATTAACCATAATTTCGTTAATTGCTAATGTACTGCTTCCATTGACTGCTGTAGCATCTTGTTGTCCTGGAGTAGGGAAAAGTGCGTTTTGCCAAGTGATACCATCAGTAGATCGTACAATGGAATGTCCGGGTCTAGTTTGAGGATATGTCAGTTCATCAGTGATTGAACCATTAGGTAAATACACAACTAGATCATCTCCACCATTGTTCAAGAAACCAAACTGTCCCGACGCATTAACTGCTACAGTTCTTCGTTCACCTGGTTGTATATGGCTAGATGTAGGTGTGTTACTATTGTATCCAATTAGATGATTTTCGTTTAGTGAAATATTGTTACTTGAACCATCTCTGATATAGTATCCTAAGAGGTCGATAGTCTGAGTTCCTGTATTTTCTAGTTCAATCCATTCTCCTCCTGGCCAAACATCAGTATCAGAAGAAAAGAAAGGGTCTGCTAGAACCTCTCGAACTCTAATTCCTGAATCAGAGTATGTTACTTGATTTCCTCCAGTATTGGCACTACCTGGAGTCAAAGAAGATGCTTCAATCCAGTCAGATGTAGGGTCTGATGTATTTTCAATTAATGATACTCCTTCAGTAGGCCGAGGTGTCCAAGTTATCGTATGAACTGTAGTCCCACTTGGGGTCTTGAGAGTAACAAGTCCGTTTGAATTAATTAGACAAAGACCGCATGAACCTCCATTCCCATTTCTAGCCAATACCATGTAATCGCCAGCAGGTATATTGAGATCTGTAGCTCCTGATGGGTATACTACGTATGATGTAGTCATAGGTAGAGCACGACTATTGTGATCTTGTATCGTCCATGTTGAAAGGTCTACATTGGATGTACCCGAGTTATGAATTTCCACCCATTCTCCACTGGTCCAGTCAGATGGACCGACAGCATCGGTCTCTCCTCCAAAAGCATTCACTAATACTTCTGAAATACATACATCTCCAATACATGCAGTTGACCTTGAACTTGTATCCAGACTTTCGTTTTCAAGACCTAGAAAATCGGTTTCAGTGGCAGGTTGCCATGTAGCTAAAGCAGAGGATAGGAAGAGAAATCCAATCATCACGGAAAGAAATCTAGGGCCAAATACCGACGTCATCATTCATTTGAGATTAAATCTAGGTATTGAGGTTGATGCAATGAATTTGTTTTCATTTTTCATATGAAACCGAAACCATCGAATTGCTGAGAGAAGGTATAGACCATGATTGGAACTAGGATAATTCCCATACCATGAGATCTTCTTATCCCTATTCTCGGAGGCATAAGTCCCATCAAAGTCCCAATAACTAAGACTCCTAATCCAATGAATCCGGTGCTAAACCATACTAAGGCACTGACGAATACAATTACAGAAATCACCATTGTTCTTAGTGGAATTAATTCGTGTAGTTTTAGCATTCCTTTTGAAAGTTTGATCATTACAGGGACAGAGAATAGACCTGCTATAATTGTGATTGCTACCAGTCGGACAAAGTCAGAGGGGGGTTCTAAAGTTCCCCAAATATCAATCGGATAAATCATATTGAGGGCTAATGCTGCACCTGACCGTGGTCTTCCAACCATGTATAGGAAACCAAGAACCATAACTGTTACAGCAGTATTTACAGAAGAAAGAACTGCTATTACTTCCAGATCTTGTGTAGATGTTTTCTCGTTTTCATCAAATGATTCAGATGTATTTTCTGCAATTTTAATCAATTCATCGAAGTCAGTTTCATCGGAATTTTCTAGTTCTCTGGTTTTTGTAATGTCCTCTATTTCATCATCTATTGGAACTCCTCCGATTTCTTCCATGAACAGTTTTCTACGTTCTGCTAACATTTCTTCAGGACTCATATCTCGATTTGAAGGAGAATATTCGAAATCTGCCGGAATGAAATTTGGGTCTCTTAATCTTCCTGCAATATTTCGCATAGACATTACAACAACTGTTGCTTGCGCTGCTGTCATCCCGGGTAAAATTGCCATTACAGAAGAGACCACTGCGGATAGAAAAGTTGGGACAGCTAATGGTTTCATAGGAGGTAAGTCCCAGTTTGGTTCTTGTTTCGGCATTTCAGATGTAGTGACATATATGTCAATTAGGTTAGCGATTCCGAATAATCCGGCTAAACTCGGCATTAACAGTGTTGCTGATGGCA
>PADI01000057.1 GCA_002702985.1 Methanobacteriota archaeon
TGGATGACATTTGTTCAAGCATTGTCAGTATTAACTGCAGTAATTATTGGGGTCTGGCAAACAGAAAGACATGGCTTAGGAAACACTGTTCGTACAGTTTTGGTATTGGCACCAATTACTATGACTCTGAGTGTGATGAGTATTTGGGAAGATTGGACAGCCCCTGGTTTAGGAATGTGGACATCGATATCTTACATTGCTTTGCTTACTTNCTCTATCATAATATCACTACGTTTAGACAGAGCTCAACTGTTCCTCATTTCAGCAGGTTCGGCTACTCTTTTCCCACTACTTCTATCATCAACTGCAGATTTTGGTATTGATGCCATTGGATTACTCGTTCCTATAGTGATAATTACAGGAATCACTGCAATTGACAAATCATTGGATAGAAAAATGATTGAGAATAGTTCTGGTTTTGTAGTAGGTGCAATATTACTTGCACAATTCATTTCAGCAGGAGAATCATTCCTTTTCGGAGGAGTAACAATTTCGANTCCACCATATGATCTTTCATTTGTATTNTGGGCAGCACTTCTAGTTGGTTGGTTTGNATCTACATATATGCAAAGAACACCNGCTATGCCTATCGGTTTAGCCCTTGCAATCGCAATGTTGCATGGTGAAGGTTCTGCAATTGCTTGGTGTGTAGGAATTGTAGCGTTTGGATATCTTGCAACTAGAGATCATGCTAGAGATTGGGTAGTAATAGGTACATTTGTAGCGTTAGTTGCATCTTGGTGGTTTAGCTCAATAATTGTAAGTGATTCTTCAGAAATATTGTTTGGAGCGATTGAAGCAAGTGATTTACTGTTGTACGTAATTTTCCCTATTTTGGTAATTCTCTCCATTTGGCAAACATCCGAAGGTAGATTCCATTCGACTGCGGTTGGAGGCTTGGCAGTAATCGGTTCTCTTACTAGTGCAGTGTTGGTAGACACAGATCCAATTTTCTCATCTTTAGTTATCGCCGCAGCACTCACTTCTCTATTCTTGAGAGTAAGAGCATCTTCAGATGAAGAACATGTACCCACTTGGGAATTATTTCCCTCGTTACTTGCTATATTGATTACATCGTTCTCTTCTGGACCAGCATCTGTAGGCGAAGGTGGTACTTCCGATCCATATGTTTTGTTTATCTTACCTCTTTGTGCACTTGCAATTCACATTATTTGTTTCCCAATAAGGGAAAAAGAAAGTTGGGATGTTAATGGAACTTGGAGTGCTGATCCCGGAACACGTCTTTCGTTAGGTGCTGTATTTCTTTTGTTGTTACTAGCCCAATTCATTGGCCTCTCTAGTGATACTGTATCCGATTCAGTAACTCTCCCCATTCAAGAAATAAGATTATTTTTGTTCATTGCTACTGTGGCGCTTGGAGCCCATGAAGCTGGAGCTTTCGAGGTTAAAACACCTTACAGTCGAATGATGGCTGCATTGGGAAGTCTAACTCTTCTTTTTCTCACTGGGGTAACCGATCAACCAAGTCTTACTGGAGCAATAATTCGAGAAGTTGCTTTGATTTCTTGTTTATTAGCAATTAGTTACAGGTATAAGGCCACAGGTAATGTTACTTCAGAAGAGCGTCAAACAGATAGTGGTGTCTTACTTGTTCTTCTTATAGCATCTATTTTCGATATATCTGGGGGATTATGGGCACTTACAGTCTTACTAGTTGTTGCTGATAGAAGCATTAGATATCAACATGGATTCATCCAAATTNTGGTTGCTCCAGTCGTTTTATTCATTGGTGTTGTATCAACTTCTGGTTTCCAAAATCAAAATTTGGTATGGGGAATTCTCGAACAAATTCCTTATCTTGGTGGTATGTCCAATCTTCTTGGCGATAATGTGTTGCCAAGATGGACAACGATATTACTCGCAATAATGTGTGTAATATCTGTAGTGAGACATAGAAAAATCACAACACCAAAGTCAGAATATACTCCTTATCTTCCAATTTTCTGGATATTAATTATNATTGCAGTAATCGTTCCTGATGGACGATATGTGCCTCCAATTTTGACTATATTTGGTACCATTGCCGCACTAAGAAGCGGCTATCTAGGATGGTTTTGGTTCAATCCATTTGCGGCAATGTGGTCTGCATATTGTATCATGGAAATGTCTGTGGAGAGTGAACTTACAACCCTTGAACCGTATACTGGAGCGTTGATGACGTTTGGTATTGTTTCATTTTTACAATACATAGTTTACCTCAGAGGTGATCTACATAGATGGATTCAGACTGATAGAGTTCAAATAAATGATGATTTTAATTTAGGGGAAACTCCTTCAAGTTTCTCTCCGTTTGGTATTTACAACAGATTACTTGGTTATTCTGCCTTTATCTTATTTCCTTCAGAAGAGATGTATGACTCCTTACCTGCGATTCGAGTTTTCATGATGTCTATATTGGCATATGATTTGTATCGTAATAGATTAGTTATTGGGCTCAGGATATGGGTTTTGCCAATGACCTTCTTTTTGGCTGAATTACTTGACTACACTACTTACGATCCTTCTACAGACCATGGCTGGACTCATCTGGCAACCCTTGTCCTAGTTATCTCGGGAACATATCAACTGTACAAATCATATGCTTTTGAAAATGAAATTGGAGAATCAGATACTGGTTGGGCAACGGGTACAGTTGGAACAATATATGCACTTTCGGGAGTTCTATTATTTGTTGACGGCCATTATTCCTTGCAGGGGCAAGATTTAGCAGCATTATCTGGATTTGCAATGGTAACTGTATTCGGGCACCATCTAGTCCTTGGATTCAATCGAAATGATGGGTGGAGACGATTGATGAGTTTATTTGGATTACCTGTAGGAATCATATTCACAGGCTTCGAATTAGGTGAATTATTCGGAATTGTTGCTTTGTTCTTAGCAGCTATGACAATGATTGCTCAAGGGATCATGTATTCTGCTCGAGGGGGATTAGGCATGGGTTCGGTTAAGGAAGAAGGAGAAGGACATTTAGATCCGGTCAAGGTTCTAGAAGTAACAGGGTTTGGAGTTACTACTCCTATATTAGATGAAAAAGAAATTCATGCATCCGATGAAACCGATAATCTTCCTCCAACTATCGCTGAATTAGAAGAAGAAAATGAAGAAAATGTTATGCCTTTGATGGAGGAAACTGTCGCTGCAGCGTTGGAAAAATTGACACCTAATACGATCGAAGAATCTGAGACAGTTGAAGAAAAACCAAGAAAAGTATCGGACGTGAGATTCCCTATTTTTGGTTCGGATTTACAAATGGAAATTACTGGAGGGATGGTTTCACGTATTGCAGGTGTTGTTGCTACAGGAAATCCTGGTTTTGTTCCAATTGTTCGAATAGACGATGCTGGCGTTGTTAGCGTTCAATGGGAATCTACTGGCGGATCTAATCAGTCTGAGTAGATCTCCATCCTGTATGTTTGATTTTAGCTTCACCTCGAAGTATTCTTGCTCTTTCATCGATAATTTGGGCACATACTGCGATAGCAATTTCTTCAGGTGATTCTGCGCTAATATCAACTCCTATAGGACAAAGAATCTGATTTAGAATCGAGGTTTTAATTCCTATTTGTTTAGCAGCAGTAGAGAATGAATTCCATTTTGCTTTACTTCCAATGGTTCCTACGGTTGTAGACCATTCCTTATCATCCATCATTGAAAGAATTCCTGTCAGAAGATTTTGATCTATTGCCCAATCATGTCCCATGATCAGAATATGTGTAAATCTGGCTAAAGATTTGGGATTTTCTCGCTCTAGGAAACTTTCTGGAGAGCTATGAATTCGTTCGATTGCTTTAGGATGATGATTCTCCGAAACGTACTCTTCTCTGGTATCCATTATGCTTATTCTCCAATCAAGAACATGTGCCATTTTACCAATTGCAATAGCGCAGTGCCCTCCACCTGCTAAAAGAATGTGAGGTGAGGCATTGAGAAATTCACTGACGATTGTAACTACCCCCCCACATAGACTGTTGAGAGGAGTCGCTTCAATACCCTTACTGGTATTTTGCATGGCTTCCTTCCTAAGTTGAAATCGATGTATCCCCGGTGAAGCATCACTGTTAATGATATCATTAAGGTGGGAGATTACTTTCTCTTCTAGACCAGCCCCTCCAACAGTACCATGCCGTTCACCATTTTCTGAAACTGCAATTTTTGCTCCTACCTTTCCTGGAACAGATCCTTGAGATTCGACAACACTTGCCAGAGCAACACACTGCCCTAAGTTGAGCCTTTCCAAAGCCCAAGCCATTGTACGCGCAGTCATGACACTGCCAGAAGGGTCTTGGGTTTGAGTTTGAGGGAAAGTTAGCATAGGCTAACATTATCATCCCTAGTCACTTGCGAAGAGTGATGACAACATCTTCTGAAGTCATTGACATCATCCTTCGTTCGATGCGTGATGCGTTTCTTGCTGTTACAGTCTTTGTTGCAGCAATGGTTCTTTTATTCAGTTGGCTACAATATGTTACTGCAGGTCGTTTTGTTGATTGGATTCGTTCGAAGACCAAATTACAACCGATTATTGGAGCTTTGATGGGGCTTACTCCAGGTTGTGGCGGAGCCATTGTAATGATGCCTCTGTATGCGAGAGGATATGTCTCATATGGTACCGTTGTAGCAACTTTAATTGCAACATTAGGTGATTCTGCATTTGTACTAATCGGAGGTGCAATCGCTAATCCTGAACTAATAGGGCCTGTTTTACTTGTTCATCTCATTTCGTTTTTTGTAGGCGTAGTTTGGGGATTAGGAATTGATTTTTTGCGTATTACTCCTAGTTCTCCGCTGGGTCGATTTGGACCTGAAATTGAAGAAGAAATAACTCAGAATATTTCTGATGAAAAATATGATGTTCGAGATGAATTACCAAGAGAAGAACCAGACGGTTTCTCCTATCGCATAGTTCATCAAGGATATTTGATTTGGTGGACTGTAACCCTAGTAGGTCTTGTTTTTGCTATTTTACTCCTTTATTGGGGTGCGATAGACGGGGGTCCGTCACTCGATTTGGACGACGGTGGTTTGAATTTAGATCCTACAACAATGGGTGGTTTCATTTCGTGGGTTGGTTTGTTGGGGACCTTACTTTCAGTAGCAATTTTCTTGGGCCAACGCTCGATTTTTGGAGACGATACTGAAGCGAGTATAGGTGATAAATTAGATTCGTTTAACGAGACGACAATTCATGCTGCATCAGAAACTTCCTTTGTGACTTTCTGGGTTCTTATTGCCTATTTTGTGTTTGAATTCAGTATGTTATTTGGGGGAATCGACGAATCCAGTTTAGTAGCATATGGTGCAGGAGTAGGAGCGATCTTAGTTGCGGCTTTAGTCGGAGTGATTCCCGGATGTGGTCCTCAAATCATTATCATGACTAGTTATGTAGAGGGGATTCTTGGATTCCCTGGTCTAGTCTCTAATGCAATTTCTCAGGATGGAGATGCACTTTTCCCTCTTTTAGTAAGACATAGAGCGGCCTCGCTATGGGCAACTCTTCATACGGCTCTACCTGCAGTAATTACTGGATTAATTCTATTGATTTAACAGAATTATTGAATTTTAGTGATTTACAAATACATAAATAGTTACTCGAATGATGAAGTTTTGTACAGGTGTTAGCATGAGTGTGTCCCAACAAATCGGTAAAAAAATCCCTGTAACAGTACTTACTGGTTTCTTGGGTTCTGGAAAGACAACTCTCCTTAATCATATCTTAACAAGCACTGAACACAAAATGAAATTTGCAGTTATAGAGAACGAATTTGGAGACATCGGTATAGATGAAAATATTCTAGTAGAGAGTTCCGAAGAGAGCATTATTGAGGTGATGAATGGTTGTATATGTTGTACTGTTCGAGGTGACCTTACTGAATTACTCATTAAGATGTATGATCGAATCAAAGACTTCGATGGAGTATTAATTGAAACTACTGGTCTTGCTGATCCAGCTCCTGTGGCTCAAACATTCTTTGTGGATGAGAACGTTGTTTCACGTTACAAGTTAGATGGAATAATCACTGTAGTTGATGCTAAACATCTTATCCAGCATGTCGACGAAGAAAAGCCAGAAGGTGTTGAAAACGAGGCAGTTGAACAACTTGCTTTTGCTGATCGAATTATGCTAAACAAAATAGATCTTGTATCTGAAGATGAACTAAAAGAAGTTGAAACTAAAATTAGATCAATCAATGGTTTTGCCCCTATTTATCATACAGAAAATAGTATTATTTCTCCTGATGAGTTAATCGACATAGGTTCATTTGATTTGAAGAGAACTTTAGAAATGGACCCTGAATTTCTAGATACTGATTCAGAGCATGAGCATGATGATCGTGTCACTTCTACAAGCACTAAGTTTGAAGGTTCACTCAATGTAAACAAACTAGAGAATTGGATTGGAGAGTTGTTAGATAAATACAGTCAAGATTTGTTTCGATACAAAGGCGTCTTAGCAGTAAAGGGCATGGATAGAAAGTTCGTTTTCCAGGGAGTTCACATGCTCTTTGCAGGAAATTTCAGTAAAGGAGTTGCTCCTTGGAAAGAAGGAGAGATTAGAGAATGTCGTTTCGTATTCATTGGCCGTAATCTAGATCATGAAGCTCTCCAAGCAGGTTTGATGGAATGCAAAGCAGAAGAATTACGCTTCAAGGCGGGTAGTCTGGTGTATGTCAATGTCGGAGAGTTTGTTCCAGGAAGAATTCTCAAATGTTGGGATGAAGGCAATCCATATCGAGTTGAAATTATGAACGATCAGAGAGAGAATGTTTGGGTTCCAATTGATTCCGACCAATATGTTCGACCAATGTATTGAGTTGAAATTATGCCTACTAGAGTCACCATCTGCAAAGGTTGTTGTTGTGGAAATGTTGAGAAGGGCAATAGCGAAGTACCGATTGATTTTTTGAAGGAATCGTGGAAAGAAAATGACATTGAGCAACAAGTAAAACTTACGATATCTGGCTGTCTAGGTCCTTGTAGTATGAACAATGTTTGTCTTTTGACTACGGTAGAAGGACGAATATGGCTTGGAGAACTTCACGAAGAAAATCATTATGCTTCTCTTGTTGATTGGGCTTGTAACGTTGCTCAGAATGAAGAAGATACTAAATTACCTGAAATCCTAGTCTCACATAGATTTGAACCTAAAAAGACGACAACTGATCTCCCTATTGTTGATTTTAATTTAGAAAAATGAGCAATTTGTAAATAATGGTTAGAAATTTTGTTTGGATTACACAATAGTTTTCCATTTTTCTATGTCAATTTGATGATCTAGATTCAAATGAAGATTTTCATCTAAAACTTCTAAATATTCGGGTGTAACTATCTCTCGTAATGGTTTGTCAGGGTTTTTTTCAGAAAGGATTTTTTGGATTTCGTTTTCTGTCAACATTATTGGATGCCCCCCCTTTCCATCTTTGGAAGGAACACAGCATTTGTTTTGTTCTATTATTTTTGATAATGTTTCATCACTAAATCCAGGTCTATCAACTGGGACCATCAACAGACGATATGGCCTAACTTTCGATTTTTCTGAATTAATATGGAGAATCCCACATCGTATTGAACCGGTTCTACCTGCATCAGGATTTGGATTAACTACAATTGTTCTCTCAGGACAACATATAGCAATTTCTAGCATGAGTTCTTNTCTGGTAACGATAATTGGTTCAATTCCTTTGGATTCAAGTCGATTAACCATCCATTGAATAAGTGCAGTCCCATTCTTCTTAATCAGAGCTTTAGGTTCGCCAAGTCTTCTACTTGCACCAGCAGCGAGGATAATGCACTTCAAAGGCAAAATAAGTGTCATTTTATCCTCATAGTCCACGAACAATTTCTCGTCCAATGATCATTCGTTGTACCTGGCTACTTCCTTCGTAAATTTGCATTACTTTAGCAGCACGCATTAATCTTGCAACAGGATATTCTTCAGAATAGCCATATCCTCCAAAGATTTGTACTGCATCTGTTGTAATTTTCATTGCTGCATCAGCAGCAAAACGTTTAGCGTGGGCTGCAAATTCTGTATTTCTCATTCCATTATCCATCATCCATGCTGATTTCCAAGTCAGTAATCTTGCAGCTTCAATTTCTGTTTTCATATCTGCAAGCATGAATTGAATGGCTTGATGTTGATGTAATTTCTTTCCAAAAGTCATTCGTTCATCAGCGTATTGTAGAGAGTGTTCGTATGCAGCACGACTAATTCCGGTTGCGTGAGCAGCAATACTTGGTCTGGAAACATCAAATGCTGCCATTGCATTAAACCAACCCCCACCTTCTTTTCCTCCGACTAAATTCGCCGCAGGCACTCGGACATTCTCGAAATTGACTGCACGTGTATCTGAAGCCCTTTGGCCCATGTTTGTTTCCTTCTTGCCCAATGATACTCCATCCCAATTTGATTCTACAATAAATCCGCTCATACCTTTGTAACCTGCATCTTTGTTAGTATATGCTAAAACAAAGAACCAATCAGCTTTCCCTGCACCTGTTATCCACATTTTATTTCCATTAAGGATGTAATCGTCTCCATCTTTCACTGCAGTGCTTTGAATCGCTGCTACGTCACTTCCTGCACCTGGCTCTGTTACTGCATATGCTGCAATAGATGGCTTTTCAACTAACCATCCAAGGTATTTTTGTTTCTGCTCTTCGGTTCCACCTGTAATGATTGGTGCTGCCGTTAATCCATTAGAATAGGCAGCAGTTGCGAAACCAGGATCTCCCCACGCCAATTCTTCTTGAACTACTGCCTCTGTAAGACAATTCATCCCCATGCCTCCATATTCTTCTGGAATGTGAAGGTTAAGCAATCCCATTTCATGTGCTTCTGCAATAGTATCCATTGGAAATTCACTATTTTCATCCCAATGCTCAGCTCTAGGCCGAATACTCTCATTTGCAAACTCATGAGCGAGTTCTCGTAACATCTCTTGCTCTTCGGATAGCCTGAGGTCGACCATGCTACGCCATAGGCTAACCTAACTTAGCCTTCACCCTAAGAAGATTAGACTATTCCAGTTGCTACAACAATTAATCCTACGAATATTGCATAGCAGAATACTAAGACGCCACCTTCCCAGCGTTGAAATTTGAAATCAGTATACATGAATAATAAGCTCAAACCAGTTGTAAGAACTGTTGCAGGGATAATTAGTGCAAAGAAAATGAGAGATGATCCAACCGTTACAGGATATATTATGGCCGTTAGACCAATCGACAATAATGGGTCTGTAATGTTCGAACCGATTAAGGTTCCAATCGCAACACCTTTTGAACGCCTTGCAGCAGTAAGTGCTACTGCTAATTCCGGAAGAGAAGTTCCAATTGCGGTAATTGTAGCCCCAATAAATGCTGAAGGAATTGAGAGATTAGATGCGATATCTGTGGCTGATTGTACTAATATTGATGCGGACCAGATCGCAAGACTCAATCCCAATATTACTCCGAGAAAAATTTTCTTTACATTTACATCTTCAATCTCAATTAATTCTGTACCCTTTAGAAGTAATTCATCTTCACGAATTCTATCACTTTGATGAAGTAGATTAAAAATATAGAACACATAAATTAGGCAAAGAATAATTCCTTCTAATCTATCCAACTTAGCATCAATTAGTATTAGTGCAGTGAGTAAAATCACTGCAAGAAACATGAGTAGTCCATCTCGTGCTAACCAATCAGGCCTCACTTCGAGAGGATGGATGAGAACTACAATCCCAAGAACTAGACTAATTTGAACTAAAACAGAACCGTAGATATTACCTAATGCAAAGTCAGAAGGACATATTTCAGATGTACATCCTCCCATGGCGGCAACTTCCAATGAACTGTTTACTCCTACTAATATCTCGGGTAGTGATGTTCCAATACTAACGATAGTTAACCCAATAATAAGTTCAGAAACACCTAATTTCCTTGCTGCTTTTTTTACTGAATCTACAAATGTTTCTGCACTACTTATCAGAAGAAGTGTGGATAAAATTAGTAGAATTGTGCTGATACCTATTCCCTGAGAAATCATCGTCAAGGGGATAATAGCGACCATTAGGACGATGGATGATTGGATTGATAGAAGTTTAAACCCAGACACCTCCAATCGCTCCTCCATGTTATTCGGTCAAAGTTTTGGATAATGACAATGTCGGGTGTAAATTATGCTTTCATTAGTAATCTAAGATGTTCTGCAACTAGGTTCACATCTGGGATTGTGTGATCTTCTAAAGGAGGTGAAAAGGGAACTGGAGTATCCAGGGCACCAACAACTACTGGTGCAGATTCAAGGGCCCAGAAGGCTTCTTCCAATATTCTACTTGATACAGTATGTCCAAATCCTCCACTCCATTGAGCTTCTTGTAATACCATCATTCTTCCAGTTCTTTGTACTGATTTTACACATGTATCTGCATCGAAGGGTAGCAATGTTCTCAGATCAATAATCTCAGTTTCAATCCCTTCGTGAGCAACCATTTCAGCCGCATGTCTTGCAATGTGGACCATTGCTCCCCAAGTAACAATAGTAATGTCTCTACCACCTCTGATTATTTTAGCACGCCCAATTTCAACTAAATTCTTGTTTGAATCAATTCGCTGATTCACAGTTTTGGTATCTACATCTTGATTAATTGAATCTCCCCACCCTGTTAGTCCACCCCTTAAACCATACATCCCGATATGTTCTAGGAAGATTACAGGATCTGGTAGAGCAGCTCCTTCTATCAGCAAATCATATGCATCTTGAGGACATGAAGGAAATAAAATCACTAAACCGGGGTCATTCGTCATCCATGATTCAATCATATTTGCATGGAATGGGCCCGAACGAGTTTTTGCACCTAGAGGAATTCTAACCGTCAATGGAACATCTGCTCCCCATCTCCATCTCAATTGTGCCGCATTGTTAATCAGAGCATTCATTGCAAGAGCTGCAAATCCTCCAAATTGAATTTCAGCCATAGGACGCATCCCTCCAAGAGCCGCTCCGGTAGCAGAATGAATGATCGCTGCTTCAGATAATGGCATATCAAGAAGAAGATCCGAATGTCCAGCAGTTTTTAGTGGAATATTCATGCCAAATGCGCCAGCAACTTCCATATCTTCTCCCATGAATACAGTAGATCTTCCATAGCGCTCAGCAATAGAAATCATACCATTTTGAATCGCTCTAGCCATAGTCCATGCACTTCTTTCTTCCGAGAATTTCATTGTTGTAATGCCTACTTCTACAGGCCCTTCTTCCGAAGAAATAGTTTGATTTTGAATTCTCTTTAGTCGCGATGATTGAGAATCAGCATCATGGATACTAGTAATTCCTCGAGTCACAGTTTCTGGATTAGGCCACTCCATTCTTTCCATTTCTTCCCTTGCAGACTTTACGAATGCAATTTCTTCCGATTCCATTTTTTCTATTTCGTTTACTTCTATACCTTGATCTATGAGTATTTGTCTATGATTAGGTAGTGGGTCTTTAGATTCCCAATATGCTATCAAATCTTGATCTACGTATCCTGGGGGATTACCACTAGGAGCGCCAAGATATAGATCATCGTGATGATGTGCATGGCCACATCCTCTCATTGTTTCAACATGTATGAGCGATGAACCTCCTCCTCCAAGAGCAAACTCTCTAGCAACTGCTGTTGAAGAATAAAATTGTACAGGATCGGAACCATCTATTGTCCAACCTGGGAATCCCATAGCCAATGCCTTATCGCCAAAAGTTTCAACTCCTGATTGGCCTGTAACAAATGTATCTAGAGCAATTTGATTGTTTTGTATCATGAATGCAATTGGTAATCCTCTGGCACCAGCCAGATTCATTGCCTCCCAAAATTCTCCAGAACTACTACATCCTTCTCCTACAGGGGCTAGGTGGAATCTTCTAACTTCTAACAATGATGCTGCAAGTGCAACACCGGTAAGGGTAGCCGATGCGATAGGGAGAGGAGCTGTTGGTGGAAGAACTCCCTTTTCCCACTCTCCAATATGTAAATCTCGTCCACCAGATCCTGGATGGCCTCCATCCATGTATGAGTCTGCTTTACCCATTTGAGCAGCAAAAATTTCCGTTGGTGTTTGCCCCATTGATAGAGCCAATCCTACATCACGAATCATAGGAGCAACAACATCAGCAGTATTTCTTTCGTTAGAAGGGAGATCTATTGATCGCTTCAAAGCAGATGCACAAGCAACAACAGCTTCTTGCCATGTAGATCTGAATCCTTTCCCTCCAAAACTACTTCCATCAGGGGTTTCTACTCCATTAACGAAGAGATCTTTCAGATTAGAATCAAGTATTCTTGTTCTATGCATCCAACGTTGCCAATCCATTCTCATTTCTGTAGTAACTGCAGACGAATACGCAATTCTTCTGAGACATAATCTCATGTCAATTAAAAACCGCTGTAATCTTCTATTCAAGTGTAAATGTCCAAGACGTCTGGGTATTACTTCTGAGTCTATCATTGGTTGAAGTGAAGATTCTGATCTCCTAGAATCAAGATTCTGTTCCAGATTTGAAAGAAATAATTCGGATACTTCATGAAAAGTTGCGCCATCTAATTTTTGTGATTTGGGGTAAATTTCGGACCATAAATGGTCGATTAACCGTAAATGGCCATCATGTCTTTCAGCAGCAAATCGAAGTAATTCTCTTCTTACATTTTCGGAATCGATTGACTGATGGAAGTCTAGATGTCTTCTAGGCCTCCATTCCCCGCCTCGAATAGGAGGAAGTTCGCCCTGCATACCCCTGCCCTCGCATCAACCAATGGAAGACGCCATTCAAACGATTCGGCTATTCTTGGTCATTTTTTATGGCATCTAAGGCATCACTAGCCATTTGAGCCGCATCTTGTACTTGCGTTAGAAGCGTGGTATCATCAACTCTGCCGGGTAGACTAAGTTCAAACAACAGGTCTGAAATTACTTCTAAACTTAGGCGAGTCATTTGCAATGCATTTGGGTCAATTCTAGTCATTTCTTTATCGTCTGATATCATTGCAACTTTATCTGGCATTATCATTAGTTTTTCTAGAGATAATGCAATCTCGTCTTCCAGTTCCTTTGCACGTCTCTCCATTGCCTCAATCATTTTGCTACTTACTTCAGCTTTTTTTACTTCTTTTTCTTCGTCATCAGATTCTGAAAGTTCTTGATCCGCTCCTACAATCAGTCTATCAAATGCAGTTCTAAGGATTGCCATTACCCTTTCCGGTTCTACATCTTCTCCACCGAGTTCTAGATCTCCAAGTACATTCATTACAAATTCTTCATCTATAGTGGCATCATTGAGGACTTCCTTTAGAATGGGTAACGCCCATCCTGGTTCATCCGCTGTAACATTTATTTCAAAAACACCAGTACTTTTTCCAGCCTTTTTAATTTCGGCAGGAGGGGGGACAAACACTTTGTTTGCATGCTTAGTTAATTGACCAACCAACATTTTCATGTCTACTGGTTTTTGTATTACTTCAGAAATTCCTGCTTGCGCCGCAGCCATCAAATGGTCTTCATCGGCCTGCTTTGATAAGAGAACGATTCTTGATTTCAATGCAAATTCTGGATCAGAAGTAAGTCTTGAGCATGAACTCAACGGATCTCCGGTAGCCCATGTTCCATCGACTAATACTACATCAGGCATGGTTGCTAAAGCAGTCCCTTCACATTGTCGAAGAGTACTAATTCGTGTGACTTCGAAGCCATGTCTTTCGATACTAGATGCCAACAAACTTCTGCGCCCATCTTGTTCATCGGCGATGAGGACCGTCTGCATGAACCGTATCTCTGCTAAGTTAGACTTCAACCTTGCATATATGTTGAGCGAAATAAGCCAGTTTCTCAATATCGCGGCATTGACGGATCAATTTCTCTGGACCAAGCAAGGATTCCTCCATCTAGGTTCCATAATTGTTCTAAATTCCATCCATTGGTTGCTAGTGCAGCAATTGCAGACATACTTCGAATTCCACTTCTACAATATACTACAATATCGCGGTCTTTTGGAATAGAATCTAGATTTTCGAGTATTTGTGTGTGTTCAACTCGTAAATCGGTTCCGGGTATAGTGCAGATTGCTTCTTCATTTGCTCTTCGTACATCGAGAAGAAATGGCGCATTACCGTCCATTCTTTCATGGAGATTGATTACTGTCATCGACTGCATATCGGACTCCACTTGTACTTCGCACCCAGAGTCAATATATTCGTTTTGTCGGTCAAGTTTTGTAACTAATTGTCGTGATTTATTTTTTGAATAACTCAGAATTTTAGAATTCATATTTCTTGTATCTAGAATCATTAATCGTTCTGAGAGTGGTTGACCTACATTTGCAATAATTTTGATTGCTTCCATTGCTTGCATTGTTCCCACGATTCCTGGTAATGCTCCCAAAACTCCTGCTTCTGAACAACTCTGAATACTTCCTGATGGAGGAGGGGTTGGAAACAGATCTCGATAATTTGCACTTCCTTGATGATTAAACACAGTTAATTGCCCCTCATATCGAAAAACACTTGCATAAACCCAAGGAATTCCTAATATTTCACAAGAGTCATTCAGTAAGTATCTAGCCGGGATATTATCTGTTCCGTCAATGACTAAATCCATACCATGGAGAAATTCTAAGGCGTTTTTACCATCTAGACGTTCAGCGAATTTTTCTATATCGATTAATGGGTTGACATCCTTTAGACGTTCTTCTGCGGAATCAACTTTTTTTCTTCCGAGATCTTTTGTTCCGTGGATTACTTGTCGTTGTAAATTGCTAATTTCGACATTATCATCGTCAATAATACGAATTGTTCCGATTCCAGCAGCTGCAAGATAGAGTAGTGCAGATGACCCCAATCCTCCTGCTCCAATGCATGCAACTTTAGATTGTTCTAATGCAGCCTGCCCTTTACGTCCGAATTCAGGCAGCATCAGATGCCTTGTATATCGCGCCTCACGATCGTCGGACATGGTTACGGGTAAGGAGTTGTTAATTTCATACTTGGGTATTGACTATCGCTCATCAGACCAGTCGCCACAATCATTGTCTCCGTCGTTTACCCATTCCATAGGAATCGAATCTCCGTTATCACACACAAAGAACCCTGCTGACTCGAAGTCACCAGTTGCTGCTAATCCAGCAAATAACACAATATAGAATAAAATGACTAAAACTGAAAGAATGATATTAATCAATGAAACCCATTTTGCAGCGTTAGCCATTCCAGAATCGGGGTGATTTGGATATGCAGAGGTAGTTTTTATCGCAGATTGAGCAACAAAAAATGCAGGAAGAGAGGTGCAGATCCCACATCCTACCCAACCTAAGATGCCCAGAACTAGAGCCAATACTGCGTTTGTGGTAGGCGGAATAGCCATCCCCATAGGTGACCCCATTGGAATCATATTTCCAGATTGAGGTTGTCCTGCCAACATTACTGGAGTAGGTTGAGCGGTTGGCATAGTTCCGGGCATGGTTCCGGGCATGGTTCCAGGAACGGTTCCTGGAATAGCCTGATTTTGTATAGGAGTAGGAAGAGGGTTTGTTTGTTCTGCAACATTTCTTTGTTTGTCTTCTAGAGGATTCGGAACAGGTGATAATCCCGGAGACTCAACAGGAGATGATGCAACAGGAGATGGTGGAATTGGAGCCCCTTTCTTGGTGGTCTCTGCTTGATAATTTTGAATCGCTGCTTGAAATTCTGCAGCAGCAGAAGCAAAAGGGTCTTCATCGGAATCAGGCTGCATGGTAGTTCATCCTCAGTTTCTAATTTGAAATGTTTGCATTAATGTATATTTTCTTCTAGCCACCGTTCACAATCGATTGCGGCTTGACATCCCATTCCTGCAGCAGTTATTGCTTGCCTATATCTAGTATCTACAACGTCTCCAGCAGCAAAAACTCCTGGGACACTAGTCATGGTATGTTCTTTATTGACGATATATCCTGATTCATCAGTTTCAATCTGATTCTCTAAGAAATCTGTAATTGGCGTGTGCCCGATTGCGATAAATGCGCCTGTACACGAGATTTCTTCGGTTTTTCCATCTCTAGGATCTTCTAATACTGCTCCTGACAGCCCTTTCTCATCGGATAACCACTTCGTTACTTGCCTGAAAGTACGGATTTCTATTTTTGGATGATTCGCCGCTCTTTCATACATCACTTTTGAAGCCTTGAATACATCTCTACGATGGATAAGAGTGACCTTGCTAGCGAATCTAGTAAGGAATGTAGCCTCCTCCATAGCAGAGTCACCTCCTCCAATAACTATTATTTCTTCATCTCTAAAGAAAGCACCATCACATGTTGCACAAGTAGAAATTCCTCTTCCTTTTTGTTCTGCTTCTCCTTCAGCATTTAGCCAAATTGCTTCTGCTCCAGTACAGATAATTAGTGCGTGAGCTTTGTGTTCTTCACCTTCTACCCATACAGAGTAAGGCTGCTCTGATGTATCAATTCGTTCTACATTTTTATCCTGTACCTTTAGCCCAAATCGTTCTGCTTGTTGTCTCAACTGCATCATCATTTCAGGCCCTTCAATACCCTCTGGATAGCCAGGGAAGTTCTCAATATCACTTGTCAGCATAAGTTGCCCTCCAGACATATATCCTGCAAACATCAACGGTGATAGCATTGCTCTTGCAGTATACAATCCAGCAGTATATCCTGCTGGGCCGCTACCAATGATAATCACGTTGTGTACTTCGCCGCCGCTCATATCTTCCGCGGAATAGCAGACACTCTTTCAATACATCTAGTCAGTTTTTCACACAATCAATGCAATATCTTCATCAGAATCATTTCTTGTTGGAACAATTCCTCCGATAAAAAGTGCAATGCCAATCAGCATTAATTGAATAAATAACCTTAGTACATGCCATTTTCCTTCAAAATTTTGTCCTCCAATTGGTATTTCATTAATCCACATGTTGAGATTTGCCCAGTATAATATAATCAGGAGTATGGCACAACTCTTACCTCCAATTTTTTGTGTCACTGGAAAAATTAGCATTATTCCGATAATTATCTCTACTGCACCACTTGCTAAAACCCAGAATCGAGGGAAACCTAGGATTTCAGGTACAATAGGTTCAAACCATTCAGGATCAAGAAAATGATCTATACCTATTTTCAAAAATGCAAAACCAAGTATGATTGATGAAATGAATCGAATTCTTTCAATCACAATAACCCCTCATATCATTGCATTAATTGCAGATATGGCATTTCTTGCATGTGGTTCCAACCGAGGTGGGATATGGTGTACTTCTGCTCCAGGACCTATTATCCCCAGTCCAACAGGTTTGTCATATCCTAATTGTAAATCAACTAAACTCTTGATCACTGCTTGACCCATAGCTAGACCATGAGATGTCTCTCCTTTCTCAATTATTCCAAGACATGCAACTCCAACAATATCATCCTGTTCTAGAAGACGAGCAGTTGCCAGAGGTGCTTCCATTGATCCAGGAACCCAAACAATTTCAATGATATCTAATTCATATTTTTTCGCTTCATCTTGAGCATACTGGACCATAGCTTCAACCTCTTTTTTATGGAATGAACCACATACTAATCCTATTTTCATTATTTTCTCTCCTTTTTCATCACTCTTTTGACAGTATCAACGACGGCTTGAGTCATTGAATCAATCTCAATATTTACACTATCACCGACAGATTTCGTTCCTAAAGTTGTTCGTCGAAGAGTTTCTGGAATGATATGTAGATAGAATCCTGCTGATTCGTCAACTTTTCCAATCGTTAGAGAAATTCCATCAATCGCAATATATCCCTTTTCGAAAATATAGTCAATAAATGAATTTGGTATACTTATTTGAATATCTGCTGTATCATCAGTATTTTCCCCACTTTGTTGCATAGGATTTGTGATATCTACAATGGTACCTGTTGCAATAATATGTCCTGAAACTAGATGCCCTCCTACTTCTTCTCCATAGCGTAGTGCTCTTTCGATATTGACTGTATCACCTATCTTTCTTTCATTGAGAGTTGTTCGTTGTAGAGTCTCTTGAATCAGATCAAATCCGATTATTCTATCTTCAATATTAGTAGCCGTAAGACAGACTCCATCTAATGATACTGATGCTCCAATTTCAAGTCCTTCTTCGCTTCCTTTAGGGAGTTGAACTTTCCAATGAATATGTTCAGATTGTTCTTCGATATCTGTTATGATGCCAGTTCCTTCAACTATCCCTGAGAACATAATATCACTCTGAATCCTGTCTCATTTCTAATATTCTGGCAATGATCTTTCGGGTACCATCTAAATCTTCTGAAAGCCCACTCACACGACAAACTTTGATTTTTCCAAATCCTCTATCGTTTAAATCATCACGAATTCGTGTTTCAGCATGCTCTTGATCATAGCCTAAAGCAATGATATCTGGCTGTACAGTATGCAGAATATCGTACATTGGTTGTTCAGGAGGATTTCCAATCATCGCGTCGTCTACAGGTTTTAATCCAGCAACCATTCTACATCTCAAATCGTGATTTGTTACAGGTTCATGTTTTCTTTTTCTAACTGTATCATCATGTGCAATAACAACAGTGAGATGTTGACCTAATTTTTTTGCTTCTTCTAAGTAGTGAAGATGACCGGCATGTAAGAGATCAAAAACACCGACTGCCATTATTTTTGTCAATTTTTGCCCCCCCTATTCAATCCTGATGCGATCAGTATATCATCTCCGCTAAGGAATGGAATGCCATGTTTTTCGCCATACTTTTGAGCATCTTCGACAGATAATGCTGCATCTCCGTCAGGTTGTAACATTTCAGCACCAATTACGATTGGAGGGAGACCAGCCATTCTAGCAACAGCTACAGCTAATTCCGTATGCCCTTGTCTATTTGCTAAACCTCCCGGAGATTCTCTACATACAGGAATATGTCCAGGCGTTCGGAATTCTTTTCCTAATGCTTCCATGCGTTCATTTTCTGTTAATTCTCTGGATTGAATTTCAGTCCATAATTCTGAAAATCGACGAGTTGTTAAAGATCTATCTCTATCAGTAATTCCTGTAAATGTATCTCTATGGTTTAGGCTTAGAGTAAATGCAGAACGAGAGTCATATTGCAGATCATTCGTCATTAGATGATGAAGAACTGGATTTTCCTTTACTAATTCAGGATTAATATGTAAATCTTGTAACCAAGGCAATCCAAATCCTGTTCCTACTTCATCTCCTATTGCCAAAAAAAGTAATCCGCCACAATCTTTCCGTAATTGTCTGATTGCACTAGGTTTAGCAACACTTGCAGGAAATAGTAAATCGGTTTCCTGCTCCCTGAAAGCTGAATCAAAAACCAGAACAGGTTGTCCATTAGAAAATGCTTCAATGGCTTGCTCTACGCCCGACACCATGGCACTCGGAGGGGCCTCTGATACCCGTTATTTTCGGTTCCAAGCATCAATCAACATTTTTTTGTTCATCATCTTCTAGTTGTTTTTCAATTTGTTTTGATTTGAATACAATGGAGACTAGGAAGAATATGGTAATCGAGAAAATTATGATGAAAACTATACTATTCACATCTTCATTAAACAGATTTTCATCCGGATCATAATTTTGTACATTAATTCGATTTAATGTCCATTTATCCATGGTAGTTACTTCGCCATCATTCCAAATGATTTTGATTTCTTCGATTTCAACATCCGTTGGGATTCCTAATCTTATTTCTGAAATAGAACAACCAGTAAATCCATCTCCTGCTAGAATTGCTTGTCTGACAATTTTACCATTTGAAAATTTGATATCTACTACTGAGCCGATAGCATCTTGATTGATACCATCATCAGAGTCTGTAGATTTTGGATCTATCGCTATCCATCTTACATTATCTCTTTGAGCAGCATCGTTTTCAAAGAATCTGATTCCAATATTTGAGTCACCTAATACTAGATCTAGATCTCCATCACCATCAAAATCTGCCCATGTTGATCCCATTGTTTTTCCTTGGTCAAGAAGTCCTATTTCCTCGATTCCATCAACGAAGTGCCCTGTTCCATCGTTGATGTATAGTGAATTGTTATTGAAAGAAGTGTAGGGATTGATTTTGCCTACTCCAAACCAAAGATCTAGATCTCCATCCAGATCGACATCAAGGAATTTACAGTCCCAATTTACTAGGATATTCTCTGCTATCCCTCTGTCTACTCCAACTTCTTCCCAATTGGTTGATTCAGATTGCATCCAAAGATAGTTAGGGCCAAAGTTGCTGACGCAAAGATCTAGATCTCCATCTCCTTCAATGTCTCCTACACTAGCTCCCATTCCGGTTCCTGGCAATGAAAAATTGTGTGAAAAAGTAGAAGTTTTGAATTCTCCAGAATCACTTCCATTATAGAATGGAGAGAATCCAAAATCTGAAGCGATAAAGATGTCCTCCCATGTGTCTCCATCCATATCAACAAATACTCCTGCCCAAGACATTCCTGAACCTTTTCCATTAGGGTCATCTGAAGGAGTTAGCATTTGAGCAGAAGGGTTTTCTGGAGCAGTAATTGCTATTGAGAAAGCATCTCCAAGTACAACTTCTCCATCTAATCTAGGTTCTAATGTTCCCCCATCTATCTTTCCTGCAAGAATAGTGATTGGTTCGAAATTAGCCATTCCAGTTTCTTTCAATTGATTTTGATAAAGAATATTCGATTCTTGACGAACAAGTAATTGTTCTTCTGATAAAATTCCGAAATTCATGGAATATAGATCTAGATCTCCATCGTGATCATAATCTGCCCAAAGTCCCTTTGATGAGTGGCCCGAATTGTCTACTCCAACTTCTTTTGCTATTTCAGTGAAAATACAATCTCCTTCATTTCTAAAGAGTTCATTTGGGGCTCCGCTGGAGTCATTTTCTACATCTGCTTCACCGAAGTTGGATACATGAAGATCTAAATCACCATCATTATCAAAGTCGGCCCAAGTTAATCCTAAAGCGGTTGAATTAGATGTAGGTAGTCCTGACTCTTCAGTAATATCTATGAATTGATTATCACCTATATTCTTCATTAAATTCATTCTTCCTGTACGGAATTCATCTCCCTTTTCCCATCCCTCTTGATCAAAAACAGCACCAACTGCAATGTCAATTAATCCATCTCCATCACAATCTCCTGGTGCTATGGATGGGCCATAACTTGCCCATTCTGAAGTCATGCCTAGGTCTATTCCACCCAATCCACTTCTTGCAGTTCTTTCAGTCATTTTCGCATTCAAAACTGTAGATCTATCTTGAGTTGGATTATTTATCTCGATAGGAGGACCTGGAATAAAATTTAGATTTTCATTCACACAGTAATCTTCAGAAGCAGTAAAATCTTCTTCAGAATTCTCTAACCAATGTTGTTCGGAAATCATTGATAAACATACCATTCCTTCAATACCAGTATTTCTAAGAATTACATCTGTCAATGTAGTGTTTCGGATTTCATCTAGAACTTGAGATAAATCTGGATCCCATTCATAGAATAGTGGGTCACTAACTCTTAATCTATGAAATTGTTCTTTGAGAATATAGTGCATTGTCGGGCCTACAGTACTATGCATTGTAAGAAATTCATTTGATTCAGGAAAATGATGAATCCAATCGTGATCTTCAGCATACATTCCAATTAGTGGATCTGCTAAACTCACATTTGGGTATATGGATTCCAATCGAGAAGCAAGCTCAGAATCAGAGGTAACATCAGACCAATTATTGGTTGGTGATAGTCCAACTAATTCTCTAAATGCTCCGTAACCAGGGATTCCGTGATCTCTACCTCTTTGAATATCTATGGCGCACATATCCATTCCACCCATCCCAGGTGCTCCAAATAACATATTTCTGAGAGCATGAATATATCCTACGTCATTAGCTTCTTGTGTAGTAAATGCTAATCCCCGGAGAACAGGATCTATGCCTCCATCTGTTACGAGAGAATTAGGATCCCAGAAACCATTTTCCAACGCAATACTTCCTTGAGGTATCGAGGTTCTATTTTCTTCCAATCGTAATGTAAGTGGTCCTATTTGTGAATGTCCCATCCTAAATGCTAACGTTGCAAAGGCATTACTTATGGACGGGTCTACAGTGGGGTCATATTCGCCTGTGTCAGAAAAAATATTCATTGAAGGCAGATATTCTTGATAGGTTATTTGTTGCATTAATGCAGTAACATATTTCCTTGCTGTTTGATAAATTTCTTCATCTGTCCACTCAGGATTTTGGATCCCTAACACCTCTGCAATTCGATTATGTTCTCTAACGAAGATAATGTGGATTGCTGTAAGTCCAACATGTTCATTTGCCCGCGAGTCTCCAGCAATATATCTCTCAGAGGCAGAGAATCCAACAAAACTCATGCTTGGTGCGGTTTCATCATCATCAGCAGCTAATGGTAGAAGATCTCCATTTGGATCAGATGTGACCTTTAGTAGCCCTCTTTCTCCCGTTCTCAACCAATCAGCAGTTTCTTGAGAAGATCCATAAACAGATGATCCGTCTATCCATCCTGTCACTGAATTAGGATATTCTCTAGGTATATTTTCTATTCCAGTTGATTGATTGTAAATTGATCTAAACATCATTATCATGTTTGAACCAGTTCCTTGTGGGTCCATCCATAAGTCTCCCGAAGGTACAGGTATATCGATTCGTTCTGCTGCACCTTCTACTCGTCCATTTTGTGTGAGGGTAAAGTCAATGTCATGCGATACGAATTGCCCCCAAAGCCAGTTCATATCTGATAGGCCATCTTCATCTAGAACCATACCATTAGGGTTGTAACAAATAGAATTACTAATCTCTCGAGGACTTGGGAGGTCGCTTCTTGAAATCCAATCAGTTTCATTTGTTCCATCAGATGGAATTAATCTGATTAAATCTGAGTTTCGAGAATTGAGTAAAGAATCTACTTCGTGATGCCCGAATCCATCTATTGGATAAACGTTCTCGGGAATGTCCAGTTGCCAATGAGTTGGTCCAGGGTCTTCCTTTTCAATACTAAATGCATGAGCACTAGGCATCATTAGCAAAAGTAGCATTAGTGCGGCGACACCCAAACTACTCCAGCGTCTGGTCATCGTTTCTACGATGATGATTGAGGTTATGATGATGTCCTAATTTTGTATAAATATCAATTAATTTGTGCCCACTCTCATCTGAACTAAATGTTTCATTTCGTGCCATCCCTTTTGAAGGGCCACTCGTTCGGGCAGGAGGTCGGGGGTCAATTGGATGCCACTTCGTTTCGGTCCAGCAGGGGTACCTCTGTCTTGTAAAGGACGTACAATTGTTGAAGGAATGGATGACATAACCGCTCTTGGTCTTTCAACCATGGAGATTCAAACTGTTCGCACGGTTGCCCCACAACACTTCAATGAATATTGGCAGGCAGGAATTCTATCTTGGAAATCTGATTTTGAAATGAATATGCATGGCCCATATTATGCTGACTTACTTGGAGATAATCGATCTCGTCAACGAACACTAATGAAAATGGAAACAAGTTTGCAAGCGGCTAAGGTTGTTAATGCTCGTCATATTACATATCACGTTGGCCCTTATGGTGAAAGGAGGCCTGGGAGAGAGACAAATGAACATCTGGCTAATATTTTGGAGGGTGTAGTAGAACGTTGTCACCAACTTTGGGGGAATGAAGAGGACGAGATTGATTATGCAGCTTTCCCATGGGTCACAGAAGGTGAGCCTACATTGATTGGAGTCGAGACAAGTGGACAACAGTCGCTATGGGGGACCTTAGACGAGGTACTGGAAGTTGTAAATCACGTAGAAGGAACCGTACCGGTTCTAAATATGGCTCATATTCATGCTCGAGGAAATGGTTCTCTAAGAACATCTGAAGATTTCGCAGAATTATTTGACCAAGTACGTTCTGAATTTGGAGGAAAGAAATTCTATTGTCACTTTTCTGGAATTGAACACCGTTCAGGTAACGCTATGCATTATACACAGTTGAAGAAATCAGATCTTAAGTTTGAACCATTGGCTGAGTATTTAGCTGAAGAAGGTGATTGGTTAGATGTTACAGTTATTTCCGATTCTCCATTGCTTGAACACGATGCGATGTATATGTTGCAGCAATATGATAAAGCAAAGCAGAAATTACTTGAACGCCGAGCATTAGAAGAACGCCGAATAAAATTAGCAATTGAGGCAGGACTTGATCCTGAAGAGTTACTTGCTAGAGAGAAAGAACAAGCACGATTGAGATTAGAAGCCAATGAAAATGAAGCCTCTGGAGAACAACCTGAACCTCAAAACACAAAGAAGGCACCTGCTAAGAAGAAAGCAGATACAGGTAGGATAGAATTTGAAGAAGAAGAAGATGATGACGACCTCTTCTGAGAAGGTGCGACGGGCCGGGCTTGAACCGGCGACTTCCAGATCTTCAGTCTGGCACTCTCCCAGCTGAGTTACCGTCGCAGTACTCTCGCGACTATAGATTGCCATTCAAGGGTTCCGCTGAGAAAAACCATTATTTTTTATTCAGAAAGAGTACTCTTTTGAATCGCAAATAATTGCTCTATAGCGATTTTTCCCGAAGAAATTAGAGCATCAAGTTCTTCAGATGAATACGTTGCTTCTTCACCTGTTCCTTGTACTTCTACAAATTTTTGATCAGATGTCATAACTATATTCATGTCTACATCGGCATTACTGTCTAAATCATAATCTAAATCTGCATATACATCACCCTCTAGAAGTCCTACACTAATAGCAGCTACGTCATGAGGCATTACAGAATTTTCATGATCCATGGCTTCTTCTTGTGTTAGTTCTACTTTACCTTCCGAACCTTCTTCTCTCCTATCTGCAGGTAGGCAAATTCCTTGAGAAATTAATCTTCGAATTGCAAGGCGAAGTGCAATTCCTGCCGCAGTAATTGAAGCACATCTAGTTCCTCCATCTGCATTTAGGACATCGCAATCAATGTTTAGAGCGATTGGCCCCAATGCTTCAAGATCTACTGCCGCTCGAAGTGATCTAGCAACAAGTCGCTCGATTTCTTGAGTTCTTCCTTTTGCTCCATTTCTTTCTCTTCTAAATCTAGAATCTGTGGAAGCAGGCATTAGAGAATATTCGGCATGAACCCATCCTTTGGTAGCATCTCTTGGAAACCATCGAGGCAGAGAACGTTCTTTGGTTACACAGGCTAAAATCATCGTATTCCCTTGTCGATAAAGAACCGATGCAAGGGCATTAGGAGTAAAATCGAGTGTTATATCGATTTGACGTATTTCGTCATTTGATCTAGTTGGAGTGAACCCGCTTTTCATCTTGGCCATACCCCCTCCTCCAGTGGATAGGAGTTGAACCCTTTGTTTTTGATTCAGCGATGATTCGGACGAAAAGCAACGACAATTTCTGAATTTGTGTCAATAAATGGCCCATCCATTAGTTCTATACATGCAGGAATCGATTCAAATAAGGGAATTAGTGTTTGGTGAATTGCTTTAGGCGAACCGGGTAGATTCAAAATTAGTGAATTTCCCCTTAATCCCGCGGTCTGTCTCGAAAGAACAGCAGTCGGGACGTATTCAAGAGAAATTGCTCTCATCAATTCTCCATAACCTGGCATCATACGCTCACAAACGTTTTCAGTTGCTTCTGGAGTTACATCTCTAGAAGAGGGTCCAGTCCCTCCGGTTGTGATTACTAAACAACAATTTTCTGCATCTATAAGTTGTATGAGTGTGTTTTCAATCTCATTTTTTTCATCCGGAATTAGTTTAGTAATTGGGATCCATTCTGAACTGATAATTTGATTCAATGTGTCTATAACTGCTGGACCTGATTCATCATCATATATCCCAGCATAAGCTCGATCAGAAATTGTCACCACTCCAATCTTAGCGTCCATGTGCTCACCTAGTAGTGGTAGAGCATAAGAGTTTCATCTTTTACTCCATTCTCCAGATTCTATACGAGTTCCTTCTGAGCCAGTCCATCTGTAAGTCCATGCCTGAATTAATCCGTCTGTAGTTTCAACATTGCAAAGTATCCTTTCAAAAAGATTGTCAGGGGCGCCATGAGCATAGAATCCTTCGATACGATCTAATCGATCTAAAACAGATCCTATCTCAGTATATGTATGTACTTCTCCGATTACATCACCTGCTCCTTGAATTAATCCAGGAAATGCTCCAAGATCCATTAATTCACCTTGGATTTTTCCGAATTTAGGATCCCCCTTTCTACTCTCAATCATTGAATTTTCTCTACTGTGGCCTTGCTTCAATGTCCCATATACGAATATATTGTTGCACATGCTCAGAGTTTCTTCATTTCTTGCAGCCGCATTTTGCCCCATAGGATTCAATCCAAGTTGTTTCATTCCACTTTCAACGATTTTTCTGTATTTATCATTTGGTTCGACAAAATATTCTTCTTTTTTTTCATCTACCACAATATAGGTGACTGCTTGTAATAGTTCTCCTGAGGCTGTCTGAACTGAAACTATTTTTCGTGAATAGTAATGAGGATTTCCTTCCTTTTTATCTACATTTTTCCATCCTTTAGAAGTTGGAAGGAATAACATCCCATTTACTACCCCCCCTTTAACAGGTTTTACGTCTAAAGCCCCACCTTCTCTACCACTAGAATAATAGTGGTACAAAGGAATGTAATCCAACAATAATCCTGGCTTGTAAATCTTTAATGCCTCTTTCCATGGTAAAAAATTCCCTGAGGAATTCCAGTCTTCTTCATTAAGATTTGAACCATATCCAAAATATAATTCTCTAGATATCATTATTCATCCTCTGGTGTATCATCGATACATGCTCCACTTTCATCATCAGAAATATCTTCAAGAGTTTCTGAGACATCTTTAACAGTCCATTCAGTCATTGGAGCAGCACGAATTTTTTGGTGTGTTTTTTTCTTTTGAACAGATGCAATATTAGCTACAGGATCTCCTTCTCTCACAATTGGAGAAGTGGCTAATCCCACTGCTACCCCTGACATTGGACTTAGTATCGCCTCCGCATCTCCGCTAAGAGGATTCGTAACATGGGCAATTGGTTGTCCTTGATCTACTAATTCACCTGCAACAATCGCTGGATGAAGCATGCCACCGCGTGGCGATCTGATCCACCTTGACTTACGAACAATGAGTCGCCATTCTGGACGTCGTAAATTTCCATCAATCATATCCAGATGAATCATTACATTCATGATTCCTTGAACCCCTACGGCTATTGCCCCACCTTCGAAGACATTTGCAGTACCGGCTTCTAATAGAATGGAATGGATTCCTAATCCAGTAGCGGTTCTTCTGAGTGATCCTTCTGGTCCTATTGAGTGTAGTACTATTGGAGTTCCAAATGCTCTTGCCAAGTCCTTTGAATCTTCACGATCACAATTCGCCCTGATATGTGGAGCATTTGTTCTTCTTGCAGGTGCAGTGTGAAGGTCAATGAGGTATTTTCCTCTCATCACTACTTGTTCAAACAATGCATGCGCAATTCTGGCAGAATGTGTTCCATTTGGAGATCCGGGGAAGCATCTATTCAGATCTCTTCCGTCACTTGATCTTCTTGTATCTAGAATAACTGCTTCAGGGTTACATACAGGCACTATCAACAAGGTTCCACGTAAATTTTCTACTTTGACTAAATCGTCACTTGTTTCTGGCTTCAAATCCATTCCATAAAGAAGATGTCTAATGATGGTAACTCCATTTAATTCGTCACCATGAATAGTTGAAGTGATTGTTAAGATTGGTCCATCCTTTTCACCATGCAAAATGTGGACAGGTATCGACAAATCTCTTCCAAGAGGATCTAGGCCAACAGGTAGTGGAATACGGGCTTGAGTACCCGGTAGAACATCAATTCCTTCAAAGTGAAAAGGCTCCCTCATTGTTTGTCGTATAACCCTATTCGTCATGATGTCATCGGTCGTTTTTTTTATCAGGATGATTCAAGAACCGTCGGATTTCATCTCGCTCTCCGGAGGAGATGTGGTGTCCAGACTTCAGCATCATTACGCCGAGTCATCCCTCCTTTCTCCATATTTAGGGGGGACTCGGTGTTTGCTGGAGCAGGATTCTTTCCTCTCTCCAAGCGGAGACTGAAAAAATGACAGATGAGTACGATACATACATTGAACAGGTTCTAACTGAAGTTCCAGATGCTGATAGAGATGCGATTCGTGAGGAATTTGAGAAATATCACACACAGTTTAGAATTGAACCCGAGGATGCAGTTCGTTCTATCATGAAGAGATTCCAGAAGACAGATTCTACCTCTTCAATCCAATCTACAATGGAAAGCATGGTCGCATCTAAGAAGGTAGATCGTTTTACAGAATTAGGTTCAGATGATCGAAATGTCACGATAGAGGTCGCAGTTGTAACGTATACTCCTCGGATGCAGAAAATGAAGTCAGGAGAAGAACGACAGATTGCTTTTGGATGGATTGAAGACCTTCCATTTTCTAATGAGAATAGTACTAGATGGGATTACAAAGATTGGGGGAATCATGGCTCAAATTTATCTCCTGGATCAATAGTAAGATTAGAAGGAGTGTCCGTAAATGAGTGGAATGGAAAACGTTCTTTGAATATTAATCAGAGTTCTAGAGTAGTTGTACTTCAAGAAGGGAGTGCTGCCAATATTCCTACATCTGATCCTGTTGATTTAGCTACTGCTTCGTCTATGGAAGGCCCTGTTTCATTAGTGGCCAGAGTTGTGGCTTCACGCCCAGATCAGATTGTGAAGAAGGATGGTAGCGGCACGATCGATATTGTTCGAGGACGTCTTGCAGATAGCACAGGTCAGATGAGTTTCCTCTGTTGGGGGGAATTCAATCATGAAGTAGGCTCTCTACTTCGATTTGAAGGTGCTAATATCAGAAGATTTCGTGATACTCCTGAAGTAAATTTTAGTGATAGAACTAAGATAGAAGTTTTCAGAGATGCATCATTTCCTGATGCAGACGAATTATCTTCACAGAATCGTGCCAAGATTGAAGATATTCGTGATGGGATGAGAGGTGTTGACATTACTGTTCAAGTTGAATCAATAGAAACTCGAACTTTCGTTAGAGATGGAGAAGAGAAGAGTCTAACCAGTGTACGTGTTTTAGATCCTTCAGGAAGATGTAAAATGACTGTATGGTCGCCGATTGATCTTTCTCCTGGTCAGGTTGTTTCTGTACAAGAGGCTAGAATTCGAGCTTTTCAAGGAACTCCAGATATTACTGTCGATGACGCTAAACAGGTAACAATTTTGGAAGAATCTCCATGGGGTGAAATAGATCCAGAATCTCACGTTGTTGAAACATCATTAGGGGAATTAAGGAATAGTGGTTCTAGGGAGGGAATTCTGACTGAAGGAGATGTTTTGGTTGTTCGAGACGACTGTGGAATTATTCAGAGATGTCCAGATTGTCGCCGAGTTCTCAGGGATGGGGTTTGTCCAGAGAACGATGCTGTAGTTGAAGGTGTAGAAGATCTTAGACTTCGTTTTGTAATTGATGATGGATTAGCCAGTGCAAATGTCGTAGTTGGTCGTGCAGCGTCTGAGAAGTTTTTAGAACAAGATATGGCCTCAATTCAAACTCGAATAAATAATGAAGGTTCTGCTAATTTTGTTAAAGAGATCAAAGATAAATTGTTTGGAACTAGAATAGCCATTAACGGAAGAGCTATTGTTGATGATAGGGGTATAATGTTGCTCCCAGATACTGTTGCTGAGAAAACTGAAGATCCAGTCAGTATTGCTTCAGAGGTTAGAGAAACATGGGGGGTGGTCCTCTGATTTCTAGCTCTTCTAGTCGCCAGAGGCAACCTGCTTTACGTATGTTTGCAATTGAGTTCTCACAATCATCATTACCAATCGTTGGACAAGGTGAATATGACCCTTCGTTTGTAGTTAGTCGTCTTGGGGCGATGACATCAAGGATGCTAGTCGCAGGCGTAATTGATAACATGGAAAGGAGAGATACTGAAAGTGGTCCAGGATATAGAGGTCGATTGAGAGATTCTACTGGACTACACATGTTTGATGTTACTCCATTTACTCCCGAATTACATGCAGATGCCGAAGAAATCCTTGCTCGTTTTGAGAGAGGAGATCGATTCCTTGTATTGATGTTGGGTCGTTCAAGACATTATGAAACTGAAGACGGAGGAGTATTTACCAGTATTCGCGCAGAAGGATTCAGAGAAATTGATGTGACTCGTTATCATGTTTGGTTAGCTAGAACTGCAGATGCAACAATGAGGCGAATAGACTCACATAGGAGATCACGTGAATTAGAAAACTCTGAGTCTGGATACAAGTCAGGAGGTATTCCGTCAGATCTTATTCAAGGACTCCTCAAGTCTAGAGAGCATTACGGGGAAATAGATGATTCTGTTTACGAAGTTGCAGTTATGCGTGCTATCAGTATGAGTGAAGGACTCGCTCCACCTGAAGAAAAAACCCCTCCATCTCAACCAGTTGAAATGTCTCATACTGCTTCAACATCTGTCGATATTCTTGATGGTGATGAGGCTAGACAAAAAGCGAAAGAAGTAATCATGCAATCACTGAGTGTATCTGATAATCCAATCGATTATGACACTCTAATACGTGCTTGTTCAGACGTTGGTGTAGTGAGATTAACTGCAGAGGAAGTTATTGACGATTTACGTGATGTAGAGGCATTAATTCAAGAGCCAGAATTTGGTTTCTTTGAGATTTTATGAATCTCAATGGTGCGATACCTTGATGCCCCCAAGTCTACAGTGAGGGCTAGGGACAGACATGTCAGGCATCTCTTGCTTCATCCGCGCAAAGGACGGAGAGTGGATGCAATTAGAGGGATGTCACGTTTCTGTCAACATCAAAAGGCGCCTTGAACGTAAATTAGTTCGCGGCGGAGAAGGTGATGATCTAAAGGACGAGGGTTCAGAATCTGCAGTCTATACTGTGCGACTTCAAGTAGATACTCGAGGATACAAAGTTTTGGAGGGATTATTCCGCGCAGGTCAACCTTCTTTCATTGATCCGTTCATTGATAGAGAGATGCTAGTAGCCATTCAAGAGATGACTTATGATTCTGAGTCGGGAGAAGTTGAATTGATTTTAGTTGAAGATGCGGAGGCATAACATGGAAGCAGAAGAAAGAGATTTGTTGGCTGCTTTACGTGCTTTTGATGTACTTCTCGGTGCAGGAGTAGGACTTGAATCAGTTCTGATTAATATTTCTCGAGGAGGCTACGGAGCCATCAGTAAAGATATGGAGAAGATTATGGATGGTGTTAGAGCAGGTAGGAGGATCGAAGATGAACTTACTAAAGCCACTTCTAGGACTAAATCTACAGGTTACAAACGTCTTCTAACCACTCTCAAAACTAATGTGACGTCGAATACAGATTTGATTTCAGATTTGCGACGACAAGCCGACAGAGAAGAAGAAGAAAGAACTGACAGGATAATGAAGTACATAGAAGCCTTAGAAGGAATGCCAACTGCTTTGTTAACTGTTGGAATGTTAGGACCAATTGTATTGCCTTTGATGGCAGTGGCTCCGTATCTTTTTGCTGGAGCATCTGGTTTGATTGATGTTCCAGGGCCCGGTGTGGCTCGAATGGCAACATTCGGCGGTCTTGCGTTCTGTGTTTTTGTTATGGGGATAATTGGAATGAAGGCACATACTAGGGATCCAGGGGTTTGAGGTGATTCTATGCTTTGGCAATTAATGGAACGTCTTAATGACAACCCAACTGCCATGTTTTTACTCCCATTAGCGATTATTGGAATAGGGGGAGCTATTCCCTTGGCATTAGAATCTCGAAGAAGAAGTAGCATTGATGGTGCATTGCCTGAGATGATGGAATTAATTTCTGCAGAGTTAGGGGCTGGTTTGGGTCTTGAACAAGCATTTGCTGATGTTGCTAAATCTAGGAATGATGTGGCTGGATCTCTCTTAGATCAAGCCCTTGTTAGAGCACAAGCAACATCATTTACGGCTGCATTAGCAAAATTCGCTCTTGAGTCTCGAAGTGCTTTGGTTCAGAGAGTAGTAAATCTCTTAGATGCCGCTCTTGAACAGCAGGCTCCATTACAAGAAGTAACTTACAGAATGAGCATTGAATATGAAAAGTTGAATTCATTAATGCGTTTGAAAGAGGAGAAAGTCTTCGGTCAAGCATTTACGATGATTGTCTTGATGGGTCTAATGTTGCCTTGCATTACAGGATTTATTGTTGGGATATTCGCTCCACCTTCTACAGGTTATCCTTTAGCTTCAACTTTAGAAGCTCTCTATCTATTCTCTGCTGCTGCAACGGGAGTAACTGTTGCAATTAGTGGTAGAATGCTTGGTCGAACAGGTCAATATCTCTGGTCAGCACCAGCATGGATGCTAATGTCGACTCTCTTATTCCAGGGTGTTTACATCATGGCAGGGAATATGTTCTGAGGGATAGAAATGGCAGAAATTATTGATCAGTATGGCGACGTGATTGTTTACAGTGAAGAAGGACATCCTACTCCATTCTACGAATATAATGGTCAGATTGCTGCTAATCCATATGGTGTTCTCCAAGTTTTGTTAGATGACGACGATCTAGAGGAGGTAATGTATAATGGTGGGAAGCAATGTGTCAAGATTGCTCACCGAAAGCACGGAATGTGTAGGACAAATATTTGGGTAGAAGATGAAGAAGGGATTCAGATAGCAAAGAATATCGCATCGCATACTGAAGTCCCTCTTGGAGATGGCCCCGGAATGGTGCCAATCTTCGATGGCCGTCTTCCAGATGGTTCTCGTGTAAATGGCACTATTCCACCTGTTTCTCCCGATGGACCAACCCTTACTATTCGTAAATTTAGAGAGGACCCCATCACGATTGTTGACTTGATAAAGTGGGGAACTGTTTCTCCTCGTTTGGCCGCAATGTTTTGGACTTGGGTCGATGGTCTTGGTGCCAAACCAGCAAACTTCGTTATTGCAGGAGGTACTGGTTCAGGTAAAACAACAACTCTCAATTGTCTTGGTATGTTTGTTCCATGGTCTGATAGAGTCCTATCGGTGGAAGATACT
>PADI01000058.1 GCA_002702985.1 Methanobacteriota archaeon
ATTTATCTACTTCTGTAGAGGGTCTTTTTGCTGCTGGTGAAGTTGCAGGAGGACTTCATGGAGCCAATCGTTTGGCATCCAACAGCCTATTAGAAGCAATTGTAATGACTCACCGGGCTTTGTTAAGTGCTCTAGAAGAAACTTCAGGACGTAAAGAGAATGAAACTGAAGTGCCTCTTTGGAGAGCAAAGGGGCTTGAAAATTTGATAGAACATGTTTCACTAAAGGCAGATCGAGAAGCATTACAGAGCATAATGTCTGACGATGTTGGACTTGTTAGAAGAGATGAACGACTACAAAGAGCAAAACGAAAAATTAGTCATATTGCCGAAGAAATTGATAGAATTTGGAGACGTTCTAAACCAACAAGGAAATTAGTAGAACTTAGAAACATGTCCATTGTTTCTTCATTAGTCGTTAACGCTGCAATATCAAGAAGAGAAAATGTTGGTTTACACTACAATTTAGATCTTAATCACATTGACAAACCGTGAACTAAATTCCATAGTGTTTGAGTCATTGGAACAGGAATCCCATGAATTTCTGCCTTTTCCACAATAGCCCCACAAATCCAATCAACTTCTGTAGGAACTCCATGCATTACATCTTGAAGCATACTACAACGATTCTCAGCAGTTGCTTTCAACACCTCATTCAAGGAATTCTCCAATTTTTCAAAATCAATATTTATTCCCTCATATTCCGCTACCATTGCACCCTCTCTCATCACTGAGATTGCTAATTCATTAAGCGGAGAAGAGAGAAGAACACCATTTCTAACACCACAAATAGCTGATATCGGATTTATTGCAAGATTAAGTAGCAATTTTTCCCATATTGAAGGTAAAATATTTGCCACGGGAACTGGAGAAAGATTTGCTTCATCTAACATTTCAATTACTTTTTCGTAAAGTCCAGTTCTAACGGAAAATTTCTCAGAATCTAATGGACCAATGACAATTTTCCCTTCTCCTCCAAGTTGAATTTCGACCGGTCCTATACGGTTAGAACCATGAGTAACACATGCTCCAATTACTCTACCTTTTCCCACAACAGAGGCAATTCTATTCAAGTGACCTAATCCATTTTGGATTGCAATTACAACACCATCGCTTGCTAATTGGTTCTCAGCTATCATTACTAATTCAGATACTGAATTTTGCTTACAACAAATAATCGCAATGTCCAAAGTTTGTTTTGAATCAAGAATAGAATATTCAATAGGCGTTAATACATGTATAGAATCATGAGAATGAACAATTATTCCTCTCTCTTGAAGAGCCAATAATGATTCTCCTCTAGAATAGATAAATGGCTTATTTCCGGTTTTTGACAATTTAAAGGCAAGTAAACTACCTATTGCTCCAGTACCAAAAATACCTACTCGCAATCAATCACCTATACTACATTCCAATCCAGGATAACACATTGCTGCGAGGTGAATTTCAAGACCAAGTGATGATGATTCAAACCATATAGCTGAAAATCCACCTGTGATATTGGCACNCGATGAATCAAAAGAAAACGAACTATTTGCATCTATTTCTGAGGGGAAAGTGATATTCCAAACAGAATCTAGAGAAATTGAAGAATGGATAACGGGGATCAATGAAACAGACTCTGTTCCTACGTTAGAGAGGTTGACGGATTGATCATTGATTTTTGAATCTAAAACTAACATTTCTCCATTGACCAAAATACTTGGCCCACTTATCATTTGATAGATAAAACGAAGAGATTCATCACATACCGTCAATATACCAAAATCAGGAATGGAAAGTATTCCGTTCATAGTCTCATCAGAAATATGGATTACTTGAGAACCATTAAAATTCTCATCAAAGGTATGATTACTATTCTCAGATAATTCTGTGGTGACAAATTCAGGACAAGCACTTGATTGATTCAAATGCCATCCCAGAGCCACTGCATCAAATGGATTTGAATTAGTAAATTCAAAACCATCTTCTAATGCAATAGCTGTTCGATTAATGTCCAATAAACTAGCAGTCAAAGTGAAGGAAGTACCATCATCAGATTGATAATTTATTACAGGCCCACTTATTCTACCATCCAATGATGTTTCGGCTAATTGTATCGCACCTTCCATCGGCTCTACACATACTATTTCAGGTGATTCTATTGTAATGTTCATCGGATCGTCCACTACATGAGTTTCTCCTCCTACTATAGCCCACATAGGATTATCCATGGTTATGTTTGCAGGTAATGATTCTAATCCAACTACCATTTCCACACAATGATTCTCTTCATTAGAAAACCAACCTTCACCTAATATCCTCACTGAACCTAATACATTTACACTAGTTTGGTGATGCAATGTAATTCCACTCGAAGTACTATGTAAATCCAAATTCAATTGAATGACACCTGTTATTGAATCTGAAGGAGGATGTAGTTTAATCAACAACTTTCCAGGAGAACGTTGAGAAATATCTGAATAATTACAATCTAATCCAGAAAAATTATCCTCACCAGGACACATTATTTCGATGACCCATCCTTCAATAACTCCAGAAGGAGAAACATGAATACTTCCTGAACTATCCAATACACCCTTAGGTATGAGAGGGTATTCTAGAGTTGAATTATTACCGAACAAAATATTGTGTTCGACAACCCATTCTTCAATATCTAAATCATGATCCCAATCATCTATGGAATAATTTACATCGTAAGTAGGCAAGGCAATAATTAGCATCACTACTGCCATAGGCGTAATCCATGAAGGCATAGATGTATTCGCAATATCTGTATCATTAATTACCATGGGAACTGGTATTGAATCACTTTGAAAGCGTCTCCAAATCGCTAAACTTCCTATGGCAATCCACAACCAATATTGCCCCTGTAAATTGACCAAAAGTGCAACGACAACAGTGAATAAAAGAAGTTGAGCTTGCTCTGAAGTTTCGGTCGCCCACTTTGCAGCACCTCGAATGGCAGTGTACAGATGATCTCCTGGAAAATTAGGAATTGGAAGTAATAAAATAAATCCTATAATCGTCATTCCATGTCCTGCTAACAGCATAGGAGATGCCCATTGGGTTCTGAAAAGAATTGATTCTCCAATTAACAATGAGCCAATTAGTTCTGTAAACCAATTCAAATCTAAAACAAATGGGATTTCTTCAATCGGAAGAGGATTAGTGGGAGTGAAATATAGGCCCAACAACGCAAATCCTATTCCCGAAAAAATCAATGTAAATGGCAAAACTAGAGAAACATAAGCTAAACTAATTCGATTTGGGAACTGAATCTCATCAATACGACGAAGTTGGAGGATTCCAATTAATCCAAACGGCCAAATTGGACTTAATCCAGTTATAGGAAACGGTATACTAATCGGCAAAAGATGATCTACTTTTACTCCATAAGAATTAGCAACTAATCTTCGGAGAATACTTGCTAGAGCAATTGTACCCATTACTGGCAAGGCATACTCAATTCCACCAATCCGCAAAGCCTCGAAAGAACTAGAATCGATAGATGAATTAACTCTTCCAATCCAACCTGCACCAATTATTGTTAAGAAAATAAAAGAAAGGAGCCACAAGAATATCTGAGTACCATTTCGGATTACTGCATTTCTTACTCGAATAGGACAAATCTCCAGAATATATGGCTCATCGTCTTCAAGATTGGGGACCCAACCTAAAGGAGATAATTTTGAACGNAGATTGTCAAGACTAGATTCGACATCATCTNCTACTGCATCAACCATCCANGCNAATCCATACTGCGCCTCATTTATTTCTGAAATTATTACGAAATGTTCGGCAGTTAATTGCTCAAGAAAATCACGTTGTGTCCAAGCTTTTCTTTCCAAACGAAGTGCCGGCACATCTGGTTCGCCCAACACTTCCACCAGTTAGTCNTCTAACTAGTTGGATATGTAATTATGTTAACACGTAAAGAAAATCAAGATAGAATAAAAAAAAGAATATTCACTTATTCTTAAATCTCTTTAATCTAAATGTCTCTTCTCTCTCCATCTCTTCTAACCTAAGTTGAATGAAAGACTTCGCTTCCTCCATTTGAGGAATAACAACGAACTCAAGTGCATTTACTCTTCTTTTGGTTGCCTCTATCTCTTCAAGAAGGCGCTTGAGAGTTGCTTCCATTTCTGAAGCTTTCACGATCTTCTCAATTAAAGCAGAATAACCATCAGCCGCTTCGTCAATATACGGAGAACCACCGACTAATCCCATTCCTCTTTCATCCATAGTCGAAGAAAGATTTTCACCAGATACGCTGGGAACTACCACACCCATGATATTACGTCTTTCAACCATAACCTCAGGGTGATTTGATATCGCGATTGCAGCACTCTGAACCTCAAGTCCACCTTCAATAGCACTTGCTAAATCAATTCCTTGTTTTGCTTCTCTAAATGTTTGAACAAGNTCTNCGCGTGCTGAAATCATCTCAGAAAGAAGGGTCCTAAATTCATGGAAAAGGCCATCTCTTTTCATTTTCAGAAGTTTGTAGCCATTCTGGGTTTGTTTAATTCGGCGTTTCAAGTTGATGAGTTCACTGCGTGTAGGCTTGATATCTAACGCCATAGTAAATCACCTCCTATATTCCTTCAATAAATTCATTCTTTCTTTTCAGTTGGATGATACTTCGAAATAAGTTCATCGTCCAATCTTTCGAGATACTTGGTGTCAATATTTGCTAATAATTCCCAACAGAGATTTAGTGTACCGTCGATAGTTCGATCTTCATCTCTTCCCTGTCTTACGAATTTATCTTCAAATATATCTGAGAACTTTAGATATTGTAAATCTCTTTCATTCAAAGCATCCTCACCAACAATTGCTACTAGACCACGAAGTTCACGACCTTGGGCATATGCTGCATACATCTGATCGCTGATTTTCTTGTGATCATCACGAGTAGTTTCTTCTCCAATACATCCACCCATCAGTCGAGAAAGAGATGGAAGAACGTTAATTGGAGGATAGATTCCTGCTTGATGTAGTTCACGAGAAATTACAATTTGGCCTTCAGTGATATATCCTGATAAGTCAGGAATTGGATGAGTGATATCGTCACCAGGCATTGTCAAGATAGGGAATTGAGTAATACTCCCCTTCTTCCCTTTTACAATTCCCGCTCTCTCGTAAAGCATTGCTAAGTCAGTATACATGTATCCCGGATACCCTCTTCGACCTGGAACTTCTTCTCGTGCTGCACCAATCTGACGGAGAGAATCACAATAATTCGTCATGTCTGTGTAGATAACCAGTACGTGATAGTCGTGTTCAAACGCAAGATATTCAGCTGCTGTCAAAGCAAGACGAGGAGTAATCAAACGTTCAACTGCTGGGTCGTCTGCTAGATTAACGAACAAAGCAGCATTTTCTAGAGCACCAGTTCGTTCTAAATCAGCTCGGAAGAAATTGTATTCCTCAGCAGTAATCCCCATTGCACAAAATACTACGATAAATTCTTCATCGCTGTCTTTCAATTTAGCCTGACGAGCAATCTGTAATGCAATATCGTTGTGCGGAAGTCCAGAAGCACTAAAGATGGGAAGTTTCTGACCTCTCACCAAAGTAGTACAACAATCAATTGCACTTACTCCTGTCTGAATAAAATCATGAGGAGATTGACGAGAATAAGGGTTGATCGCAGCACCAATAATATCTGCTTTTTCATCAGCAACAATATCTGGTCCACCGTCTCTTGGACGGCCTGCACCATCTAAAATTCGGCCAACTAAACCTTTGCTAACTGGTAACTTGAAAACATCTCCAAGGAATTTAACACCTGCCCTTCTATCAATACCTTCAGTACCCTCGAAAACCTGTACCACAACCATATCATCAGATGTATCTAGAACTTGTCCATTCTTTGTCGAACCATCTGAAAGACGAATTGTTACAATCTCACCATAAGCTACAGGTTCAGTCTTCTCTAGGAACACCAAAGGTCCCTTGATATCGGTAATTGTCTTGTATTCTTTACTTGTCATTTTTCATCCCTCCCTACTGGGCCTCCACGGAATTGCCAATCTGGCTCACCATTTCTTCAACTAGTCCCTCGATTTTCTCAAGGTAACCTTCTGCAAATCTAGCACGCATTAATTCAATTCGCGCTGGGACATTCACTACATCTTCTAGAACTGCTCCTGCAGCCATTGCTTTCTTCGCTTCTTCTTGGAAAGTAAGTATTGCACGAGCCATTGCATATTGCTGCTCAACTCCACTGTAAGCATCAACAGGGTCGAATCCATTCTGTTGTAGGAAGTATACACGAATCATACGTGCAACTTCAAGAGTTAGTTGCTGGTCCATAGGTAATGCATCTGAACCAACCAATTGTACGATTTCTTGCAATTCTGCTTCGACCTTTAGAAGTGCACTAATTTCAGTCCTAACCTCTGGGAAATCACTGGCAATATTGTCCCTGAACCATTGATTTAAGCTCTGAGGATACAGTGAATAAGAATTCAGCCAATTGATTGCAGGGAAGTGCCTTTGTCTAGCAAGACCTGCATCGAGACCCCAGAAAACTTTCACAATACGCAACGTACCTTGACTAACGGGTTCTGAAATGTCACCACCTGGTGGAGATACCGCTCCGATTACAGTAACAGAACCATCATCTCCGTTCAGAGTCTCTACACGACCTGCACGCTCATAGAATTCTGCAAGACGGCTAGAGAGGTATGCGGGATAACCTTCCTCACCGGGCATCTCTTCAAGACGACTTGAAATTTCACGCATTGCTTCTGCCCAACGGCTTGTTGAATCAGCCATGAGAGCAACATCGTAACCTTGGTCACGGAAATATTCTGCGATCGTGATTCCTGTATATACAGATGCTTCTCGAGCAGCAACAGGCATGTTGGAAGTGTTTGCAATCATTACAGTTCGATTCATCAACGGTTTACCTGTGTTAGGATCAATGAGATGAGGGAATTCATCCAACACTTCTGTCATTTCATTTCCACGTTCCCCACATCCGATATAGACTACAATTTGAGCATCTGAATACTTAGCGAGAGATTGTTGAGTAACAGTTTTTCCTGAACCAAACGGACCAGGGATACCAGCAGCTCCTCCTTTAGCTAATGGGAATAGGAAATCTAGTATTCTCATACCTGTAACTAATGGTGTATCTGGTGCATATTTCTGATTGAAGGGCCTAGGATGACGTACCGGCCATTCTTGCATCATCTGAATCTCTGTTCCATCATCTAGTGTACAAACAGTTTCGGTGACATTAAAATCACCTGATTCAATGGATTTGATTTTTCCAGATGCCTTAGGGGGGACCATAATTTTGTGAGTAATTGTGTCAGTCTCTTGCACTGTACCAATTACTTGACCTCCGGATACTTCGTCACCAACGGAAGCAGTTGATTCAAACGCCCACTTCTTCTCAAGGTCGAGCCCATCTGCATCTACTCCACGAGTAATGAATACACCCATGACTTCCTCTAAGGTTTGAAGAGGTCGTTGGATTCCATCGTAAATCTGAGTTAGAAGACCTGGTCCAAGCTGTACAGAAAGTGTCTGACCTGTGCTAAATACAGGTTCACCAGGACGAATACCAGAGGTGTCTTCGTAAACCTGAATAACAGATTGTTCACCATGTATCTCAATCACTTCACCCATTAATTTCTCATGGCCTACACGGACCACTTCGTACATTCTTGCATCAATTCCCGTCGCTGTAACGACAGGTCCTGAAATTCGATATATGACGCCTTCATTATTGCTCATGTCTTCACTTCCTTTGTGTTTTTTTCACTTCCATAGATCAACACCTAGTGCCTTTCTAATAGACTCCCGCAATGTGTTGTCTTCCTCGGTACCAATACCAAGAAATGTGGGCGTAATGCTCAGATTTACCTGATCACGGATACGCTCCGGCAAACGACTAAGGTCGCGGGAATCTAATACAACGATGCCGATTTGACTATCGGACATCAATTCACGACAAGTTGCCGCAAGTTCATCAATATCTGTAGGATTATGAAGATGAGTAATACCTGCTAATTGGAAACCAAGAGTAAACTCGGGATTCCCGACAACTGCTATTTCCATTCTTTCTCCCCCTACAATGTCAAGTGCGCTTCAATAATGCCTTCAGGCAGACCTGCCGCTTTACCGCGCACCAGTAAGCGTAGGTTCTCAATCTCGAGTAATTTCCTCTCGATATAGTAAACAATAGGAACTCCAGAAATAGGATTAAGATGTGAAAAGCGAAGTAATAATTCACTTCTCTTATGATGAAATAAGTCGACGACCGGATCTAATGAGATGCCTGAATCTACAGCAGCAAATGCTGCTTCAAGACCCTCGTCATCAAAACTAGGAGTTCGACGCAAAGCAGTAAGAATATCATCATTATTCTGTGCTGCCAACAGACCCTTTTCAGTTGCCTTGGATAAGCCACTTCCTGGAACAAATATTTGTGATCTCTTCTCGTTAGACAATCCTTGACGCATAGCCCTCATAATATTCAAAATATCACGATGTGCAATTTCCATTCTTAGATATCGTTTAAGACAAGAATGTGGGCCTCGAGTAGGAATAGATTTCAATGCCTGACGGTAGTAAGACCTATCCAGAGCATCTTCGTATTCTGCCAAACCTGCCTCTGGAGGAACTTCGGAGAAAATTCTAGTTCCAATTCTCATCTTAGTGATAGAAGATGCTGCTTCGGCGAGATTAGAGGATGAATCGATGATGGAGATCCATCGCGTATTATGCGGATTTTCCGCAGGTAACGCACCTTCGCCTACTCTAGAGCTATCTGCTCCACTCTTTACTGCTCGAAGAACAGCCTTTGCCTTGTTAAAATCAACTCTCAAGGCCCATACATCTACTATATCTGCTAATTCACCATTGCAAAAACGTTCGACTTCATGGACTTCTCTGTCTAAATTATGACTTAATGCAGCCTCTACAAGTTCAGCACCATTTAGTCTGTGACCATAAAGATCCATATCTGCTCGATAGCCGGCATCACCAATTGTATTGGCAATACTTTCAACTTCTAGTTTCAACAATTGTCGAATCCTAGTTCTATCAAGCAAACGAGACCTACGTGAACGAGCACGGGCTGCTGCATTTGCCCAATTAGCTCGTCCTAACCACATAGAAATCCCTCATTCACCAAACAGTGTCCTAGTTACATCGCCAAGGGAGTCCATCCAGACTTCCTCTAGTCGATTGTCAAACGTAAAATCTAATCTTATGCTATTATCTTCTGCAACTAGAATAAATCCACCAAGAGCATCAATATCTTCACCAATGTTGTAACCACTGGCCTTCTGTTCTAGGGCAGCCCTATCAATAGAAGCAGGTAGTAATGTCATTTTCCCAGAACCTTCTGACTTAGCCTGTTTTAGCATAGAATCTAACATAGCTGAGCGTTTCGATAACTTAGGATTACCAAGTTGACTTCGAACTGCTTCTAATGTAATGTCGATTTCTTCTCTTCGGGCGATTAAAATGTCCTTCTGATTCATCTGCCTAGCACTAGCTACTGATTCTTTAGCGATCTGAGCTGCTTCCAAATCAGAACCAGACAGAGTAGAAGTTGCATGAGCTTCTACCTCTTTCTGAGCTTCTGATGCAATTGTTGCCGCTTGATCTTTTGCCTCTGAAATAATGGCTTTAGCTTCCTTTGCTGCTTCCGCTGCAATGTCTTTAGCAAGTTTTTCTAAACTCATAGTACAATCCTCACAATCGTGAATATAGTATTCGAATTCCGAATGTTCACATCAAGAACATTGCTAGGAAACCGAACAATACGATCGTCTCAGGCAATGCAGTAAAGATTAGACCTGTGACGAACTTGTCGCCATCTTCAGCAACCATTCCGACTGCTGCTGCTCCAATCTGTCCTTGGCTGAGTCCAGTGCCAACACCAGCTAGACCTAGTGCGATACCTGCTCCAAGGGGCATACCCCAAGCATAACCGCCATTGGCTGTAGCTGCGACAGCACCTGTCGCTGCAACCACGTCTGCCATGCCAATGAAGGCTAGCAGAACGATCATCATTCTCATTACGTTTCTCATCATCTTTGGGTTCATTTCTCATTCCTCCGTTTTTTTGTATCCTGCGCGAAACCGCGCTGGAATGTTATCATTGCCCCGAATCCACCTCCACGAATTGGGACCGTCCTCCTAGGGGGGCAAATGCTCTCCCTGAAGCGGTGTAGAATTGGCGCATCCATTCAACAAAATGGAGTCTTGCAGCATGAATATTCGGACTAAATACGCCCAGCACCCATGCGAATATCTGAACTGAAAACCAGCCAAGTAAAGCTACAATTGCAACTAAAATAGAGCCTCCGGAAGAGAAACCCTCTACAATCATTGGATATAGCAAGCCATTTCCTGCTTCTGCTATTTTTACTCCAACAATACCAACTGCGAATAAACGAACATAAGACAGAGTAGTAGGCAACATTCCAATTGCTTCGATAGGGCCTAGAAGAAGAGCCACTGGTAAAGGTACATTCTCATGAGTTAGATGTACTACAATCAATGCAACTCCAATTAGTACAGCAACTGCCCCTCCGATTTGGATATCAGAAAGTAATGCCTCATATTCTGCAGAAGGATTCCCTTGTAGAATAAGATAGGCATATGAGAAAAAGAACCCTCCTCCCAAAACTAGCATCCAAGATACCTTTCCGAACAGTGCACCAGACCAACCATGTCCGTGTCTAATTTCATCAATTGCGCCCAAAACAAAGGCAACCATGAGATGTACAACTCCCAGGTAAATAGTAAGTAGTATAAGATCAGTTAAGTTTCCAGTAACTCTATGGAATGGGAATGCTAAGACAACACCCATAGGAAGATTCGCTTGAAACAAATTATGATGATTTGAGAATTCACCACCATTTGGATACATTATTGAAAGGGAAGATGCCCATGAAGGTACTCCATCTGTAAAGACCCAATGACATCCCGAACTAGAATATCCTCCAGCAGCATGCAATGCTGCTTCACAATGATAATGAGGAAGGATTTCAAAGCCTGCAAATTCTCCGTAAATATATCCAAAGAGAATAGTAGAAATTCCAATGTACGACAAGAGTTTAGCTCCAAGAATTCCTAATTCATTTCCAGAATCTTTAGTTTTCATGTACACAAGGCCTCCGAGGCCTAATGTCATTAATCCATACAACATATCTCCTAACATTAAGCCAAAGAACAAAGGGTAGGTAAAAAGCATGAATACAGTAGGGTCAATCTTTCCATAATCAGATCGACCGACTGCATCAGTTAGTAACTCCATAGGCTTGGAGAGTCCATGGTCTCCAAATGCAATAGGAGGACTTGGAGAATTATGATCATCATGATGACCGTGTAAACCATGATGTTTAGGGGCAACATCTGTATCAACATGGATGTGACTACAAAAAGAGCCGATGGATCCTTCTACTTCCTCTACTCTATCTGCAACAACCCAACCATCGATAATGAACGCATACTTACTAACAGCGATCCTAGTAGGAGCAGTAGATTCTACAAAATCTCTCTCGAGAAGTTCTAAACCGCAAAGAAATTTTGAACCGTGTGAAGAACTCCAATCCTCCAAAGCGATTTCTAAATTCTTTTTTTCTGAAGAGAGGGATTCAAGATTCTTATTTTCAGCAGATAATTCAGCAGAAGGAGCTCCTTCTCCGGATGGAGGTTGAACCGCAGTAAATCCAAGAGAATCTAACGCTTTTGAGGCTGAATCGGCATCTTCATTGCGGACAACTACTAAGCAAAGATGGCCTCGCTCAGTTTTAGCATCAGCAACATAACCATCGACTCCTGCCTCTTTCAAAGTGGATTTTACTGAAACTTTTCCAGAAACTCGACCAATAAATGTTGAAGCAGAATTATAGCCATCTAAGAGATCTAAATCAACGCCCAATGCAGTGAAATCTTCTAAGGATTGAATCCTTTCTTTTGAGGAATTAATCAACGAAGAAATATCTTCTATTCTCTCTATTTTACTTGCTACATCCGCAACAGCATCGCCTAAAGGTCCAGAGAGCCATTCTCTCACTTTAGATTCACTGGCTTTTCCATCTGGATTCTCAGGATTAATCCAACTAGATACACTACGATAAGTGGTCAATTGTTTTGCGATATCTTCATGATCTTCGCGAGGAGATCCTAATTCTAATCCATCTCCATTTTCGACATCAAAGTCAATAATATCAATTGCATTTAGGCCAACTAATCGATGCATCACCTCATCAAGACTAGATCGTAAACCAGATGCTACAAATCGTGCCATTGGCCGATTTGTCATCTCTCCAACCATGAAATTCACCTCTAATTTCGAATCGCATCTAAAACAAGTGAAATCGCCGCATCGCGATTAGACTCGGCATTAGAATGAACATCGGAAAGTACTCCAGATCCAGACTTTTTTACTTTCGCTGCTTCACCAGACGCAGAATCACGAGCAGCCTGAAGATTACTCTGAGCAGTAGCTTCTGTTTCACGCCGGCCGCTATTTATGGATTCTGTAGCAACAGAACGAGCATCAGAAAGTATTCTGGATGCTTTCTCTCTAGCATCAAGAATCGTTTTTTCAGCAGAAGCTTCGGCTTCTTTGACCGCTCGTAGGATGTCATCTCTTCCCAAAGTGAATCACCTTGGTCACGCCCAATAAAGATGGGCTTATGATATTGACCGTTAAGGAATTAAGAAATAAAATCACAACAAAAACTCATATCTGTGCGATAAGTGGGACACTCGTGGACCACACCTCAATGGAAGAAGACGACTGGGTGACCCTTCAGTCTAATCTCGAGGCAACTATCCCGGTATACGACCGAATCAATCGATTTGCAACATTTGGTCAAGATCAAAGATGGAGAAAAATGGTACAACAAAGATTGCCACTAGAAGGGAAAATCTTGGAAATTGGATGTGGCCCCGGATCTTTTGCAGAAAATCTCGAGGGACGAGAACTAACATGCCTCGATCCTATTCCTGCTATGCTATCCGTTGCAGAACCTAGAGTTAACGAAAAACGGCTCTCTAGGGGCGACGCTAAGGTAACATTTGTTGAAGGAACAGCTGAATCTCTACCTTTTGATGATTGTTCGTTCGATGCAGTTTGTACCCTGTTTTCATTTAGGGACTGGTATGACAAGCCTAAGGGATTATCAGAAGCACTGAGAATTCTAAAACCAGGAGGTAAAATAGTAATTGTCGATCCAGCAAAAATCAATCGATTCCATGGGTGGCTAGGTTATCTGTACATGAGAATATGGGTTGGTTCGTATGCTAGAATAATTTGCAAACAAAAAGAACATCCTTGGAAATGGTTAACTAAAACATATGTTCACTTCGGTACGACGAAACATTACGTTAAGATGATGAAAGAAACAGGATTCAATAACGTCAAATCAAAACTTATTTTCCCTGGAATGGCAACGATATGGGAAGGTACAAAATAAAACGAAATTAGAAAATCCAAAACATTCGACGACACGTAACTGCTCGCCAAATAATTCCCCTAGTTAGTGGATTGAATAGAATATTGAGTAAACTATCTGGAAGTCTAAACAAAATACTTCCAATTTTGAAAGATCTCTTGGAATTGCGCATTACTTTCCCCATCTGTTTGTTCCATCTTTTTTCATAATCAGAGAGTGGGACCCCGTCTTTCAAATGTTCTGCAATTACTTGACCTGCTATCCTTCCACCAACCATTGCTATTGTAATTCCGGCTCCATTGGAAGGTAGTACCATGCCAGCTGAATCTCCAACTAACAAATAATTACCTTTGACGAAATTCTTTATTGTCCCGGACATAGGAAGTGAGCCTGCTCCTCTGAATGATATCTCTCCATCGTATTTTGAAATGAATTCATTCGCATATTTGTTCATAGATTTACCTCGGGAAAAGCTCTTCTGAATCCCTAGACCAATATTTGCCCCACTTGATTTTGGGAACATCCAAGCATAACCTCCTGGAGCCATCGAACCAAAGTGTAATTCAACAGCATCCCCATAATCTCCATCCATTAGAACAAATTTTACAGGGATTTTCAGAGATTTTTCATCCCAATAATCCCTTCTTAATGGATCGCTATGTCCTGCAGCACCCACAATAATTTTTGCTTTAATCGATTTACCACTTCGAAGTTTAACAGAATTTTCCACCACTGATTCCACATATTCATCAACAAGAAATTCTGCCCCACATTGTTTTGCCATCTCAACAAGAGCTTCGTCATGAGCAACTCGATTTAGAACCAAACCATCGAAATTAAATTCTAATGGTTTCCCAGACGGAGGGACAATATGCATTTTTGTGGACTTTCTAGATATTGCATGTACAGGGGTTTGAAACAAATCATCCATATCTGGTACATCAGGACAAAGTCGCCTCATCTCATCATTTGTAGGAACTAATTCTCCACACTGGAGCGGGGAGCCAATAGGATCTCTTCCATCAATAACCAATACATTTGCACCTCCTTCAGCAGAATACCGGGCAACAGTACTACCTGCGGGTCCTCCCCCGATAATTATCACATCATAACTATCTTGAACCATAAAAATCATACCTTTCTACCTAGGGATATCTCTGCTAAGCCTTCCATTAATTCTCTAGCAGGAGTTGGAGGTAATGTGCGCAACTTGTCTAGTGCGTTAATTAGATGTGTTTCAATCAAATTCTTCGTATATTCAAACGATCCTGCTTCATGGAGTAACTCTGTTAATTCATCCCAATGAGCATCATTAAACGATTCTAGAATTTCTGAAATACGTTGCCGAGGTGCGCCATGTAACACAGTTAATGCATGAATTAATGGCAATGTCATCTTTCCTTCATGTACATCAGTTCCTCTAGGCTTACCCATGGATATATCTCCCGTGAGATCTAGTAAATCATCTACCATTTGGAATGCGACACCTATCCCCATTCCGAAATCTTTCAGATTTTCAATTTCTATCTCGGAAGCATCAGCAAGAATTGCCGCTGCAGCACATGCATTTGCAAAGGGACCTGCAGTCTTACCTCTAACTATCTCATCGTAATCCTCTGGACGAGTAGTAAGATCTCTAATGTGCCTCATTTGTTTTAATTCTGCAGCGGCAATGGCCGTACAAGTTTTCGAAACAGATTCAACAATTCTGTTTTCAGCTCTTCCACCCAAACCGAAACCTAACACAAACAGATAGTCTCCAACAATAATTGCTTCTGCATCGCCATGAGTAGTATGTAATGTAGGCGCCCCTCGTCTTAGTCGTGCTCCATCATAGATGTCATCATGAACTAACGTAGCAGTATGAATTAATTCAAACGCTAATGCCAGATCCATTACTTCATCGCTTGGAATACCGCCTGCAGCTTCATGGGCCAATAATGTTAGAACTGGTCTCCACCTTTTGCCACCTGCCATCAGAACAGTTTGCGCCATGGCCATAGCTTCTGCAGAAGGGCCAAGCATCTCTTCATCAACTAATTCTCCTAAAGCAATTTCTACTCTATCACGATAAGAGCGCAGGCGCGCCTCCAAATCTATGCTCGCAACCATGAGGACAGAGTGTTGTCAGAGGGTTTGCTATATCAACAGGTGTACAGACGACAGGATAATATGAGCGAGGATAGTATGGACCGAATTGGTGTTCTCTCAAGTCTTTCCCACCACTGTGCTGCTAGAATAGATGCACTCGCTGCTCATCTTTCAGAGAATGATATTGAACATGTTGAAAGTTTCATTCAAGGGTGTGAGAATTTAGATCAAGGAGAAATTGATCTCTTTATAGCACCAAGTAATTTGGTTTGGGATAGTAAAGAAATTCTCTCAAACAAGGGATTGTCAATTGTAGCAGCACTGCAAAGAAATCATCCTTTTCACGTATTGGTTTCAAGTGATGACCCTTGGCATCTAAAAGCTGATGCAATTATTCTCTGTGATGAAAAAATCATACAACGACAATTACTGAGGAGGAGAGGAAAAATACCTCGTAGATTGGATATTAGAAATTATTCTGAATTCGATTTAGATTCAAATTCAGGAGAAGATTTGAGAAAGGCTCAACAGATGATTAACGAAGGTGAAATAGATGGATTCGTAATACCAAGAGGATGCTATTCTTTGGCTGGATTGAACGAAAGAAGGCATGCTATGCTTCCTGATGCAGAAGAAATGGCAGGAATGCGTTTTGTGCCAGCCCCGTTTGTTGATTTGATGCTTGTTTTAGCACGTCAAGGATTTCATCCTCATATCATCCAATCATGGACAAATAATGAAGCAAAAAATGCTTGGCTAGTAACTAAAGCGATTCTAGAAAGAACTCCGTTAGAATTTCATGATCGAATTGGTATACATTACAGACAAAGAAATGTAGGGCCAATATTGGAAGAAGCAGAAAGGGTGAAGGATCTGTTCGTCCTCGAAACACTGCACGATCCTGAAGGAGAAGTTGACGATTTACTGCGATATGAAATCATTGTCGAGACAATCAATGAAGATGGCACTATGACAACAGGTATCGAAAGAGTAGGACCTGTAGACAAATTATATGTTGATATTCACTTTATGATGAATGATTGGAATTCAATCCTTGAAAGAATGCCCTTATCAGAAGAAGAATAGATAACTTCGGCAATTCTCTATTTCTTTCAGAATGTACTTTTCGACCCCAACATTGGCGTAACCTATACAACACCTAAAGATGCGATGGATGTAATTGGGGCTCAGACATGCAGATTGACGCTGAACGTCTATCAACTCTACATACAAGTAAATTAGAGCAACTCAAAGAAATTGCATCTGAGGCGAAAATCCCTCGTTCTGGGTCAGTAGAAAGGCTAAGAATTCGTTTAATTCAATCAATTATTATCCCTGAAGAAGACCTTAGTTGGGAGGGAATTCAAGATATTTCTAACCAACAATTGAGTGATTTATTGAAGATATTTGGAATTAAAAGTTCAGGCTCTCAAAAAGACAAAAGACAACGGATATGGTTACATATTTATCACGACCCAAAAAAGCTCACAATTGATTCACTTACAGAAATGAATCGGGATGATTTACATGAATTATGTGCAAGATTAGAAATGCCTCGTTCAGGAAATAAAACCCAACTTGTAGGTAGAGTAGCCGGAGTACTCTCGAATCAAGAAGGGGCTTGGGGGAGAATCAAAAGATCTGTGAAACGAGGGTCTTCATCTTCAGCTCCCGCTCCGAGACCTACAGCGCCCATCCCCCCTACCAGTACTCCAATCTCTACAACTCCTACTGAGGAAATCATTCAGACAAATATGGAAGAAGTGAACGAACCCGAAAAAGAATTTGTCGAAATGATTTCTGATGAAGAAGAACCACTAGATCAAATTATGGTTGAAGAGACTAAACCACTTACTCAAACTATTGAAGTGGGTGCTGAAATTGCATTTAGAGAAGTAGAAAATCGAGAAGCAGAATTACGTTCACTAATTCGAGATTTTCTTATCATAGGAGAGCAATCTCCAGAAGACATTGCCGCATTCATTGAAGACCTTAATCCAAGAGGATTCGATATATCTCACAATATTGTAAAGGAATTTGTTCTAAATCTAATTCAAGAAATGGCGCAAAGAAAGGAAAAAGAGCATGAAGCTCAATCATTATTGCCTGGTTCATGGAGAGAGAGGCAAGCAATTAGACGGTTTGAAGAAGAACGTGGAGAACTTCTAGATTCTCTTGAAGATATTCTCATCTCATCTAGAGGAGATATTCCCAGCGCTAGAATGGCATTTGAGAACTTTGCAAAAGACACAGGTTTAGATCTAGAATTACCTGCAATAAGTGGACGAGTACATGGGTTATTTGATCTTCAAATTTCACTTAACGATATGGAAATGGATGTAGATCCAGTTGCTGCAAGAAGAGATAGAGCGATTAGATTACTTCTGAGAAGGGTTGACGAAATTGATAGTGTTGCTAAATCTACACTAGAACGTATGGAGCAACAGATAGAAGCTCTAGAACGAATTGTTGAAACAGTTATTCGAAGAAATGAGGGTAAATTCACTTCTCTTGAACATTCGTTGATGGTTAGATTCCTCGAAAGAAGAGGGTGGGATGTTAATCATCCAGAGGTAAGGCCTAGATTAATTGCTGCAGCCGGAGTATTGGCGGTAGAAATGGGATATATTTCTGAAGCCGAAATGCCTACCCTTCCAGGTCAAATTGCGTTGGATCCTGAAAGAGTATCTGATGTTGTAGATACTCTAAATGATGTCCTTGAATCATTTGGAAAGAAACCTGCACGAACTGTAGAAGAATTAAACGAAATTGATGAAGAGGATATTGATGAAATGGAATCTGCTAGAAAAACATTGGATTCAGCAGATGCAATACTAGATCGTCTTAGGCAATTAGGCCAAGAAGGTGCCTGATTAGTTAACTGTTGAATGATATGTCTGAATGACCCTAGTAACAGATTCGATATCCCTAATATCTCTGTTAACTAAATCTGTCAAAATCTGTTCTTTTTGCCTAACGACTGCTGCAAAATCAGCAGGAGAACAGCCTTTTGCTGTACATATTATTTCTCGAACCTTACTCGGGACACCTGTTTCGACAATTTTTCCTTGACTAGCATCATACTTCCATATAGGATTAAGTCGTGGAGTATCTCCTTCCATTCCTGCGATTTCTGCAACCTCGGTAATTCTACGAATATTTTTACCTCCGACATTGAGACGTGCTTGCATTATAATCAAATCTAGTGCGTTAAGCATTATTGATGGAACGCTCATTGGTGGATTAACGAGTCTTTTAACGGTCTCATTAGCGGTATTGGCGTGAAGACTACCAAAGGAACCATCATGACCAGTATTCATTGCCATTAGCATTGTAGCTGCTTCAGGACCGCGAACTTCGCCCACAATTACTCTATCAGGACGCATTCGAAGACTGGATTTTAAGCAAGCATTCATGTCAATCTCTGAAGTACCATCAGGACGTTTGTCTCTAGTTTCCATTCTTAGCCAATGGTCGTGATAAATCTGTAGTTCAGCAGTAT
>PADI01000059.1 GCA_002702985.1 Methanobacteriota archaeon
GAAGCGGGTCTGACGGGGTTCGAACCCGCGACCGCCCGGTTAAGAGCCGGGTGCTCTACCTGACTAAGCTACAGACCCAGCCTTGCGTAAGTGCGCTCCTCTTTAATCGGACCGGTTATCANGNAAGTCTGCTATCGCTTCTGAAATGTGTTGAAACTCCTTTTTTCCCTGCTAAAACTACTGCATCACACATATCATTGAATAATCCAACTTGAACTACACCAGCAATTTGTAAAATCTGATTTTCCAAATNAATAGGATCTGAAATNGATGGNCCAGTCTGAGCATCTGCGATATAATTACCATTATCCGTAACTAGGATANTNTCTTCTTCCATTCTAATGCTTACTGTACAATTCATTAGATTACTCAANGCTCTAACAGTTGTCAAATAGCCAAATGGAGTGACTTCNATAGGTAAAGGGAAAGANCCTAAAATATCTACTTTTTTTCTATCATCTGCTACTACTACCATTGCTGAACTCTGTTGTGCAACTATTTTTTCTCTCAATAAAGCCGCGCCTCCTCCTTTGATTAACTGGAAATTGGGATCAAATTCGTCGGCTCCATCAATTACAATATCTAATGAATCAACATCAGAAAGTTCGACCAATGGTATACCAACCTCTAACGCTAATCTCTCAGTTGCTAAACTTGTTGGAACGCCTACAATTTCTAGTCCTTCATCCTTAATTCGTCTACCTAATTCAATTACAGTATGTTTTACAGTTGAACCGGTACCTAATCCAACTTTCATGCCACTAAAGACAAATTTTGCTGCCTCAATACCTGCAATACGTTTAGCNTCGTCAATATCCATGCCCTTCGGAAGTGCCATCGGTCCATGTGCATTTGGGAAGAAAAATTCTCATCTACGGGGAAAGGAATTACATATCGCCCATGATATTTACACCGCATGACGCAGCCGAGGGCAAGGGTAGTCTGGCTCCTCATCCTCGTTTATGCATTCTCAGTTGCGTCTTATGCTTCACCAGTATTTACAGCTAAATTACAATCAGAACCAAATTTTACATCTATTGGAACACCAACTAAAATTTCAGTTTCTGCTTTNCCTAATGCTACTTCTACTGCTCTTACTCTAGAAGTGCCTGAAAACGAAGCAGTAACTGGATTAGATCTGACAATTTCTCCTTCCATTCTACATAGTAATGAGATTATTTCTTGGTCTGGTTCTAGTGATTGGAATGCTACTGGAGCCACATTAGATCGAATAAATGTAAATCAGTCAGATTTGCAAATGTTACCTAAAAAATGGGAATGGGATTTTGAAACAGGNCCGAGTACTTCACCTCAAGGATGGACATTACAATCTGCAGGGGGATGGTCTTGGGGATACGATACCTCACTAGGACAAAGTGCTGGAGTTCACAGTGGNACTAAGGCTATTTACACATACAATGGGAACTATCCTAATGGAATGTCAACTACATACTGGGCAACCAGCCCAGTAGTAGATTGCTCAGGTTGTTCAGGAACTTGGAATCTAAAATTCTGGAAACGTTTGGGAGTAGAATATCATTACTATGACCACGCGTACGTTTCAGTGAAAAATGCTCAAGGTAATTGGGTACAAATTTATTCAAGTTCTGGAACAATTAATGANGGATCTTATCAGCAAGTAACATACAATATAGGGACTCATGTACAAAATAATCCTGCATTTCAAGTAAGATTTGGCCTTGGTACAACTGATGGCTCTGTAACCTACACAGGTTGGAATATTGACGATGTTTCTATTGAACCAGCCGGAGGAGGTGGTGGAGCAGATTTTGCAAACTGGACTAGTGCTCCATTTGGGCCATCTATNACAGGTAGTAATGCTATGACTCCAGGTCCATATGGTATGATGAGTATAGATGCTGAAATTCCAAACAATGCAATTCTACTTACTACTATTCTCGATGGAAGATCAAATACTCCAATTCCAGGATTCATCAATAGAGAAGATTTGCACATTGATCTTGGAACGATTGATTCAGANGTATTTCCTGAATTAAGAGTCAAACTTTATTTTGCTACTCCAAACGGTGCCCAGACTCCCTTAGTNCATGGGATTCACCTAAANGGTAGAGTTTCAACTTCATTCGATAGTTCACCATCTGATATGGGATGGAATCTATCTGGTGCAAATTGGGATGGAGATTCAATCACAGGTGGTACAATCACTACTCCATTGTTTACATCTGCTAGACCAATTTCACAAATTTATTCTAATTTTGTTATTACTGGTTCTGCTACTACCGAGATTAGTACAGATGGTGGACCATGGAACCCAATCACAAACTCTGGGAATACTATACTCTCATCTTGGGCAGAATCTGTACAATTCAAATTCTCCGGTTCTAATTATGACCTGACCTCATTTCAAGCAGATTTAATTCAAGGTAGGATTGGAGATGAGATACGTATCGATATTAACAACGATGGACAATCTGAATGGTCTCTAGAAGATTCGACAATTGGTCCTCTAGGGTGGCAAAATCGATTTGGAAATGGAGCCATGTCAGTACCAATAAATTTTGCAGCACCTACATCTCTTTCTATCCCCATTCAATTACCAACTACTGGAATTCAATCTATGGGGTTCTCTGCTGTTCCTGGAAATATACCTCCCTCAGGATTTAATTGGAGCATACTTGCAGGGGGAACAACAGTTGCAGAAGGATCATCCTCTCTTTCGCCTACTGAAGTATCAATGATTAATCTACAACCTTCCGAAATTACAACACTAAATTCAGAATTAGTTAACGGTGTAAGAACTGCAGGACCTACTGAACATCCCCATACTCAAGTGTACTTAGTGATTGAAAGTGACCAAGGATCGTTTACCCTCTCTGCTCTAAAAGCGAGAAGTAATCCAAGTATTAGTTTGAATTTTGATCCAGGAAATGCCATTGTCTTAGCAATAAATGATGCAATTCCTGATTCTCCATTATCAGGATCTACTAGATTAGTTCCTATTCCAATTCAATTTGACCTGCCGGGAGCAATTTTTGTAACAATTGATGATTTAGAATCTAGTTCATCCTTCACCACTAATTCGATGTCATTTGCAAATATATCAACAACTCTAGCGCCATCATACCAGTGGATGGAAATTCATTCTTCACACACTGTAACAACTGGCTTCCCAGCTGAAGTTCAAGTAGATGTTTCTGGAACTTATAACTCTGCAACTGTTGTAATGGATTTAACTCAAAATACTCATTCAATTTCTCAAACTGGAGAATTCCCGGGAGATTTGCTTATTCTTCATCCAACCAACCCATATACACATTCAATTGATGGCGACAACATAAATTCAACACTTAGATTTAGAATTAATGCTAGTTGGGACGATGAACCAGAAGTACGATTGAAATCAAGAATTATTCTTGATGATGGACGAAGAAGTATTCCCAAAATTCAACTGGTTGGTATCGGTCTACGGGAAGGAATTGAAAACGATATAATGATTAGAACTTGGAGTATCCTAAATGACCTTAATGTGGCCATCCCAATTTCTGAATCATATCTTAAATCAGAGGCAGATATTTCGGTATTAGTCGAATTAGGATTCCCAGGAACTGATTCTAGTTTAGCCCCACGTTCTAATGATGCTATGGTACATTTGTATCTGAACAATCAAGAAATTGCTAATACTTCTATTTTCTCAAACGGTACAGCTCGATTTGATATCCAAACTCCAGCATCTACTGGAGATGTAGAATACAGAGTTGAGCTTGAATCATTACATGGGGCAGAAGTAACATATTCAGTTCCTACGAATAGAACATTTGTTGTTGATTCAATATCTCCTGATGTAGTTGGAATGAACATAAATCCAATCGATCATCTGGTACAAAATCCTGCTCAAACTCTTCGATTTGAGATATTTGATCGGCCTGTTCTTCCTTCTAATATTGCCATGATGCTTTGGAGAGAATGGGAAGACGATGTGGATGGAGATGGATTCCCTGATGATGATGAATATAGGGAACGTCCAATGGATATCCCTTGGAATCGATCACACTCTAACGGTAATTACTCCATTGTACTAGATGATAGATTAGCACCTGATGGTGCATTGGTGTATGGATATCTTATCGGTGCAGATCCTGCAGGAAATAGTCTTCTTTCTGCAGGTGGACCAGGAGAATCTCAAACATTATTCGTTTACCAATTAAAGTCAGATGGAGCACCATTGCTGAGTGATGAAGGTGAATACCTAGAACCTGTTAATGGATATCTGCATCCAAGCACAACATATCATCTTCAAATTCCTGTATTTGAACCAAATGGATTTGCGGATATTGAAATAGCAGAAATGCAATTAGCATCGAATTCACAGGCTGACCTTATTTCGATAATTTGGGATGGTAGAACAAGAACTTGTAGTTCAGAAAGTTTGAATCTAGAATATTTAGACTGTTCAATGCTTTCAGAAAATAATGAACCTCTAACCCCGTTCACTACTAATGCTATCTTTGAAATTGAATTCCAACTCGGATGGTCATTACCTGTTGAAGATGATTTGAGAAGAGAACCAACATTGGAACTGATTGATTATGCGGGGCAATCAGCATGGAGAAGTTATCCTGACTTGCGATGGAGATACAGTCCAGATTTAGCAATTGATGGTGAGACTCTTGTATTACAACCATATGAAGGGACTCTATCAGATGATGGAGCATGGATGAGACCTAATGGGTTAATGGGATTGAATGGAACTGTTATTTTTCCTGCATCTGGTACTTCTCCTTCAGAACCATTTACCGTTGCGGTAATTTTCAACGGAATTGAAACAAAAATCAATACTGATTCATCGGGATTATGGAGTACAGAATTGAGAGCACCAACCTCATCTGGAGACCATCCTCTTTCATTCGAAATGATTGATTTACCTCCTCAATCCAGAGACCTAACTGATCCATCATTAACACTAAGATGGATTACTGTTGATGGTGAAGAGCCTCGTCCAAACAAAATTGTCGCGCCTAGAACATCTGCAACCCTCCCTATAGATGGATTGCAAAATATTACTGTAGAAATGACAATCAATGAACAAGGTGAGATCAACCGTGAAGATATCACTCTGAATTGGGCTCTAGTCAAACGTAATGATGTGAGTAGAACTGTGGCCTACGGATCTACTAATGTAGAAGTAATGGGTACATCGTTATCAGGACAAGCAATTCCCACATTAACTACATTTAGTATCAATGGAGATATTCCAAATACAGCATTTATGGAAGAATTAGATCTACAAGTATGGATTAGTGGTTCAGACAGAGCAGGTAATGCATTTACTTCTACATCCTCATTCAATAGTGCTTTGAGTCCATTTGCAGTTTGGGAAATAGAAACTTTAGGTCCAAGATTTACTATTGAAGATGAATTAGTATATTCTAGAAAAGGCAGTTCTGAAGTGCAACAAAGCCTAATCATCTCCGCACAAGTCAGAAATATTGGAGAAATAGATGGTACTGCTCTTGTAACTTTCATAGCTGAAAAATCAGATGGAACTCAATCTAAGATTAATATTGACCCTTTAGAAATCGATATTGTTGAAGATCAACGTCAAACTGTAGACATTGATTGGAGTCCACAAAATACTGGGCGATTCACTATTCTTGTCCTACTAAATGGGGAATTATCCGCGACTGGAGAAAGTATCGAGATAGTTGAACCCACAAATCAAGGACTCTTGTCAGGTGATGACATTGGTTTTACAGTAGTAATTGGTCTTATGTTTGTATTATTATTTGGAATACTGGTAGCTGTTGTTATGATTGCTATTCGTTCTACTGGAGGAGATGATTGGGACGAATACGATGAAGAAATGTGGGATCAGACTGAAGAATACGAAATTGAAGAAGCGAGAGAAAAGGATAAAGAAATGAAAAATACTCTTGCAGAATCCCATAATCATGGAAATTATGGTACAACGGGTGGAGATCCAAGGTTAACAGGTATGGACTCTGAAACATATCAATACTGGGCTCAACAAGGATATAGTCATGAACAAATTGTAGAATGGTGGAAAGCAGCAAATTCTAGCAATTAGTTAGTAAATTCATTCAAGAATTCCCAAATTAAAACGTAAGTGTATGTTCCATCTACTTGATCTGGCCAAGTATGTTCTTGAGCTTCCATCCCATAGTGTTCAACTCTAACATCTCCATCACAATCACTGTGTACAATGTGTTCTACTTCATCTCCATTGAATAAATGAGAATGGGTATTGTCATCTTGACAATTCGATTTTTCAGCCCAAAAATCAATCATCCCAGGTATATTACTCATCGTACCGACCCCCTCATGCTCTCCATCTTTCCAATCCCAATCATCATCATAATCAATGATATAATCCAATTTTCCATGAATGTGCATTACCGCAATATTTCCACTTAAGTCACAAGTCTCTGGATTTACAGGCATAGTTCCTGCAAACGATGCCACAGCAGCAAATCTATGGTTTAGTTGACATGCTACTTCGTAGGTGTACATTGAACCCAGAGAATAACCAATCGCATACAATCTATCTTGATCTATACAATATGAATTAGATAATTCATCGACTATTGCTTCTGTAAAATCATTATCATCCCTNGATGTTGCTGCTGTATTCAGGTACCANTCACCTTCGGCAGACGATCTATCACTCTCAGCAATTGCGTAAGCCATAATGAATTTTTGTTGCTCACCTAACTGATCAAACTGATTTTGTTGTTGGAAGTCTTCTTCAGAACCTCCACCCCCATGAAAAGCAATAATCAATGCAAGTTTTGTTCCAACATCTGAACTTGGAACTGATAATCTAAACATTCTCTCTACCCCATTAACCGATATAGAAGTCATGGATTGAGAAATAGATTGAGACGGCAGTAAGCAAGGGTTTTCAATCTGAAATGATGTTTCATCTTCTGAAATCGAGGTGTCTACTGATGACCCAATACATCCTGTAAGTGGCATCATCAATAAAACACAAAAAATGAGAATTGACTCTATGGGATTTGCCATGAACATGCCAAAAGGAAGATAATTAACAATCTAACGTTAATATGTTTGAATTTTGATAATTATGAAATTACTTCTACAAGCTTGCAGGCATAGAAGAATGATGTAGGTTGATACGAAGTGCTCCAGTGGAATCTACAACATATCCGAAAGTAAATTCTACTTTGATTTCATCATTATCTGGAGTTGTGAAAAAATAATTTCCCATAGCTATCGCAGTTGCTCCATTTATGATGATTTCTTCGTTCTCAAAACGAACTTTTTTCCAATTTTTGATAGCGAATCCTTTGTCTTCTGGGCATTCTCCATTTGATGCAACGAAGTAAGATAATGCCCCTTCAAAAGTCGGTCTAAATTGCTCTTTAGCAGCCAAAGTTGGCTTGAACAACACTGGACCTAATTCGTATGCATACAAAGATTGAATGTGATTTCGAGCTGTTCCAATATAATCCAATCCAGAACTATGTGCTGCAGCAATCGCTACGATACCATCACCCCATGCTTGCTGCGCCTTCTCCACGTCTTCTACTGTCATCATTACGTTATGGCTACATTAGCACTTTATGAATAAGATGGCTTATTTCCCAGTGATATGAATTCCATTATTGATTAGAATCAAGTTGTTCTGCGAGCCAAGCAATAGAGGTAGTAGCGTTAGAGACTATCCTCATATCAGATATAATTCCGGGAAATCGAACTGAAATCTGCTGATCATTGATAGTGAGGTGTTGAAGTGGACCTAGAGACTGCTGAACATGTAGAATTGACTGTACTCGATGTGGAGTCAAATAGATTCGAACAGCATTTTCATCAAAACCCTTGATACGATACATCGAATCAAACATTTGGTTCCCAATAATTATGTCTTGATCTCCTGTTATAGAATCTGGGAGGCGGAAACCTTCTGTTAGAAATCCCTGTGGGGTGATTAACAATCCTAATTGATTCGGTACGTTTAATGTGATTGTTGAGTGCATGTAAATCTTCGAACGATTACGCCGACTTCTTCTTCTCACAGTCTCAAACCAAATTGTACATCGATACTTGCCTATCATTCCACTCATCACAGTTCCATTCCAACCATGNTTTGGATTAATTTGGAATCCATGATGAATCGCAAAGTTCTGTAAACCTAGATTAATNTTCGAACGTACTCTTTTTAGATGTCTGGAAATGATTAGGAACACGGTTCCGAACAGACCTAATGAACACAATAGGTCTTCAATCATGGGCAACGATACAACAACTAATCAATGAAATAATCGGTAATAATAGATGGCTATTTTTAGATTTATAATTTTGAATTACTTATCGACATAACTAATTATTGCGACTGAATAGAAAGGCTGAGTTTTGATACTGATTCTCAAGGCAGAGGTTAGATTGAAATGACTACTAAAGTAGAGATTGAAAATGCGATTAATCAAAATCGTATGATGATGTCAGATGCTGTTGATTTGTTTAGTCAACAAATNTGGTGTTGGGGCCGAGATATTTTGCGTACAGAAGGAAATTGGTTAATCCAACAGGGATTTGAGGTAATGATTGCCCCCATAGAAAAAGCTAGATCTAAAAAGATATATTTCCTATCATTGCCAAATTCAAAGAACGTAATTTTACGAGGTTTTGGAGTCCTATTCTCAGATCAAAAGTTGGGAACTATTTTTGTTCCTAGATATGATTTTCGACCAAAGTATACTAAATCTACTGAACTGGAAAAACCTCCTTGGGATGTTAGAGACATATCAGAGTTAAAATTCCCAGATATATCAGAAAAAGAATATTGTATCTCAATGCTAATTGATCTTATCGACTGGATCATCGAATATGAAAATGATATTCAAAGTCAATTAGGAATCAAGTATCGTACCGATACATTATGTGATTGGGGCAGTGGTAAAAAAAGAGTAATTCCTGCTGAGGATATCATACCTATGTGGGTCAAAATAAAAAATAGCCTACAAGAAACTCAAGGTACAGATTCAGTCTCCTGATTTTTCTCGAGAAGCATTACTTCAGAGGGAGATATTCTGTTCGCTTCAAATTTGTTCGCTTTGTCCTGACTCGGATATCCTACACATATCCCGCAAAGAAGGGAGTAATTTTTGCTGATATGGAATTCTTTTCGTACCGCATCCTCCCAGATTGCGACCGACCCCTGAGCACATGTCCCCAATCCTCTCGAATGAGCAGAGAGCATTAGATTCTGCATGAAAAGGCCAGCATCTGAAGCAGCAAACTTTCCTAGGCTTTTGTGGGTGAACAAGAACAACTCCACAGGTGCTCCGAAAAACTCGTAATTCCTAGCCCAGAAACGATCTCTGGCATCTTTGTCATTCTTATCAATTCCTAAATGGTTGTATAATTCCTTGCCAATTCTTTGTGATCTTGGCAGTAAATCCTTGTGATATTTTTTGAGAATTAGCCAATTACTAGTGGGCAAACCTCTTCTCCGAATTAAAGCTTTAATTTTTCCAAAAATCCCTTGTCCTTGTCCAGTTTTGACTAGTTCAAATCTACTTAGAAATTCCTCAGATAATCGATCTCTGATTTTCTCTTTTGCTACTGCGACAACGAACGGACGAGTGTTACTCCAACTTGGAGATGTTAGACCTGCAGCGATAATTTCCTCGATTATCTCATCTGAAACAGGTGTTGGAAGAAAGTCACGAGTTGATCTTCTAGAAGCTGCGAAAGTATTGAAATGTTCAGCATCAAAATCCATTTTCATGTACATAGTAACATGAATTGATATTTCATATGTATCATCCAGGCTATCCAATTTTCCCTGGATATAAATTCCAAAAACAATATATCAGAAATTCGTTTGGTTGAATTTGATGCTACGCCCTATCTTATGTTGCTTATT
>PADI01000060.1 GCA_002702985.1 Methanobacteriota archaeon
AATTCTTCGATTAATGGCGCGACAGGAGGGATTTGAACCCTCGCGGTGAGACACCACTGGATTAGCAATCCAGCGCAATGGCCAGGCTATGCGACTGCCGCAGTACCCTTGCCCACCCAAGAGGCTGGCTTAAGAGAAGCGGTGATTATTCTTCTTCACTCGAATCAGTACTGGTGTTCTCAGTAATCATTTGTTCCACTAAATCCGACGGCATTCTTGCACTGTAGATTAATTCATCAGTAAATCCGTTCTTCTCCTTATTGCGTAATTCCATTACACGTGTTCCTTTTGAAGCTCGACCTGAAGTTTCTTTAGTCTGTGATGCAGATATTCTAATTACAGTTCCTTTTCTAGAAAGTAAGAATAATTGGTCTCCTAAATCAGGAATTTGATGTACTCTAGCAATACTATCTCCTTCATTTAGATTCATTGTTTTAACACCTGATCCCCCTCTATTCTTGGCTAATCTATATCCGTCAGTTCCCATCTTTTGCTTTCCGTCTGAATCTAACACTGGCTCTCCTTCTTTCATTAACGGTATTGAGTCTCCTGAACCAATTCTAGTTCGTTTACCCATCCCTTGTTCTGTCAATGTGAGTACACTCGTATTTTCATCATTGGTGATAATCATTCCAACTAATGACGAATCTCCCTTCAACTTTAATCCTCTAACTCCACTAGATACTCTTCCTTGGGCTCGAACCCCACTTAGCGAGAATCTAGTGGCTAGTCCGTTACTCGAGACCATCACTACATTATCTTCATCTGCACCGGACCTAACAGAGATTAGTTCATCATCTTCAGCCAGATCTATGGCTTTCTTTCCATTACGATTAATTTTGATATAATGGGAAAGAAGACTCTTCTTGATTTTTCCTTTACGTGTAGCAAATGCTAGATAATTATCTGCAGGATTTTCGATTAATTCTTTGCTTAAGGGTACTATAGAAACAACGGTTTCATCATCTTTTAATCCAATTACATTTCTAATATGGCCGCCTCTACTGGTTCGGGAACCTTGTGGTGTTTCCCAAGCCCTCAAGCCGTATACTCTTCCTTCAATATACGGTTTTTCATTACCATTTTGATCCTTCTTTGTAGCTGGTCTATTAGTGAAAATAAGTAACCTATCTTTACTAAAGCAAGTCAGTAGAGTGGTAGGAAAGTCTTCATTTTTTGTTTGTACTCCCTTCATTCCCTTTCCACCTCTATTCTGCATTCTGAAAGATTCAGCAGGCAGGTGACGGATATAATTGTCATTGGTTAGTGTAATTACGATAGCTCGTTCTTCAATCAGATCTTCTCGATCCATAGATAGGGGCATTGGATCAATATCTGATCTTCTATTATCTCCATGTTTCCTGACCATTTCATCCAGTTCATCCAACAAAACTCCAAGTTTTCTACTCCTGCTTCCTAGGATATCATTGTATTCTTCAATCGCAATTTGTAAATCACCCTTTTCAACATTTAATTTTCCTACAGATTGTTTCGTCAATCGTCCAAGAGGCATGTCATAAACTGCTCGTGATTGTATTTCTGACATGTCAAATCTTGCATTAAGTTTTGAGTGAACTTCTTCATAGTCTTCGCTTTCACGAATCATTTCTGTTATTTCTCTTGAATTTTCTGCAACAATTAGTAGTCCCTCGATTAGGTGTATTCTTGCCTCTGCTTTTACCAAATCAAATTTTGTTCTTCTTTCAATTACTGATTCTCTGTGTTCTACGTGAGTATGTATCATGACTGGAAGAGTAAGTAAGACAGGACGTCCATCTAGTATCCCCATCATATTTGCCGAATATGATTCTTGCAATCTACTTGATTTGAATAATTGATTAAGCACGGCATGAGGATCTGCATTGTTTTTTACTTCAATAACTACTCGTATTCCTTCTTTGGAAGATTCGTCACGAATATCTCTGATTCCAACTATTGTCCCTTTAGTTACTAATTCAGCAATATGAACCAACATATCTGCTTTTTTCACCTGATATGGGATTTCATGAATCACAATTTTCTTTCCGTTGGAATCGTCATATACATCACACTTAGATCTAACATGAAATCGTCCTTTGCCAGTTGCGTACATGTCGTATATTCCGTCAACACCGTGAATTGTTGCCCCTGTGGGAAAATCAGGGCCCTGGACATGATCCATGTATTCTTTGATAGAGACGTTGGGCAAACCTTCGTTTTCTTCTCCTTCTTCAAGAATTCGACTTACATGTAACTGAACTGCGCCGGCAACTTCCGTTAGGTTGTGAGGTGGTATTCTAGTAGCCATACCAACTGCGATACCATCGCTTCCGTTCAGAAGTAGGTTAGGTAATCTTGCGGGAAGAACCGCAGGTTCCATTTCAGAATCATCAAAATTAGGTTCAAAATCAACAGTTTTCTTTTCAATATCTTCGAGCATATGCTTGGAAATTCGATCTAATCGACTTTCAGTATATCGCATTGCTGCAGGAGGGTCTCCATCAATTGAACCAAAATTTCCTTGTCCATCGATAAGTGGATATCGTAATGAAAATTCTTGTGCCATTCTTACCATTGTATCGTAAATTGATTGGTCGCCATGAGGGTGATATTTACCCATCACTTCTCCCACAGAACGTGCTGATTTACTGAATTTCTTTTCTGAGGTATGGCCGCCTTCATGCATTCCGTAAAGAACACGACGATGAACAGGTTTCAATCCATCTCGAGCATCAGGTAGAGCTCTACCAATGATAACTGACATTGCATAATTGATATATGACGTTTTCATTTCATCATTTAATGAACGATTTAATACATTACCAGTTTCTACAGTATCTCCACTTTCTATGTCTACATTTTCATCTTCAGATGTCAAGGTTGGTCACCTCCTTAGCGTGACGTTCGATAAACGCCCTTCTGTCTGGGACGTCTTCTCCCATCAAAATCTCAAACATTCGATCAGATTCTTCGGCGTCCTTAACAGTCACCTTGAGCATCGTTCTAGTTTCGGGATTCATTGTGGTCTCCCATAGTTGTTCAGGGTTCATTTCACCCAGACCCTTATATCGCTGAACTCCGATTTTTGCATTTGGATTGTCTCCCTTTAATTCTTCAAGAATCTCATCTCTTTCTTCATCTGTAAAGGCATATTTGCTAACTCGTCCTTTAGAGAGTTGGAATAGAGGGGGTTGTGCAATGAAAACATGTCCTTTCTCAATTGCTGGCCGCATAAATCTCCAAAGGAAAGTTAGCATTAGCGTACGGATATGGGCTCCATCCACGTCAGCATCAGTCATGATAATGATTTTACTGTAACGTAATTTTTCAGTATTGAAAGAACCTTCTTCTTCGCTATTATTTCCTACTCCTGCCCCAAGAGCACGAATCATAGTTTGAATTTCTTGATTTTGGAAGACCTTTGCAGCATTGTGTTTTTGCCGTTCAACATTCAGAATTTTTCCACGCAGTGGAAGGATTGCTTGAATTCGTCTATCTCTTCCAGTTTTTGCAGAACCCCCTGCTGAATCACCTTCCACAAGATATACTTCACATTCGCTTGGGTCTCTTGACTGACAATCTGCAAGTTTGCCTGGTAATCCTCCCCCCTCTAGAACTCCCTTTCTACGAGTTAAATCACGGGCTTTTCTTGCGGCTTCACGTGCTTTGGATGCTAATACTGCTTTGTCAACAATTTGTTTAGCCACTGATGGGTTTTCTTCGAAAAATTCTCCTAATTTATCGTAAACTATTGTTTGAACAATCCCGGTAACTTCGCTACTCACTAGTTTATCTTTAGTTTGAGAAGAGAATGATGGGTCTGGATGCTTTACGCTAACCACTGCTGCAAGTCCTTCACGAACATCATCTCCTGATAACGAATCCCCTTTCAGTAGGTTCTTTTTCTTGGCATAAGTATTGACTGAGCTAGTTAGTGCTGTACGTAATCCAGACATATGTGTGCCTCCGTCCTTGTTTCGGATGATGTTTGTATAGCAACGAATGGATTCACTAAATGCATCTGACCATTGTAAAGCAAGTTCTACTTCTACATTGCCTTTCTCAATCTCTTTTTCACCTTTGATTTTGATTACTTCGGAATGGAGTACTTCTCTCCGTTCATTGAGTTGTCCGACGTATTCCGCTAGACCTCCTTCATACAAATGTTCGACGACATGAGGTTCGGAACTTCTTTCATCTGAAATAATAATTTTCAAACCAGCATTTAGAAAAGCGGTTTCACTAACTCTAGTATTTACTTCTTCAATATCGAATTCAAGAACTTCGGTAAATATGGTTAGATCTGGTTTGAAAGATATAGTGGTGCCAGTATCGTCACAAGTTCCAATTTCTTTCAGAGGTTCAACTGGAATCCCTGCTTCATATCGCTGAAAGTAGATTGTACCATCACGGTGAATTGTCATCTCCATCCATTCTGAAACAGCATTAACTGCTGAAACTCCTACTCCGTGTAATCCTCCTGAAACTTTGTAAGAACTATTGTCGAATTTTCCTCCTGCATGCAATTTTGTCATTATCACTTCTGCGGCAGATATACCATAGTCCTCATGTATGCCAACAGGAATCCCTCTGCCATAATCTCTTACGGAGAGTGAATTATCGGGGTGAAGGGTGATGTCAATCGAATCAGTATGTCCTGCAAGATGTTCGTCAACGGAATTATCTACTACTTCCCAAATACAGTGATGTAACGCTGATCCATCATGAGGATCTCCTAGGTACATCCCTGGTCTTTTCCGTACAGCCTCTAACCCTTCCAGTACCTGGATACTATCTGCACCGTAATTTTCTTCCATATTTTTTCCCCTCTTTGCAAAGGGCCCCGTAGGGGCCCTTTGAGAACTTTCTATACTCCTGTTGAGGGCATATAAACAAGGCGGCTTAATCCACTCATTATGGGCTAGAAAAGCATTTTTTTCCTTGTTTCGGAGAAATTATCGTAACATCATGATTAAACAGGTATCGCCAGTCAGGCGGGATAATGCCTCTGCCAAAAGTGTGCGTGACCCTATCGGGCAATACTTTGGAAGAAATGTTAGAAGATGCCGCTTTGGCAACTGCAGCAGGTGCAGATTTGATAGAAGTAAGATTCGACAATCTCTGGTTAAAGCGTGTCGAGGTTATTCCTGAAGATAAAGGAGATGACCAGCGAAAAAGCAGGACAAAGAAGTGGGAATTTCACCCTATTCCTTTGGAAGATGTACAAGTTGATACTTGTATTGAAGGATTCAAAACAGGAATCACAATTCCGTATATTTTCACTTGTAGGCCTCGACGTCAGGGGGGAAATTTCCCCGGTGAAGAATCAGGAAGGATTGCAATATTAGATAGTGCTATTCAATCTGGTGTTCCCTTCATTGATTTGGAAATAGATATCGATTCTGACGAACGTTCTAAATTAATTTCATTAGCTGGAGAATCAACTAAAGTAATTGCTTCTGAACATAGTGGTTCTCCTCCTTCAATTGATGAAATTCTTAGCCAAGTGGATCAAATGACTTCCATGGGTTCGATAGTGAAGATTTGCTATAAGTTGACAACAAAAAGTGGGGCATTAAGGGTTTTAGAAGCGGCTAAGACTGTCGGCGAACGAGAAAATGGACCCGAGATTGCTATAATGGGGACAGGGGAAGGCGGTGATTGGACTAGGATTCATGCTCCTATTTTGGGTTCTTCATTGGTTTACTCTACAATGGAAGATAGCTTCGATATAATACGTCAGGGAAGAATAAATTTTGAGGATTTATACATTGCTTGGGACTTGTTGGAATATGAATGATTAATCTTCATTTCTGTACGCACTGGGCGTGCTAGAATCATTCTCAACCATAGGCATTAGTTCTACTTGTACTTCACTTTCATCCCACGCTCCCCTAGCATATTTTTGATGAATGACAATTGGAGCAACAATAACCATCAAAGGCAGTGAACAACATAGCATGTAGACTGTAGTTTTAGGTAACAAAGCTCTTTCTTCAACTAAAATAATAATTTGAGCAACCATATTCTGACCCCTTGATGAAGCATCATTAGTTCTAGAATTATTTCTTGCATCTAGCACTAGGTACATGCTGTCATCATTTCCTGATCCAAAAATTCCTTGTGAGGATGAACTTCCACCGTCTTCAAAGGTAACAGAAAAATCAACGTTCCTAGTATTTTCATATGCATGTATATCTCGATAAGGAATCCATCCAAAGAATGAAAAAAATGTGGGGTTTGCTCCATCTTCTTCATCAAATGCATCATCCCATTTGTATCTGTCATAATCTAGATTTTCCATTAGGTATACATCTGCTAAAGGATCGCCTGTAACTGTTTGATTAGGAGCGGTTGCAAAACTAATACAGAAAGTGTACCTGTATCCCTCAACCATATTCATTCGAATAGCCGTATATGCCCTATCTGATACGTTTACAGATGTCACAAAACCATTTGTCAATGGTTCAAGATCTCCTCCAACTGAAAATCCTTCTTGGCCAAAGAAAATATCTTCTTCGAAATTCTTATTGCTACCAGTTTCAATTAATTCAGCATCTTCTCCCCAATCAGGTGTAGTTTGACCAGTTAGTGAACATGTTGAAGCAGCGTTAACTGAATTAGATATAGGAGCAGTAGATGGAAATATAAATGCAAAGAGAATTATGAAAAGAGGAAAGAAACACCCTCTTTTCATGATTTTCATCTCCTTCTTGAGCCAACCGGTCTAACATATCCTGAGTCATTACTTCGCCTATCTTCTCTGTCAAGATTCTTTGGCTTAGTAGGGGGTGTGTGCTGATCCATTCCAAGGATCCCGCCTTCTGTCTGAACTTCTGTTACATCATAAGTGGGTTGATCGTCAACTGCTTGTTCTTCTTCATTTGGTTGTCTCATCACTGCCCATCCAAGGATTAGCACTATTGCGACTAAGGCTAAAATTAGCCAACTGCTACTATCACTAGGAAGTAAATCACTTAGCTCAAAGTCTGAAAGTGATCTTGGCCCACTATCGTCATTATCTGCTACTTCGATTTGGAATGCTTTGATTGTACACGCATTTGTGTCGTCACAAACCATTGCAATTACAGTATATTCTCCCGATTCGTTCCAACGAAGAGGAGGTATTTCTGAAGAGATAATCCAATCATTTTGGAAATCTCCATCCTCATTTTCGTCTACAGACGGGTCAATGTCCCAAAATAGTCTGAGATTATCGTTGAGAGCTTGGTTTGGATCATTGTCAAGAATTCCATCTGAATCGCTATCACTCAAAATATCAGTATCTCTGAAGGCAGTGATTCCTGATTTTATGTCTTCATCTTCATACGATAGAATTAGTACCACAGATGAACCTAAATCAATTTCCTCTTCAAAAAGAGAATCTACCAATATAGTGGGAGGGGAACTAACATGTATCATACGATGTGTTTGATTTGTATCTCCTGTTCCATATCCATCTCGAACAGTTAGAGTAACAAGATAACTTCCTGGTACTGTGAATGTATGCCAAATATTTTCACCAGATGAAATAGGAGATGCATCTCCAAAATTCCATGTGTAGGATGTAATACCATTCCAACTTGGAGAGTTTGGATCAGGATTATTCATTCCCTCGAATTTAGGATCTGCATCTCTGGATCCTCCACCGGAGAAATAAATGGGTACTCCCGCTTTGACGAATAATCCTCCGTCAGAGGATAATGGGTGCCAGAATTCAAATTCACTGATATTATCACTTGGGGAAGTAACTAATTCTCCATTCAGTGATGCTTCGTATGCAGTCATTACTGGTAACGGAAGAGGATTTTCAATTGATACTAGATATGATTTAAGATGAGATTCAAGACCTAATTCATCGATTATGAGTAATGAAACTGTGTAGACTCCTGGTTCAAGGAAAGTATGTACTACTGCACTCTGATTTGTTACTGGTTCTTCACCTTCAATAGACCAAATTGTAGTCATTGCAGAATCATCTCCATCAGGATCAAATGAAGTACTTTGGAAGGTATATTGTGTAGAAACAGTACCATCTGCAGGTCTAGAAAATAGTGCTACTGGGCGCTGATTTAATACATTAACCGTTATAGTCGTTGTACTTGTGTTCCCATCATCGTCTGTAACACTCAGATTTATGATTTTGATACCTGGGGTTCTCCAAGCCACAGATGGAGTGAATTCTTCGCTACTACTCTCAGTGAATGGAGAAAGTTGATTCAAGATTCCTCCTTCAAGATTCACAGTTTCATTAAATGACCATGTTACATTCTGAATAGTTCCGTCATCATCTATGAAAATCATAGGCATGTTCAGCGGAGTTAAGGTATATGTTTCTAGGCCCTCATCGAAGATTAAGCGAGGAGGCCTATTCAAGATCGTAATGTTAACTTCTAGGTGAGAGATGTGTACTCCATCAGAAACTGTGAGATTTAGAACATTCAACATTCCATCAGCTGTGCCAACCAACCATGCATGATCGACTTCTACTAATCCTACTCCGCTGACTATTCTTCCATCTCCAAAATCCCATGTGAAAATTAACTCTTCATCTGGAACATTATCCTCAGTTGATCTAGCATCAAATAAGACTCTTTCATTTGTTCTAAGACTCAATCCTTGCTTAATATCTACTCCTTGAACTGTTAGTCCGATAATAGGGTCCGATGTATCGTTTACACTGATATTCATAATTACAGGTTCAGACAACGCTCCACCTCTGTCTTCAATTCTTGATTCTACAGTGTAGTTAGATGATAAAATCCATTCGTGAATTGGATTTTTAAGTCCTGAAAACGTACCGTCGCCGAAATCCCAAGAATAAGCTACTGGTGTCTCATTTTGACTAAAAGTTTCGTTATCCGTACTAAATCCCCATTCGTCATATCCTGAACCATAGAATTGTAATCCGAGGTAGGTTTGAGTGGCATTAGATGCTGCATTACTTACAGCAACAGGCTTCATGTTTGTTAAGGAAACAGGAGCAGAGATTGCTTCGTCAACTAGTGTTTGTCCATAGTTTCGCAATTCTACATCAAACACCCAGTTTCCATCTTCTGGAACAGTGAAAAAGATACTTGATTCAACTTCAATTCCATTTCCTGCTGCAACTTCATACTCAATAGTGTCATAGAGAATATTATCTTTGAAAGCATGTACAGTAATATCGAGAATTTCAAAGAATGCAGTTGAATTAACAATTGATGTTAGGTTAACTGTATCTGGACTACCGTTTGAATCTCTATCAATTGTTGAGGTTGAATCAATTCGAATAGTTGGTGGTTCGGAAATCAGTGCTGCAGTTACATCTACAGTTGCTGTAGGGTACGCTGTAGCCCCCCCACTAAAGCCACAATTAGGGTATGAATAATCACAGTCATCTACGGTACTTGCGTACCATGTTATGAGATATGCATCATCGGTAGTATTTCCAAATCCATCTACTACTCCAGTTCCTACTCCGGTACCAGGGTCGAATCTCAGATCAAGTGTAGACCAAGTTTGTGCAGCTGTATCTTTTACAACTAGGATGCCATCGAATCCGAATTCAGAAGGAGTAACCATCACGTTAAGAGGTGCACCAGTGCCTGAAGAAAACCTCCATGCTCTAACTCCCCATCCTTCCATGTCATGATTTTGGCTAGTATACAGTGAGCCCCAATTAAAATTTTGATCGGTTAATTGTAATTTACAAAATGAAGACCCTCCACATGTCCCCCCCATATCGATATTCGAGAAACCATAGCGACCTTGTTGGCTATCTAGAACGGCGGCAGCCGTGAAATTTGCAAAGATTTCATCCATAGTTGTTCCAATATTTGCAGGTGATCCTGGCACAGGATTTCGTGCTAAATTTTCTATGGATGCTCCCCCTGTTGCTGTATCTGATACAAGACTTTGAATGGCTTGACCCCCTCCAAATTTGTCTGCAAGATATAATATGAATAGGAAACCTGCTCCATAATCACAATCAGCACGCTGATTCCACCATCTAACACTGCATGATGCGTTTGAAGCCCATCCGTTACTGTGTCCAATTAAAGATCCTTCAGCACCTAGAACTAAGAATGCTGCCATATCTGCAGCCCCTTCATCAATCCATGCATATTCAAGTGGATCTCTTGCATTGTGGAGCAGATGTTCAAATTCATGAGCAAAGATTACATTTCTCCATCCTAAGTCATCACTGTCTACAAAAATTGCTTCTCGAGATGTAGCAATTCCAGGTGAGAAATATCCACCAATGTTCGAAGGCCCATCTATTGCTAAAATTACAATTTCTACCTGACAATTGTTGTCAACGTCTGGAGGATTTCCGAAATAAGAGGTCACAGTTGGATAAATCGAATTATCCCATGTAGATGCAATATCATTGATTGTGGTAGATGGGATACTGACTCCATTTTCAACGATTATTGCTGCTGAAGATGTTACTCTCTCCACCTCTGCGGCAATATTTCCTCCAGCAGTTGGCATTGTGACAGCATCTCCTTGATTCCAAGCATTTTCACATGCTCTGCTTACAGAACGACTTTGTTTGGATAAATAATCAGAACTAAACGGAAGAATCATGTCAGGCATTCCTGCCTCTATCCATTGATTTTTCAGATGTCGAGTTGCAGAAAATACAGGGTCTTCTGAAGAGGTAGTAAGGTATGACTTGCCCATATCTTCCCCCTCAAAATTCGCAATAGTTCCAGTGAAAATATTCTCTTCCTCATAGTCATCTTCCGCATGTACTAGAATCGGAAGAAACGATGCCATTAGTAGTACAATTACTAGAGTTGAACTAAGAGTCGCCTTTCGACGCTTCGTAATCGATGTGCTGCTCTCTGACATTTCCATCATCCTACATCATTATGATGTCGTATTTAAGTCTCGATGGAGCGTGGTTCGTACATGCGCACTCGGGGCACTATACTGGCAGCACTCATCCTCCTGTCTGTGATAGTACTCAGTCAGTCTTTGAACCCCCCGATGATTAGTTCATTAGAATCGACAAAATTTGATGCCAATTCTGGGCCCTTTGAAGCCGAGGAAATAAATTGGAATCTTGTTCAAAGTGTCGCCAAAGAAACCGTTGTGTTCACCCAAGGTCTTGAAATTTATAATGGTAAAATGTATGAATCTGGAGGGTTATATGGTCATTCATCGGTCCGTTCTTTTGATATTGGTTCAGGAAATCCTATCGAGACAATGAATCTATCTTCCGAATTATTTGGTGAAGGGTTAACGATTTTTGACGACGAGATCATAGTTTTAACTTGGAAATCTGGTAGAGTATTACGTTATTCACTAGATTTTGAGAGTAATGATGAGTCAGTAATTCCAGGTGAAGGATGGGGTATATGTTCATTCAATGATATGCTTGCTGTTTCTGATGGTTCATCAAAGATAACTTTTAGAGATCCTAGTAATATGAATGAATTATCATTTATTAATGTAGAATTTGATGGCAACTCGTTGGATAATATCAACGAATTAGAGTGTTTTGAAAACAAAATTTATGCTAATAGATGGTACGATAGTCGTATTTTTGAGATAGATATTCAATCTGGAATTGTTACTTCTTATCTTGATTTATCAACATTAGCTAGTGAATATGGTTCAAATACAAATGGGAGTGTATTGAACGGAATTGCCTTTGACCCGTCTTCTGGAGATTTATGGATTACAGGTAAGAATTGGTCAGATTTTCATCGAATAACTTTTGTTACAGAAGATCATGGGTTAACAGATGATTTTCAAGTGACTTATTTGATAGTAATTTTAGTGTCAATTACAATTCTTTTTCCACTAATGGGTTCATTTTTCTTTTCTGTCAGGGGACCGAAGGGGATTCAAGCCTCACCACCTCTCGGTAGACTTGGGGGGGCGCCATATGGATGATGAAGATGATATCGTCGAAGTCCGTGCTTTGGACGAGTTTGACGATCTTGAAGCAGAGTTAGACCATAATTCAGATGAAATAATAATGGATTCCTCAGATATTCGTGAAGAAGCAAGTGAAATTGCAATTAAGGCAATTCATGATGGTTTGGAATTTAGTGGAAGTCTACCTACTGTTAGACGAGCAGCAATTGTTTTGATAATTGCTGGTAGTTTACTCGGTTTTTGGTTCGGAGTTCTTTCTATTGCAGCGGATCCTTCTGATATCTTGGGAGAAAATAATCAACTTATAGATGCGGGTCAAACAATTTCTGGATTGATTGTTACTGAGATTATAGATGATGAGAATGGGGGTGATTCTCCAGAAGGAGTTGAGATTAGGTTGTTAGATGGTTCTTATGAACTAATTGATAGACAATTTACTGATCAAGATGGACGTTTCCAGTTTTCTGATCAACCTACTGATGTAAGAGTCATAGAAGTANAATCTGAGGGAAATATCACTGAAAGAAGGNTATTAATNCCNGGTGAGATTTCTCAGTTGACTATTACATTGAGANCNGGAGANGGAACAAANGAAGTTGATCTCAGANNAGCCAGTAACTTAGAAGATAACATAAGATTAGGAACTATTGTAGCATTTTTTACTGTATTTTCTTCTGCATTGGGTTTTGGAGCAGCATTGGAAACACTTCGAGGAAATTCGTATAGGAGAGCACAATGGCTTTCAGGATTGGCTCTTTTCAGCAGGGGTGGCGTATTTATTGGTCCTGGTTTAATTTTAGGAGGAATGGCTCTAAATCGTCTCGCTAAACAGCAGTTCTCGGACCAAATAGAACCCGAGGAGTGAGGCCATGTATCTCATTACTCTGGAAGGTGGGGATGGCTCTGGAAAGGGAACTGCTACTAAGATGGTATCAGAAATTTTACTCAAGGAGGCATCCTTTACTTCTGTTGAAATTACGGCTGAACCTCGAAGAAATCATCCACTCGGTAAGTTGGCTGTTGAATCAGTTCGCACAGGTGATGCAGGTCCATTACAGGAAGCTGGATTCTTTGCAGCCGATAGATTAGATCATTCTCATATGTGGATTCGCCCTAGATTGGCCATGGGTTCCGTAGTAATATCTGAAAGGAATGTGCATTCTTCACTAGTTTACCAAGGAATAGTAGGGGATCTGGGATTAGATCAAGTTGCTAGACTTAATTCTGGAGCTATGGTCCCTGATCTCACAATTTGGTTAGATTGTGATCCTGAAGTTGCATTAAAGAGAATCAATCAGGGTACATTACGGATGGAGACAATGAATAAAACGGAGTATTTTGAGACAGATGAATTACAGAAAAAAATTCGTTCGGGATTTCATAGTTTATTGGGTGGAGACATTCCAATGCCTTCTCCATTCGACAAGGGTGCAATAATAGGTCCAATAATGAATCATGGTTCTGAAGCGGAATTAGAAGAAAAAATACGTAGTACAATTCGTCGATTTCTTAGTTCTCGGCCTTCTCCGATTAATGTGAGTTTACAAGAGGTTGAATTGAATCTAATTAGAAAATCTATGGATGCAAATGATGGTCAACAAACTCTTGACGTAGGTGCTTCGCCTAGTAGAGATCATGAGGATTGGCTTCAAGGAGAAGCTCCTTGGAAAATTCTTTCTAATGCTATGAAAATATATTCTGATGCTTGGAATTCTACAAATTCTAAATTAGCATCTACAGTACCAAAAGTGGCTCTTTCTGAAACGGTTTTTTCTATCATTGGAACCCTAAGTATGATCTCATCTGCGGATGTTAAACAACTTCGTTCTACACTAGGCCCTGTTCGAACTGTGAGTCATAGGCATACTCAGAGAATGATTCAATTTCTTGATGCCCACCAATGGATTAGGAGACATCGTACAATATTAGGTCGTGAAGCACCACGATCTGAGTTAAGACCTGATTGGCAAGCCTTTGGAAAACTTGCCTTATTACTTGGGCCAATTCGACCAAAATTGCATGAGTGGCATCGTAAAGCTGGTTCTTCTCCCAGGTGGAAAGATGCTTTGGCAAATCTTCTGAAGAATGGTGATGAGTCTCTAATCTCGAATGTTAAATTATGTATTCAAAGATTCGAAGTAATCGGATGTGGTAGAGGGAAAGATAGCAAAATACCTGAAGATATCGATGAATTCCGTCGTTGGTATCGAGGCGATTGATTATTCCTCTTCTTTTACTTGGAAACGTGCTCCACCTGGAAGCGAAACTTGCCAAGCTCCTTCAAATTCATTTGGACGTGCGCTAAGACTAGCAACAAATATCAGACCTAACGCAATACCAAAACCAAGTCCTGTGATTAAACGTAATAGATTATTAGATTCATAATCTGTAAGTAATTGAGTGAATCCATCGATACCCATCGGAACTATCAGAATTGATGCTATGCAAAGACTTGCAATACCTCTAAGATTTTTTTGATAAACCGTTTCTAGCCATTGATCAGGAAAAATAGAAAGAAAGGTATCTCGTAAAGTCCAACGATTATATCCTAATCTCCCGAAAACAGCTGCTCCAATTACAACCCCTGCAAAAATTCCAACATCTCTGGCACAAAATGCGAGTTGATTTCCATTAATCTCCCATGATCGGTAATGTTTTTGATGACAGTTAAGATCTGCGAATCCATATGTGAAAGCCCAAATTGGATTCAACTCTGACCAAGCAAAAGGACCTCCATGTGCTGATTGATTATGTCCTAACTTTGACCCTTCTGGCCAATCATTATTCCCCCATCCTGTGCTTCCATCCTCGGTCATGTAATCGATTGCATTTGCTCTTCCAGATAATTCTGGAATAGTATTTGTTGGTAGAGCAATAGGTGCCAAAAAAACTAGAAATAAGTAACCCCCAAAGAATGCCGAGATATAAATCGACATTCTTTTTTCTCTATCACGGTCTCCTCTACCGTTTGGGAGCATGTGGTGAACACGAATGCTTTAGGATTTTGATTCTTTGCCATTAACTTCTCCGAATACATCATACGGCGATGCTTAGAGTAAAGGGCGATAACATGGCGTTAACCTATCGAGAGATGATGTTTCTTTCGTTGTTTATCGGTTGTATTTTTGCAACTATGGGTTTCTTTCTTGCTATATTTGCTGGGGGAGTTGACGATGTCGATTTAATTTCATCAGGAAGGATGGGATTAGTGGTTGGTGCTACTGCATCTGTTGTTATTTTCACTTACGGAGGTGTTTCGAGACTATTAGGCTACGAGAAAGCACAACCAGTTGATAAAAAAGATACATTGGAAATACTTCGTTCGATTTTGCACCCTGTTGAGATTCAAGCAGTGAGTAAAGATATTCCTTGGTCTGTTGGAAGACATGTAATCAATTCGGCAGGTACTCCAACAATTGATCTCCATGAAATTGATATTATGGGTGCCGATTTAATCGTCAAAAATTTACTTCAACACCGAGATGAATTAGGGCGAGTTCGCCTAATAATTGGCAGTGGTAGAGGTTCAGACAGTGGAGGTGTAGACAATACTGTTGCCGATCATGTCGCTTCTAAATTACGACGTTCTTCATCTAGTCACAGATGGCAGTATATCGAAAAACGTTCGAATATTATGCTTAGGCCTATGGGACGCCCTCCATCTAGGGCAGAATGGCTCCGACGTTTCTTAATTGGAGTAATTCCTATTGCAGGTTCACTAGCGTTCGCTTTCAGAGACCTTGCAGGAGCGGCTCCAGGGGCATCTGAAAGAGGTTTTATTTTTGGTTTAATTATTGGAATATTAGTTACTTCAATGATGGCGTCACATCGAGATAGAACTGGCTGATACACTCGACGGGTTGATGAGCATCCTTCTGTAGTGTACATCGTGGTATCGGTCAGAGTGGAGGTGGAGCGTCTTTCTCACAAGGACGTTCGTCAGAGACGTCGAGCGATTAGGCATTTATTTGAATTAAATGACCCGTTTGCATTATCTGGTTTTTTACAATTTTTAGATTCAGAAGATCAATGGTTTGTTGATCAATCTATTGAAGCAATCAGAAGATGGGATAATGGAGAAAAAATAGAACTTCTGGGGCGCCTGTCTAAACATAAATCTAGTGAAATCCGTCTGCTTTCTTTAGAGATAGCAGGTAGATATGAAGAAACTAGTCAAATATTATCTAAACTAAGAACTGATTCAGAACCAGAGGTGGCAAAAAGAGCATGGATTGTCTCTTTAAGACAATATCCAGATAATCAATTTCATGAGATTGCAGATGAGGGATTAAATTCAAATTTTGTTAACGTTAGAAGAGCTGTTATTGAAAGTGCAATTGATAGAGGGATCGAACAACTTGTTCTGAAAGGATTAAGCGATATGTCTCCAGTAATTATATCTAAGTCCATTAATGGATTAAGTTCCGAAACTTTAGAGATTGATATAATTAGAGATTTTTTAGTTCATTCATCACCTTTAGTTCGTTCCACAGCATATCGTAGAATTTATTCTGAGAACGAATTGACGATTGAAGATACAAAAACCATTATTTCTAACCATTCTAGTGAAACTATGGAGGTAGTCATCGAAGTTTTTTCTGGTAGTTTAGATTGGGCTTCTGAAGAGATTCTTAGTTTATTGAAGGAAGTGCCTTCTGATTCTTTGATTCCTAGATTAATTAGGAATTCCCCTTCAATAGAAGTTGATTCTATTAGGGCGAAGTTGTTACTTGGAAAATGCAACGATATACGAAAGATGAGATATCTTGAGGATTTGATTGGGCGCAATATTGGGAGAGAAACACTATCTTCAGTGCAAAAAATTTCAGAAGAAATAAATGAAGGACCGGTAAGATCTATGGCATTAGAAGTTCTTCACGATAGGAGTACGTTAGGTAGAGGAGAGAAAAGTAATGAGTGACATAAAGTATATTCTTGATGTTTCTACAAGAGATGAACAAAGATTCTATGCAGCAGTTGAAATTTCAAATCCTATAGGTTCAAGGTTAATTCTGGCTTTCCCTAGGTGGTCTCCTGGCTCATATCTCATCAGAGAACCTAGAAGATTAGTCCATGATATGAGTGCTTGGGCAATAGTATCGGGAAATAATTTCGATTGTAAAATAGAGCGCCGTGGCCCCGATGAAATCATGATAAGAATCCCTAAGGGGGCGTCGTCAATCTATGTTAGTTGGTTTGCTTTTGGTAACGATTTGAGTGTACGAACTAATCATATCGACTCCAGTCATTTTCATATGATCCCTTCTGCTACATTCCCTAGAGTGATTTCGGGATCAAATCATTCTGAAGGACCGTACGTTGTTGAATTATTACACCCCCCAACTTGGTCCGCTACAACTCAATTGAAATTTGTTTCAAGCAATAAAGATGGAGACATTGTAAAATCGGTTTGGACAGCAAATTCTCGTGACGCATTATATGACGGTATCATTGAAGCTAATGCTAACAAAGAGGTATTATTCCAAGCTGGAGGTCGTGAATTTAGACTCAAACTTTGGGATGCTGGTGGAGTGGAGATTGACTCTAATAGAATTGATTTCTTAGTCAAATCAATGAGTGATTTATTTTCTGAATTTCATGCCTTATTTGGGGAACCTCCGTGGGATAACTATGCTGTAATTCTTCATTTAACTGAGAAAGCAAGAGGTGGATTGGAGCATACAGGTAGTCAGTCTAGTCAAATGCGTCGAAGTTCACTAGATCCTGGAGATAAAGAAGGATGGAGAGACCTAATTTCACTTATTTCTCATGAATATGTTCATGCTTGGAATGTAAAACGTCTACGTCCCAAAACCTTTGATGATTATGATTTATCTCAAGAGATGCATACTGATCTTTTATGGTGGTTTGAGGGAGTAACCAGTTGGCTTGGCGATATGATTTGTCTTCGTAGTGGAGTGTGGTCAGATGAAGATTGGTCTGCAGATTTGAAGAGAAAATTAACTCGTTTCCATTCTATGTCTGGCTGGGATCATCAATGTCTTTCAGATTCAAGTTTTGAGTCATGGTACCATCTATATCGTCCACATCCTCATTCTCCTGAAACTACAATTTCATATTATTTGCAAGGTGAAATTGCTGCTATGTGTATGGATTTAGAGATGAGAAAGAGAACTAATGGAGAAATTGGATTAGATGATGTAATGGTTGACCTTTGGAAACGACATGGATTACATATTGAGGGTGATTCAGGTTCTGGAGGAATAGAACCCCGACCGATTATTGAGAAAGATATTGTATCTTCTATGAATCGACTTAGTAGAGGACGATTGAATAGAGTAGTCCGTCGATTAGTACATGGATTGGGGGCTCCTAATATGTTAGAATGGTCCAAAGGTATGGGTAGAAAACTTGATCCAGTAGAATCAGATGACCAAGTAGGATGGTTAGGACTTCATCTTTCGGAATCACCATTGCGAATTTCGAAATTTTTAGCAGAAAGTCCACTAAGAAATCAGCTTCAACCAGGGGATGAGATAATTGCAATAAATGGAAGAAGAACTAGGAAATCATCAGATTTGAAAAGTGCATTACGAGGCAATGTAGAACAAGAAATTAAGTTAACAATTTCACGAAGAGGAGGGATCATGGAATTTGAAGTAGTTCCAGCCAAAGATCCTCTTCATCCTGTAATTATATCAGGAAAAGGGAATAAATTATGGAAAGCATTTTCTTCATCTAGAAGAGAAAATTAACTTAATTCTTCTAACGAGAAAAACTGTTTAGGGTATTCAAAGGAAATAGAATGTTTACTTGTTTTAGGCGGGAATAAATTTCTTGATTTAGCCATAGAAAGAACTGATCGTTTGGTTATTTTCATTTCTTCCTTGCCTGGCCAAGATTCTACTTGTATAGATTCGTCTTCTAGATAATCAACCTCTATCCCCGGGATAAACTTCAATCCCAAATGAAGAGCAGTATTGTATCGATGGTGGCCATCTAGAAGTATTTTAGTTTCTCGATCTACTAAAATTGGATCATATAGGCCACCTCTTTTTTTGACTAAATCAATCAATTTTCTAAGTTTTTTTTGTTTGATTTCTTCATGAGGAAGTAGTTCACTGATCTGGATGAGAACTATCTCCATACTCCTCCCAAGTCTCGTTTATTCAAAATTCCTTGTGTGATTTATGCGGTTATTTCATTTGAATCGACTCAGACGACTGTATATGACATCGGATGAGCCAACCTCCGATGTATCTGGAAAATCACTTTCTTCTGTTCACATAGATCTTCTTGAGAATCTTGATTCCACTCTTAGAATGATTATCTCAAAGGTTTCTGAAAGTGGATTCTCAATATGGATTGTAGGTGGGGCCGTTAGAGATTCATTATCTAAAATATCGTTGCATGATATTGATCTTGCTAGTAATGCAACACCTTCCGAGTTGATGCAAATTTTCCCGTCTTCAATACCTACAGGCATTGCATTCGGCACGATAACTATTCCTTCTAAGGGAAATTTCGGAGACATTGAAATTACTACTCTCAGAAAGGATGGTACTTACATAGATAGAAGAAGACCTGAATCTGTTCGTTTTGGTACTTCACTGTTCGAAGATCTTAATCGACGAGATTTCAAAATTAATGCAATGGCAATCGACCCAATAAATCTCCTTTTTTACGACCCACATGGGGGTCAAAAAGACCTAGAATCAGGAATATTATCAGCAGTAGGGGAAGCTTCAGAACGATTAGAGGAAGATGGTCTTAGAATAATGCGAGCATATCGATTAATGTGTCATGAATCAGGTCCCTTTATTCCGGATGAGAATCTTTCTCAAGCATTAATTGATTCAGTTGAAAATTTGAATTCAATTTCCAGAGAAAGAATTTGGATGGAGTTCAGTACTCTTCTTTCTTACCAAAATGTGTCGGAAGTTCTTCATAGAATGGTCGATGATGGCGCCATGAATTATATTATTCCCGGAAGTATCGATGTATCAGGTATCGATAATTGTAATTTTGAAGGAATTACAGGTTATAATTTGATGATAGGACGTCTTTCCTTACTGTTAAAATCATTTGATGAAGAAACTGTTACCAAAATCTTGGATGAATTATTAGTACCCAATAAGGTTCGAAACTCTGTAACCTCCATTACAAAAAGGATTGGGATCATTCCAAGTACAGAAAGTAAGGGATGTCTCAGAAGATATCGAATTGCATTAGGTGACGATATGTTTCCTCAAATGTCTGCAGAAAGGGGCCATTCTCTTCAAGAATCAGATAAATTGAGAACTGCATTAAGTCTTCTTCCTGCCCTTTCTGGAGGAGATAAACCACTAGTTAGTGGAAGTGAGATATTATCTAGACTAGGAATTGAACCAGGACCTCTTCTTGGAGAAATAAAGCAGTGGTTATTTCGTATTCAAGTGGAAAATGATATTCCAGATTCAGATTCAGTTTGGGAGAAAGCAGAATCGCTTGGATTCATAGATAAGCCATTGGGCGAACATAGAATGTGGGTATGATTACAATTCTGCTAGATAATCAACATAATCTTCAGAACTCAACAAATCATCAAAATCAAATCCATCGTGTACTCTTATAATTACAAACCAACCATCACCATATGCGTCACGATTGACATAATGTGGATTGTTCTCTATTTCTCCATTCATGCTCATTACAGAACAAGCTATTGGTGCTAAAATATTCAAGGTTTCAAATTCGCACTGAAGTCCGACTAGATTATCATCGGTAGAGAGTTCTCCTAGTGCTCCAGCATCTTCCTTTTCATCATCTTTTGACATGATATCTTCTTCATCTGAATGCTCGTCATCTGAACTAATCATAAATTCACTTGAATCAGTAATATTTGGTAAAGTCACCTTCAAAATTTTTCCGTATTCTATTCTGACAAAGTCGGAAACTCCAATCTTATATTCTTCATGATCATCGTTTGGTCCACTGATTAAGTGGAACCAAAGATGTTCTTGCGTATATCTTCTTCCTACTGCGATGCTGAACTCATCCTCGTCGCTCATGTACTAGCCTCATGGCGCGGCCGTTGCACTCTAATTTCAATTATTCGTTTAATTTAGCTTTTTTTTGTATTCCCAAATATCCGAACCATTCACAAGCGGAGCGTTACTGGGCATGCCATGGACTTCAAAGAGACCGAAGAGCAAACGATGATTCGAGACCTAGTTCGAGACTTCGCTGAATCTGTATTAGCCCCGACTGCATTAGAGAGAGATAGGCATCAAAAACCTCCTACTGAAGAATGGTCTCAGTTCATCGAATATGGTCTTCATACTTGTACAATTCCTGAAGAATTTGGTGGTACACCGTTAGACGATATTTCTGAGGCAATTATCGTGGAAGAACTTTCTCGAGTTGATCCTTCTTTCGGTGTATTCTATTGTGTTCATGTCGGTCTTTGTAGTATGACTATTACCTTACACGGAAATGAAGATCAGAAAGCCAAGTATCTCCCTATGCTTGCCTCGGATAAAGTAGGTGCTTATTCTCTTTCTGAAGCCGGTGCTGGAACAGATGCTGCTGCAATGGTATGCAAGGCTAAATTATCTGATGACGGTAGTCACTATGTCTTGAATGGAGAAAAAATGTGGGTGACCAATGGTTCAAGTGCCGATATATTCGTATTATTTGCTAAGGATGTTGATCACCCAGACTATGGGGTTAAGAGGCACGGAGGAACTACTGCATTCATTGTAGAGAAAGAATTTGAAGGATTTTCAGTAGGCAAGAAGGAAGATAAACTTGGCATTCGAAGTAGTGATACATGTACTTTAGTTCTTGAAAACTGTAAGGTCCCAGTAGAAAATGTTCTCAAGGAATCTGGAAAAGGATTCCCAATAGCAATGAATGCTTTAGATAATTCTAGAATTGGAATAGCGGCGCAAGCTTTAGGTATTGCACAGGGTGCACTTGATGCTGCAGTCAAATATTCGCATGAAAGAGAAGCTTTTGGTAAACCTCTAGCATTTCATCAATCAATAGGTAATTATCTCGCAGATATGGCTACACAGACTGAAGCTGCTAGACTAATGGTCTACCGTGCAGCTTGGGCTAAAGAACAACATTACCATCACGGTGGGCGTAGACATACTATGGAAGCAAGTATGGCTAAGTTATTCGCTGGAGATAATGCTATGTGGGTTGCTGAAAGAGCTGTTCAAGTCCTTGGTGGCTATGGATATACGACTGACTTCCCTGTTGAGAGATTTTTCAGAGATGCTAAGATCACACAAATTTATGAAGGTACTCAAGAAGTTCAGCGAATCGTGATTAATCGAGCATTGGGCGACTCCTAATTTATTGATTATGAGGTGAATAATGTCTACTAACAATTTTGGTAATTTTTTCCTTAAGGTTCGTTGTAGTTCAGTTTTGATTTGTTTCTTACTAATTTCTACATCATTGTCAGGTTGTTTGAAACAAGACGAAATCTCATTGCCATCTGTTGAAGAACCTGAATCTCCAACTACATTCGTTACCGGTGCTGATGGTCTTCCAGTGGATGAAGAATTAATTCCTATGTCATTTACTTTCAGCGATGTTGGAGAAACAGGAAAAGAACCTAGTATCGGTGTGACTTCTAGTGGTTGTATCTTTTTTATTGCGATGGAGAAAGTAATGAGATCATGTGATTATGGAGAATCGTGGATGGAAACACAAGACCCAGTACAATGTTCGCCCACTACAAGTGATCCATATGGATGGGTAGACCCAATTACTGACAGAATTTTCAATGTTCAAATGATTGGATTAGAAACATCTTGGATATGTTGGAGTGATGATGATGGCGAGTCGTGGTTAGGAAATCCACATGACTCTGGAACTACTCCAATTAATGATCACATCAAACTTGCAAGCGGCCCATGGACAGATTCTGGATACGGGGCTTTAGGGCAATTTACTAGCGGATTCTATGAAACTGCAGTTTACTACTGTTACAACAAACTGGCTGGAATTTTTTGTTTCACGAGTTTTGATGGTGGTGCCACGTTTGAAGCAGGTGGGCAAATCATTGGCCTAGCAACTACAAATGGTGGACTACATGGCGCAATTTCAACTGCTCCTGATGGGACTGTATACGTTACTCCACGTGTGGAAACTCCTACTGTGATTGTTTCTAAGGATAATGGATTTACTTGGTTTGAACGTTCTATGGGGGAAGATGTAGGTACTCCTTATCCGAGAAAGAATTCCGAAGTTTCAACCGATTCTGAATCAAATGCATATCATGTTTGGACTGGAGGTGATGAAGGAGTTTACATGTCTAGATCAACAGATTCAGGAGAAACTTGGGAACAGGAAAGTATTCGAATTTCTCCAGCTGGAGTAATCTCTTCTGTTTTCCCTCAAACCGATGCTGGTGACCCTGGAAGAATAGCGATAACGTATCTAGGAAGTGAAAATTCTGAGATGTTGAATCAATCTGACATCGACGATAATGCTTGGGATGGAAATGCACACTATGCTCCAAACAATGTCACATACCATCTTTACATTACTTTCAGTATTAATGCATTAGATGAGAATCCAACTTTTCATACCTACAGGGTTACAGACGATCCAGTTCAAGTTGGTTCTATCTGTCTAAATTCGGGTGATTGTAGGGATATTGGGGGATCAAATCGTAATCTATTAGATTTTAATGACTTACATATCGATAGAGAGGGACGTGTTTATGTCGCCTTTGCTGATGGTTGTACAGGTGAGTGTGCAACCAATGAGAATTCAAGTGCTGAGGATTCTAGAGATGGCAGGGGTTCTGTGTACTATCTTTCTAGTGGACCTAGTTTATTCGAATCATTCGGAGATCTTGAGCCCTTGTTGATTCCGGTAGAAAATAATGATGAAGAAATGAATTTTTCCAAACAAGCTATTACTAGAGATGAGAATATAGACTCTAGTGAATAACTAGTCCACCCATCTGTAACGACGTTCTCCAGGGAGTCCACCGTTTACTTCTCTGATAAGTGCGAATTCTTGACTAGGTTCAATGATTGATTCAGTTGTACTGCCTCTATGTAATGCTTCATAATCCTCACTAAGAATCGGTCTTCGAAGGTCTAACCTTTCAAAGAGTAGGAATCTTGAGGCAATTTCTTTCCACTTAGGCTGGATAATTCCCTCAAATACCTTGGCTTTAGCTCCTGAACCATATCCGCAAAGACCAATTCGTTGTCCTTCGATAGAATTATTTTCTTCATAATCACATTCTAAGGATGACATAAGAGCTAAGAAAATTGATCCAGTATATTGATTTCCTATTAGGCTTGAAGCTCTTTGTCCTCGCTCAATTCTTTCATCTGCAAATTTTCGGAATGCTTGAGTTTTGGAAATAGCACGTCTATAACCATCATTTGCTTTATCAAATTCCGCCATTCCTTCAGGAGTATCATCAAAATCTTCTATTAGTGGTTCAATTCCAATTTCATCGACAATTTCATCCCAAACAGCAGTTCCTCTACGATCATGTCTAAACACATCAGGAAACATCCTCTTTCCTTGGAATGCGTAAGGAAGATGTACAATGATTCTTTTCCATTGTTCTGTAAGAATAGGATCATTCTCTGGATCTAATCTTCCATTTCTTCTAGCCTTTCCATGAAAATCAATGAAAGCCTGTTTAACAGATTCCATGTAACATCGATTAGAAAATTGCCCATCAAACACAGGCGTATCTCTATGGATTTTTAGCGTATCTTCTGCAAATAATTCGTCATTAGACATTTTTGATCCGCGTAGATTTCTCATCATTCTATCGCTGAGGCCTGATTTGAATGATTGACCTGTCTCTCTTGCTAGATCCAGTACTCTTTCAATCACATTCTTCACAGGAACTTCTCTTCTAGGCTTGAAAAAGTCATGAACTGGAGTTGTAGATACGCCCCAAATATCGGGGATTACCAATAATCTTGGATTGGCCCTGATTAGGATTCCTCCTCCTCCAGCACCTTGAGTATATTCTCCACTAGATTCCATATCGTATTTTGCATTATCACTAAAAACAACAATTCCAATTCTTTCCTCTTGTTCACCTCCTCTTGCAACCCAATCTAGAGTATTGTGAAGAGCATCTACAGCTCCGATACATGCGAATGTCATATCAACAACATCGCAATTTCTGAAGGAATCGGGCCCATATTGCTTCGAATATCTTTGTTGAAGCATGTCGATGATATATGTCGCTGTAGGTTTTGCACCATCAAGAGCTGATTCGGTTCCTAGGTAGATTCTTCCTATTTGAGAAGGAGACAACCCGTTTCGATCAATTAGTCGAGCTACAGCATTTGCACCCATTGTGGCTGTGTCCTCATGGGCATCAGGAATTGCCATTGCATTCAAACCCAGTCCTTTGTTTAATTTTTCAAAATCTGCCCCACGGAATTTTGCAAAATCTTTCATATCAAAGTAAAGACGGGGGAAATGAATAGCGAAATCATCGATGCCTACGTCCATGTTATCATTTAGTCGGCGAACTCATATGATATGAATTGGCCTCCTTAAATTAACTTAGAAGTGCAAATAAATGGATATTGTTCATTGACCAGTCATTTGGTTGACTGCATCAAGTAACTCTGAATTTTGGGTAAAATGTTCTGAGATAGGTTCAAGAATTTCTGCTAAACCATTAGCTATAGCCATTTTTGCATCGAATGGATGAACTGATCCATCGCCTATTGCTTCGATTAAAGCATCTAAATCTGTCCAGGAAGATGGTTCTCCGAATTCTGGTTTTGGATTAACATGAACTTCCCCATTTCTGGGCATAATAACATATTTTGCAATTTCATAGACAGGAGAATCGGAGTTCCCTGGTTCAAGGAATGCCTTTCTAAATTTCTTTTCTAATTTCTTTGGCGTATCATGTAGTAGTACAGCATTGTTGGGATCCGATTTCGACATTTTATGATCGAATGAGTCCATTCGTCCTCCCCCTCTTCCTTTCAATCCTGATAGCATAGGTGTGTGGATACAAGTGGCTTTTACCCAATGGTTTCGATCTCCTACTTCCCTCATGTACATGTGAGCTTTTCGTTGGTCCATTCCTCCAAAGGCAATGTCTACATCTAATTCAAAGATATCTGCAGCCTGCATTGCTGGGTAGAAGAAAGCGGATAGATCGTCATCTGAAGAATCTTCACTTCTTCCCATAATACTGAAAGTTCTCCTTGCTCTTGATAGACTCATGCCCTTTGAGCAACGTAGAACTCTTTCCCAATATTTCCCTGAGTCCATTAGTTGACTGGCTTTCATGAAACGAATTTGACCTGCCTGCTCTCCCTCTTCGGGAAATCCAAGAAGAACTCTGAATACCTCCGTCATATATTCTCCAGCGATAGATATTTTTTCCATATCTCTGCCGAATTTATCATTGACCCAAGCATGCCAATCAGCCAAAAAAACAAGGACGTTGACTCCTTGTTGTAGCATTTTCTTTATTGTGTCAGCTAGAATAATCCATCCTAGATGTGCTTTACCACTTGGCTCAAGTCCAATATATGCTCTCAAAATTTTATCTCCACCATGCGATTTTTCTCCATTGAGAATGGAAATAATATGTTCCAGTCCAACAATTTCTTCAACACCCTCAAACATCAAAGATATCTTATCTTTATTTTCAGAAGAGAGTTCTGAACCGCCCTTCGTCTCTTCAACGAGACGCATGACATCCTCAGGGGTCATCGAATTTACCTCATTTATTCAGTAATTTGGATAATTTTTCTCCACGTCCAGCAGCTTTGGTATTATCCCCTGCTTCAAGTGCAGACTCTATTTCTTGAATTAGATCGTGTGCTTTGTCTCTTGTTTCTTGAGGAAGATTCTTGGCTAGACTCATGAAATGTTTAGCTGCTGAAATGGAAGACTTTGCTTTGTTCGCTTTCTTACCCCATTCTTTTGCTTTATCTCCTCTCTTTTTTGAGTCATATCCAGTTGACTCGTCTAGAAATTGTGTCCATCTTAATCTATCTTCACGGGCTGACTTCATGGATTCTGGATTTGAAAAATCTGGTTTTTCGTTATCTACTTCTACAATTAATGCATCTCCTTTGTAATGGGCTTCAATACTTTTCATAATGCCATGCGAACCAGTAAATGCGTTTTCACCAGTCGATTCAACATTGTCAAAATATTTCTTAGCCAATTCTGCCAATCCACCATTTGCTGTTACATCTTTGACTTTACCTCTAGTCGTCGCGAAGCGTTCCATATTCCCTCGGGTGAGGAGGAAGGACTTGAATCCTCCCTGCGTTACAAAATATGCATAGACCGTTCACATGATGAAGTCGTGCGTCTCCGGAGGGGTATGGGTCGGGCCCAGTTACGAGCGGTAACACCTCTCCTCCTAGTCTTCCTTTTTGTTTCAGTTCAAGCAGAATCAATAGTTGAATCTAATACTAGAATATCTATTTCTGAAGATCCAGTTTTTCTAAATGCTTTAGATTCAAATGCTGAAGAATCATTAGTAGTTGGAGATGATGGTGTTGTTTTTGTTATCCCTAATGATAATCCTGAGGAATCTATGAAACTGGATTCAATTACGGATCAAGATCTTAATGCAGTTGATTTTCATCCTGCTGGCAATGCATTTATTGTGGGCGATTCGGGTCGAGTTCTTCGATATGATTACCAAGATCAACGATTGTCTAATGTTTCTGGAATCGGATTAGTTGAGATAAGTACTCTAACTGCAGTAGCATGGAATACTAACGGAGCCTGGGCATATATATCAGCTGATTCCGGAAGAATTTGGCGGTTTCGTTCGTTGGTTGATGGTGGGGAGATGTATGCTTTAGAAAATACTCGAGAAAGTCCTGTAACTTCTATTGATTGCCACCCTATTATTCGACTATGTGTCGTTTCTACTGAATTAGACGGGATTGGAATAATTGATGATGACCATGAAATTACATGGTTGGGTGGGTCAGCAGTGATTTGGAATGACATTGAATGTGATCAAGGAAATATCCCAGTTTGTGTTGCAGTAGGTTCCAATAGAAATATTGCGACTATTCGTCTTGATGACTCTTCTCAAGGGGAGTCGACCTTAGAAGCTGTAATTCTTAGCGATTTATCAGGAGAGTTTACCAAAATTTGTGGACATACTGAAAATAGAATGATAATTGCTACAATACCATTTGGATTGATTGATCATCGTCCTGATTCTGAAGAATCCTTCCCTTGGTATAATCATGTAGATGCTGCAAATCAACAACTTGACGTAGCTACTCGTCCAGTAGTTTGTTCTTGGAGTACATCCGAAGCAGAGGGATGGATTTTGAACTCAAGAGGCGATGCAATAAATTTCATTCCAATTGAAATTGAAGATCCATTGCTTACTAGTTTGGCAGGTTATGCCTTGGCTGTTGTTGTTGTGGTTAGTGTACCTGGAATTGTACTAGGGCTAATTTTCATGAATAGTCCTAAAATGCAAGCATCATACAACAGGTGGCGAAGAAAACGAAAGGGTCTTGAGCCTACGCTTAGAGACAAGAGAGAACAACGAAAGAAGCGTGTTAGGTAGTAATCAACCATCGGTAAGGTTCAAACAGGTCTCTCAAGGCCGTTCAACAAGGGGACTAGATATGGCATACGAGGCCTTGGATTTCTTTGATGTAGACAAAATGCTGAATGAAGAAGAGATCATGCTCAGAGATATGGTTCGAGATTGGGTAGACGAAAAGGTAATTCCTAATATCGAAAAGGCATACAATGAAGCTTATTTCCCTGAAGAATGGATCAAAGATTTAGGTGATATGGGCGTCTTAGGAATGGTTGTTCCTGAAGAATATGGGTGCGCAGGAATGTCCTATACCGCTTATGGCGTAGTTTGTAGAGAATTAGAACGTGGTGATTCTGGCCTGCGCTCTTTCTGTAGTGTTCAAGGTTCTCTTTCCATGCACCCTATCCATAAATTTGGTACAGAGGAACAGAAGCACAAGTATTTACCTAAAATGGCGACTGGAGAGATAATTGGATGTTTTGGATTAACTGAACCTGATTATGGTTCTAATCCAGGTGGAATGGTTACCAAAGCAGAAAAGGTTGACGGAGGATATATCCTAAATGGAGCTAAGATGTGGATCACTAATGGTACTGTAGCAGATATTGCAATAGTTTGGGCAAAATTAGATGGAGTAATTCGAGGATTTATTGTTGAAAAAGATGATGAAGGATTTAGTGCACCTGAACAGAAGGGCAAACATTCTCTACGCGCTTCTGTGACATCTGAATTAGTTCTCCAAGATGTTTTTGTTCCTGAAGATCGTTACTTACCAGGTGCCAAGGGTCTAGGTGGCCCATTCTCCTGTTTGAATCGTGCTAGATATGGGATTGCTTGGGGTTCAATAGGATCTGCTCAGGCTTGTTTTGATGCTGCAAAGAATTATTCTATGGAGCGAATACAATTCGATCATCCAATAGCTGCATACCAACTTATCCAAATGAAACTCGCTACCATGCTAAGAGAGATAACAAAGGGCCAACTTCTCGCTTATCACCTTGGTCGTAGAATCGATGAAGATGATTGGTTCCCCGAGATGATTAGTTTAGCCAAAATGAACAACGTAGACATCGCACTTGAGATTGCTAGAGTTGCCAGAGATATTCATGGGGCCAATGGTGTCACAGATGAATATCCAATTATGCGACACATGAATAATCTTGAATCGGTGAAAACTTATGAAGGAACTCACGACATTCATAATTTAATTCTAGCTCGTCATATTACTGGCATCCAGTCTTTCACTAGAAAATTATGAGGGATTAGATGCGTCGGGCTGTCGATGTATTCAGTGAATGGGCAGATATCGGTAAAGACGAAGGTATGGCTAGGGGGCATACTCCTGCTGTTCAAGAGATATTGGATGCCGCATTTGATGCAATGTCACCAGAATCGATAGAAAGAGGATTCTCTGCAATCGATGCAGGCTGTGGAAATGGTTGGGTTGTCCGTTCACTAAAAAACAACCCTTCTTGTTCTTTAGCAATGGGGGTGGATGGTGCAAAATCAATGATAGTTCGTGCTTTAGAGAAAGATCCAGAAGGCCTTTATTTCCATTCAGATTTGTCGTCTTGGTCACCGCCTGAAAAAGTAGACTTAGTTCATTCAATGGAAGTTTTGTATTACTTAGATAATATTCCTGATTTTCTTAAAAATGTAAGAAGTAAATGGTTGGTCAAGGGAGGAATTTTTGCCTTTGGAGTAGATCATTACTTAGAGAACAAAGAGAGTTTAGAATGGCCTGAGAAAGTTGGAGTTAGAATGACTACACTTTCTGAATCTGAATGGGTTTCATTAGTAAATTCATCAGGTTTAGATGTACTAAAGATATTCAAGGCCAATAAGAATGAAGAATGGCCAGGTACTCTTGTCATTGTTTCTCGTTCGTAGTGTAATTAACCTCAAACCATATGTCTGCTTGCGAGGAGGTATGCAGATGCCGAGAGTGCTACTTCTCTGCACGTTGCTAATTCTCTCTTCATTGTCTGGATGCTTGTCTTCGGATGATGAAGAACAGCTTATAGAAATTGATGAGCCAAACTTCGGCGCTTACAGCGTTGTTGCTCCTATTGATACTGGAATTAACGTTTATCATGAGAGATTTATTTTGAATGAAACCTTGCCAGATTGGTTGTTAGAAGGATTAGGAGTAACAATGACTTGTAATCTGACTCAGAATGGAACATGGGAAGAAAGATATGAATCCGATAAGGAAGATTGCTGGGATATAATCACTTCTAGCGATATTGTATATTTCCCGGGAACTCGAATTATTGGAACAACTCCTGATGATGGAACTGATATCCCAATTTTAGATGATCCTTCTGATGGTCATGGTACTGCAGTTACAGGAGCCGTTTTAGATGCTAATCCTGACGCGATAATATTCTTTGTTGAAGGATTTAGTGATGCTGCAGTATTGGCTGCAGCTAATCAACCATTAGTAGATATTATTTCAACTTCTTTTGGTCCAATAGGTAGTGTCCCAGTACCTGGAATAGAAGATGCAACAAGAGTTGCAGTTGTTGAAAATCATAAGGTTCACACTGGAGCGGCAGACAATTCTCCCTCTCCAGCAATTCAAGATTCGACTGCAGGACCTCCTTGGTCAATTGGTATATCTGGTTACGCAGAAGAGGGAGACGATCAAAAAGAGATAATGAGCGGATCTTATCCCGATATTGCGGCCGATTGGACTCAAATGTTACCTAATCATGATGATATTGATGGTTATCANGAGACTTCNGGTACATCATTCGCAACNCCTCGAACTGCTGGGATCCTTAGCCTTGTATTAACTCAATTAAGAGATTTGGGAGGAGATCAAGGCTCAGGAGCTTCCTCAGAAAGACAGGGATTATTGGTCAACGGATCTAATCTTTCAGTCTCCAATCAGGATCTAAGAAATGCATTAAATCTCTCGGCTTGGTATCCTGGTTTTTCAACATGGGATCCTACTTCTGGTACGGCGCCAATTTCCCCTATTGCTGCATGTACTCAAGTAGGATGGGGAGTAGTGAATATGTCCAATGTGGAACCTATGTTTTCCCATCTTGCAGGAATAGAATCAATGCCCGACCGTCCTTCAGATGTAGTTGCCTGTATGGAAGCGAATCAAGCCATTCGTGAAACATATTGGGGTGATTAGTGTTATTTCTGGATTTATTTCTTCAATCAACGTTAATCCTAACGGAGGGGTTCCCAAGTTTCCTGTCGAATCAACCAGACTTTTGTTTTCAGGAGTTGAAGGAGATCGACAGAATGATCTCAAACATCATGGTGGGCCAGAACGAGCAGTTTGTATTTATTCATTGGAGTTAATTGATGCATTAATTAATGAAGGACATCCAATAAAAGAAGGAGCAGTAGGAGAGAATCTAACTATTTCAGGAATTGATTGGTCTATGTTGAATTCAGGTTCAATATTGTCNATTGGAGAATGTATAATTGAAATTACGTCACCTGCTCCTCCATGTAAAACAATAGCTCATGTATTTTCAGATTCTGCNTTTTCCCGAATTAGTCANAAAAAGTTTCCTGGTTGGTCTAGATGGTATGGTCGAGTGAAAATCGAAGGAAGAGTATCAAAAAGAGATTCTGTTCAATTAATTGATGGCGAAGATTAGATGCCTAATGATTAATCGAAGGTTATGAGCAGACTGCAAGNACTTCTAGATAAGGTCGCAGATAAAATATCTGCTCCCTGGCCATTAATATGGGGTCCTGCTTGGAATCAAAGGCATTTTTTTGCAGGTAATTTGTTCCTATTTCATATCTTGATTTTTGGATTAATTGCAATTGCTTTCCCTTATTTTTCTACGAATCAATTTGTTGCTGCCAATGGAGTGACAGTATGGGACCCTGAGTTTGCAATTGACCGTACAATCCCAGTTATTCCTTGGATGGTTGTGCCTTACATGGCTCTATACCTATATTATCCAGTGACACTCTTTTGTTCTCCTAAGGATGATCGCTCCCGCTTGGAATTAATTGCTGGAGTTCAAATGTTGTCTATNGCAACTTTATTTTGNACTATGATTTTCCTTATTCTGCCNGCTGAAATTGATATGCGAGATCAGATTCCAATTCATGTTTTAGAAGGAGATGGTTTGTACAGTAATTTGTTTAATTTAATGCATTCAATGGATGAACCTTGGAATGCTTGGCCGAGTCTCCATATCGCTCATTCATATTTTCTCACAAGAGCAATTAGTAGATGGATGAGAATTAGGTCTTCAGAATCACAATTAGTAAAGATATTCATTGCANTANTTTGGATTGAATTTTTCTTNCTGAGTATTAGTATCATGACNACNAAACAACACTATGTTTGGGATTTATTTACNGGNATTATTGTNGGTGTAATTGGTTGGAAAATTGCTGTCCGCGCATTAGATAGGATTAGGCAACTTCCNGATGAAAAAATGCATCCGTATCCNCAAAACTAGTTCTTTTGAGTTTTTTTTCTATGCCTAATCTTGATAGAGGCGTTTTCTATCGACGGGTTACGAGAGTAGTGGAATTATGGATATAGCTGTTCTAATCAAGTACGTTCCGGATACGACTGCAAAGATTTCCATTAGTGGAGATAGAGTAGATGAATCGAGTGTTAGTAAGTGGTCAATTAGCCCATTTGACGAATATGCTCTAGAAGCTGCATTGGGTATGAAGGAATCTTCGGGTGCTAAGGTTACGGCAATCACTTGTGGCCCTGCTCGTTCAGAAAAAGGGCTTAGAGATGCTGCCGCTGTTGGTGCAGATGCACTTGCTCACATTGTTGTCGAAGATCTCATATCTTTAGATTCAACAAAAATTCAAGGATTATTGGCCAACGCAGTTAGAGAAATAGGTGCAAATGTTGTTTTCTGTGGTAAGCAAGCTGCAGACACTAACTCTGGAAGTACGGGTCCAGGAGTTGCTGAATTAATCGGTGCAGCCTGTGTAACTAATGCTTCNGAAATATCAAATGATGGAGNNGTATTTAGCGTTCTTCGTCCTGCATCGAGTGGTTCNGAGAGAGTAAATGTNAGTGCTCCTTGTGTTGTTGCTTTCGACAAAACTTCTACTGAGTTGAGGAGACCAAATGTAAAGGGAATAATGATGGCTAAGAAGAAACCAATCGATTCTATGAGTCCAGATTCCCTAGGAGTTGATGTTTCAGGTTCATCAGCAGTGATTAATTCTCAATCTCCTCCAGATGAAAAAGCTCCTGGACAGATGTTTGAAGGAGCAGATAGTGTTTCTGAAGTTGTTCAGAAATTAAGAAATGAGGCGAAGGTACTCTAGGTGGTGTTAGAATGGATATTACAATAATTGCTGAGACAAACGAAAACGGACTACATCCTGTAACCTCTCAAATGGTTGCTGCTGCAACCTCATTAGGTTCAAGCCCTACCATACTTTGCCCTGGGGGTATTGCTACTGATTCTGCTGCATCAATTGACGGAGTAGGNGCNGTAATTGGAGTTGAAGGTGATTGTTTTTCATCATTTGATGGAGGCTCTTGGTCTACTGCTTTGAATAGTGCGATTTCAGGGGGCACTGTTTTTGCAGCAGCTACTCCAAATGGTCGTGAGATTGCATCCAGATTGGCTGCTGCAAGGAAAATTCCAGTNATTCAAGATGCTACTGGTGTTTCATCNGGCCTAACTGTNTCTCGTCCAATATATTCTGGAAAGGCCATGGAAGAAGTNAATGTATCTGGAGACTGTATTCTTACTATTCGCCCTAATGCCTTTACTCCTTCAGGTTCTGGNGGTTCTGCANCAGTATCTACTGTGAATCACTCTTCTGACGTATCCGTTACTGTAATGGAAGCAATTGCGAAAGCAAGNGAACGTCTTGATGTTTCAGAAGCAGANATTGTAATTTCAGGAGGTAGAGGAATGGGTAATATCGATAATTGGNGTCAGTTAGAATCTGTGGCCGATCAGATAGGTGCTGCTGTGGGAGCTTCTAGAGCAGTAGTCGATGAATGGGGNCTTTCACANAGCATCCAAGTAGGTCAAACTGGGAAGGTTGTTACTCCAACTCTCTATATTGCTGTAGGNATTTCNGGTGCNATTCAACANCTTGCAGGNATGCGTTCTTCGAAATATATTGTTGCTATTAACAAAGACGCAGATGCTCCAATTTTTGGAGTNGCAGATTACGGGATAGTAGCTAATTGGGAAGATGCTTTACCTGTTCTAAAGGACGCTTTGTCTTCTTTATGATTATTCAAGAAGTACGTCGAAAGAATCGTCAGAATCTTCATCACCCATGATTTGAATAGAGACAGAGTCAGAGGATGCCATCCCTTTGCTACTCAAAATGCTTAGAGTAAATTGATGAGTTCCCGGTTTTAGTCGTACTTTTAATGCCGAAGAATTACCAATTGGTAGCCCTGCTGAATCCCTCCATTCCCATGATTCGATTTCCCCATCTGAGCATTGAGAACTTCTTCCATCCAATGTGACCATTGCAGTCCCNTCTTCNCCTACATCGATTCTTCTATCTTGTCCAGCATCAGCAATAGGAGGTAGAGANCTAAANGAATCATCATCAATTATTCCTTCTATGAGATCCTCAATTCCTTCATTTTCAGAAATATTTTCGTTTTCAGAATCAACATCTTCTTCCAGTTCGGATAACAATTCATCTAAATCATCTTCGCTTGCATGATTCGTTCTATAGATTTTCATTTCTTCCTCTGTTAGTATATCTTCTATCTCTTCGAAATCCTCATTAGATGCATTTCCGGTATTTTCTAAGGCCTCAGATAAATCTGTTCCAATATTTCCTCCTACTGCTCCTCCAAACAAGTCTTGATCTGCTATTAGTAGGGCATCCTCCTCCTCAATCTCAAATCTTTGAGAATCTGGATTGTACAGATCGATTCGATCAATTCTAGTGTAATCATTTCGATTATCTCCTGATATTGCTATAATTCTTCCACCTGAATCTGATGATACTCTATCAATCAATCCTGGGTGTTCTATTGACCAAGCTTCCTCCATTGGAGAAAGATATCTTCGAAGATGGAACCAAGATCCTACAATAATATCGTCATCATGAGGTCTTACATCTTTCACTTCATATCCTGTTTTAGCCCAAATAATGGGTTCACTTGTTCCAATTTTATGTTCTTCAACATCTCCATTTTCCATGCCAACTAATATCCCTTGAGTAGTTCCAAAAAGTACTGATGCATTAGAATCAATTTCTACAGTATGCAGATGTTCACCATTATTAGAAATACAATCTAATGCAATCTGAGGTGTTTCTGAATCGGTTAGGCCATTGCATTCGGATGCAATAACTAATACCCCATCTGGCCTAAACGTCATGGCAGTAACTCTGTCTCCTTCTGAGGATCTTGGCTTCTTTATAGCGATTATTTTGCCTGTACTCGATACCAATTCTACAACTCCAGTATCGTCCGCTAATGCAAAAGCTCCTCCGTCTGGCCGAATCGCAGAGAGGATAAATTGTCTACCTATATGGCGATAAATTTCATTTCCATCTGACTCAAAAAGAATTGCAGCCCTCATTCCATCAATTGCTAAAAATCGTGTTCTGTCAATGGTTCCAACTAATTGTTCAATTCCTCCAGCAGCATTAATTCTCCATAGGATTTCTCCCTTTTCTGACATGCAATGAGCATCTCTTGAAAATGTACCAACCAGAACTGAATTATTTGATAGACATAACAGGTGATCTACTTCTTCTTCAAGAGGAAATGATTTTGCATGACTATCTTTGTCTAAATTGAGATAGTGTAGATTACATGCATCATCTGTCCAAATTAACAAACTTCCATCTCGTGAGATGTCACACGCTCTCACTCTACTCTCACACGGGACCCGACGTAAGGCCTCAATTCGGTGGGGCATGAACTTGGAATAAACCGGAGGGCTTTAGCGCTGCCCATTCTTTGATGATTGAGATTATTCTTTATTGTGGATTTCAATAGTCTCATCTGAAGAATTTTTGTTTGTCTTGGCTTCATCATTTCTAGCCATTCCTACAGATGACAAGTATTCTGCAGAAATTGTTCCACATACATATTCTCCAGTAAAGCATGATGAATCAAATTGAGTTACAACTCCCTTTCCGGCTTCAATTACCGCATCTTCAAGATCTTCTAGAGATTGATAAATTAGCCAATCAACTCCAATAGCTTGAGTTATTTCTTCATTTGTTTGATTATGGGCAATGTACTCTTCTTTAGCAGGCATGTCGATTCCATACACATTTGGATGTAGAACAGGAGGTGCTGCACTAGCAAAGAATACCTCCTTTGCACCTACGTCCCTTGCTAATTGTACGATTTTTCTTGATGTGTTCCCTCTAACAATGCTATCATCTACCAAGAGGACTCTTTTTCCTGCAAATTCATGGGGTATTGGGTTCAATTTTTTCCTTACACTATCTTGTCGTATTGCTTGTCCTGGCATGATGAAAGTTCGCCCTACGTATCTATTTTTGACGAACCCTTCTCTGTATTCTAATCCAAGTGTCCTCGCTACTTCCATTGCAGAAATTCTTCCACTGTCTGGGATTGGCATTACTACGTCAATTCCATGTTCTGGTCTTTCTTGCATAATACGGTTTGCTAATTTCTCACCCATCTTAATTCTTGACTCATATACTGAGATACCATCAATCACAGAATCAGGTCTTGCAAAGTATACTTGCTCAAATATGCAGGGATTCATCACAGGAGATGGATGACATATCCTCCGTCTCACTCTGCCATTTTCATCAACAAATACTGCTTCTCCCGGGCCGACGTCCCCAATGATTTCACATCCTAAAGCGGTCAAAGCAACACTTTCTGAGGCGAAAACATGAGTTTCTTTTCCATTATCATCCTTCTTTGATCCATGAATTAGTGGCCTAATTCCGAAAGGATCTCGAAATGCTAAGATTCCATATCCTGATAATACACTAACAGCAGCGTACGATCCATTAACACGCGAATTAACTCTCTCTATTGCATCGAATAAATCTTCACAATCAAGGTATAGTTCTCCATCAATTTGTGTTGAATGAGTTCGTCCGAGTTCACTAGCAAGAATATTTAGAAGAATTTCAGAATCACTATTTGTGTTAACATGTCTTCTATCATGGTGGATTACTTCATGCAATAGTTCTCTTGCATTGGTAAGATTTCCATTATGTGCGAGAGCCATCCCATAAGGCGAATTTGTGTAGAATGGTTGAGCTTCTGCCGATGAAGAGGAACCAGCTGTAGGATAACGAACATGTCCTATGCCCATTTTTCCTCCTAACAGATCCATGTGGTGTTGTCTAAACACATCATTGACCATTCCATTGGATTTTCTCTGATGAAATCTCTCTTTATCGCATGTGACCATCCCAGCAGCATCTTGACCTCGATGTTGTAAAACGAGGAGTCCATCATAGAGTTGTTGTCGGACTTCCTCCCCTTCTGGAGCGAGAATTCCTATGATGCCGCACATGGGTCCTCGAACTCTGGTTGAGTAGCCACCTTATGGTTCTTGAGCAAAATCACTTACTACCGATAAGTCGGTTTCTCTTTGACCATCGATATTTTCGACGTCGAGCAGTCGCGCCATATCCACAGGCAGAACAAACACGCTTTTGCTTGTGATATGCGTGTCTTCCGCAGCGTCGGCAGCGCAAATGAACAATCTTTTGGCGCTTACCCATGGACGGAGTACCCTTACTCATTAGCTCACCTCGACAGCCTCGCGACCTATCCCGTTCTTATGAGGCTTGCCGAAGTTAAAACTACGAAAATCTCTCGATATTATCGAATGTTTTGAAACCTAATTGGTTGAGTCATAGGCATGAGTGCGCGTCATCTTGCTGTACTGATTTCTCTTCTTTTTGTGCTGATTCCATTTTCGCATGTTTCCGCTAATGAAGTTGAGTCTAACGATTTAATTTGTGATTCAGAAGTGGTAAACGCCGGTCAAGAAATAGAATGTACATTAGATCTCAGTGCCATACAAGGAGTATCCTCACTTCGTTTCGAATACTTCCAAGAAGGAAGAGAAATGGAGGATTTTTCCGTGCTCTCATTGGGCACCTATCATTCCTGCTCAATTCTAGACAATGGTTCTGCTATTTGTTGGGGTCGGGATAATGAAGAACAATTGGGAGATGGTGGAGGAAATTCGTATCATCAAAGACCTGAAGCATCAATCATCTCTCCCGATGATTCTACTTTCCAAGCAATTTATGCCGCAAATTACCGTACTTGTGCTCTAACCTCTTCTGGTTCGTTATATTGTTGGGGAGATAATACCGAAGGACAGGCAGGAGATGGTACCACGAATCGTTATTCAAATCCGGTGATGCCTGCAGATATACCTCAGAATAGAACAATCGTCACGGCAGGTGTTGGAAGGACGCATACCTGTGCGATATTAGACGATGGTTCATTGATGTGCTGGGGTAAGGACTCCAGTGGCGCATTAGGTAACGGACAAGATGAAACATCCTCTCAATATTCTCCTGTGAATGTGGAACTACCTGCAAATAGAAATTTAGTAGATGTAGGCGTTGGATATGACAACACTTGCGTACTTTTTGACGATGGAGGTATAATGTGTTGGGGGAAAGATAACGAAGGACAAAATGGAGATGGAGGGAGTAATTTACCTACTTCTTCTCCAGGTTCAAATGTAGCTTTACCCGAGGAAAGATCAGCAGTTTCTCTTTCAGTTGGTGCCCAGCATTCCTGTGCGGTTCTGGATAATGCTTCACTGGTCTGTTGGGGTTGGAATGGTTATGGGACAATCGGTGACAATACCACTACTAATGCCCATGTCCCAGTGTTTGTTGAATTGCCTAATGGAGCGAAGGTCATAGATGTAGATGCAGGAATCCATCATACGTGTGCAGTTCTCGAAAATCAAACAGTAAATTGTTGGGGAAGGAATTGGTTGAGAACAGTAGGTGGAGAAGGTCCATATTCGAAAAATACGAAAATACTGCTACCTAGGCACGTTGAAGGCACATCTTCAGTAGTGAAGGTAGAAACAAGTGAACGACACACTTGCACTTTAGCAGAGAATGGTACGATTAGTTGCTGGGGCCAAGGNGATCAAGGNGCTCTTGGNGTNGGCACTTGTTGTGGNGATTATAGTTATCCNGTTCAGNTNGATTGGTCTACCTTGCCTTTCGCTCCATTGTCTGGTCCTGCACCNNTTGGAGAATGGNNATCTTNGCCAATGAGAGGGCAGGTAGAAAGTCCTACAGAGGGCAAATGGAATTTCAGTGTATNAGTTCCTGAATCTGCTCAATTAGGAAATTATTCTGTAGAAATTACAATGTTAAAAATTGGAGGAATCCGTACTACAATAGTGCTTGAAAATGTCATTGAAATCATTGGTGTAGATTCTGATAGGGATGGAATTGTAGACACAGAGGACGCCTTCCCATCTGATTCCACAGAAACAAGCGATATCGATTCTGATGGAGTTGGAGACAATTCTGATGCTTTCCCCGATGATCCTACTGAAACCTTCGATTCAGATTCAGATGGAGTTGGGGATAATTCTGATGCTTTCCCAAATAATGCTGGAGAGACTACCGATTCAGACGGTGACGGAGTTGGAGATAATACTGATGCGTATCCATATGATGCCACTAGAATTAATCCCTCTTCTCCGTTGGTGATGTATGCTCCTGTAGGAGGCTTGATTGCCTTAATGCTCATTGTAATGGCTCTTAGAATGGTGACTAGAAGACCTGTAGAAGACAAACCTCAGAAGAAATCTAGGTGGAATATGAAGAATCCTGATCGTAAGTTTTGATAATTATTTATCCATTGCTAATAGCGGGTCTTCTTCATCTTCTTGACTTCCAGTAACAACGGTAAGAACGGTAAAAATCACGATTATAGTTCCAAATACGAATCCAACCCATTGGATTGTAATTGTTGCTAACATTCCTCTTGAAATCTCTCCATTCAAAATTTCAATAAGACCTAGTCCTCCAACAGATAAGAACAAAAGAGTAATTGTTTGAATTACAGGCGCACTTCCTCTATGCAATATACTGGTACTAGAAGTAGCAAGAATCAACCATGTAACAGTCATCGCCATGACTGATTTAACTAGGATGTCATTTCCTATTTCTTGAAAATCTTCAATATTCCAGTTAGAAATCCATCCTAAAACAATCAGCATAATTGACAGGGTAACGAAAATTCCTAGAAATGAGTTTTTCTTACTCATTTTTCATACCTCCGATATTTGCTTCAAGATGTCGTTTGACGAGATCCTTTTCTTCATCAGTTATTGGTTTAGTTGATTTTGGTAGGGCAGCATTTTTTTCAATTAATACAATTACGTGGAATGTAATCCAAAGAGCAAATGTTACGCCGATAATTGTTCCAATAATTGTTTGTAGAGAATCTTGAATATATTCGGATTTCTCAAGAGCTAATTGTGCTAAAATTACAATAGAACCAGCAGATAGTACAATTGTGATTATCGCTACATTCCATCTTTTTTCTTCAACAGAAAGAACTAGTGTTGTTCCTATTCCTCCAACTATGGAGATTCCTATTAGCAACGAAGAAATTGAAATATCGTTCATTCTAGCTGTTTGAATAGGTAGACTTTCAGGTTGCAATGATTGAACAATTATCCATCCTATTGAGATGAGCATTAGAATAGTCCCAGCTATTCTCCAATTTTTGGGAATTGGTCCCACAGGGCTAGGTCCTCCAAAAATTGCTAAACATGATCCAATGAGATAGATACTCGTGGGAATTACAAGATGGATAAGAGCTTCAGCAGTTTCAACTGGTCCCATGTGGGTACTCTGACCAATCATATTCGCGGTTCCGGCTATCCCAGCTAGTACTAGAATAGTCATTGGCGTAGCAATCTTGTAAGTTTTGGTCACCTTTCGATGAAGATGCATTGCTAATACCGCTGGTATCCCTGCATAAAGAAGGGACCAGAAGGCTATGGTGGCCCAATCCATGGCCTTCGATACTTGGTTAAAGCCATGAACATTGATGCCATTTGAGTGCATATTTGTATTGTAATCAGGATATTGAATCACGACACGCTCAAATAGGGGCCGATTGTCGCCGAGATGCTACGGAGGTGACATGATGGTTAAGATGCCGCGCAAGGTTATGAGATACAGCCCTGCTGCTGGACGCCATACTGAGCATACCGTTGAGCGTGTCAAGAAGAAGCGAGCCTCTGAACTAAAATGGGGTCAGAGACGTTTCCGAAGAGTAACTGCAGGTTACCGTGGTTTCCCTCGTCCAAAACCAGAAGGCCGAGAAAAGCCAACCAAGAGAATCAATTTAGTGTACAGGTGTACTGAGACTGGAAAGGCTCACTCTCCAGCAGGTCAGAGAGCTAAGAAGTTTGAACTTGTAGACAAGTGAGGTGGAATAGATGGTTGGTAAATTTCTTCGTGTTACTTGCAATGACTGTGGACATGAATTAGTAATTTTTGAACGTGCATCTACTGCAATCAATTGTTCTGTTTGTGGTGCAACTCTCGCTTTACCTGCTGGCGGAAAAGCGTCCTTAGTAGGTAGCGAGGTCCAGGAAGTCCTCGAGTAATCGGGGGGCTCTTAGATGTCTGTCGATGATATTTTGTATCCTGAAGAAGGAGAATATGTCGTAGTTACAGTATCCAGTATTGAGAAGAATGGTGCATATTTAGATCTTAATGGATTTTCAGACGAGATTCGAGCGTTTGTTTTCGTTGGAGAGGTAAGTTCTGGATGGGTTGCTAGAGTTAGAGATCATATTCGTGAAGGACAACGAACTGTTGCTCGCGTTACTAAAGTAAGAAAAGACAAGCGAAGCGTTGATGTTTCAATAAAGTCAGTTAGTGAAGAACGTCGAAGAGAAACACTACAAGGATGGAAGAATGAACAAAGAGCATCTCAACTTCTCAAGATTGTAGGAGATCGTAATAATTGGAAAGATTCAGAATTAGTAAAAATGAGTTCTCAGTTGGAAGAGACATTTGGAACACTTTACGGTTCATTCGAAGAAGCCTCGGCTAATGCTGAGATTCTAGATGAAATGGGATTTGAAGGAGATTGGGTGGCTCATTTTATTGAATTAGCCGTAGAGAATATTGTCCCATCCAGTGTTATAATTCGTGGTCGAATGATGATAGAAGTTTGGGACGACGAAGGCGTTGAACTGATCAAAAAATCTCTTTTGGGGGCAGAAAGTGCATCATCAAAAGAAGATGAAGTATCTGTGTCTTGCTATTACGATGGTGCTCCTGAATATAGGGTTGAAGTTGTCGCTCCCGATTACAAGTTGGCAGAAAAAGCATGGATTTCTGCTCAGAAAACAGTAGAAGATATGGTAAAGAGTGCCGGCGGATCTGTAGAATGCTATCGAGAGTGAGACTTTCACACTTATTCTACCCGAATGGTTCTTGAGCCCTCCTAAGAGCAAACCAGAGAACGGGTGTTAAGATGGGACGCAGCAATCTACAGAAATGTCCTGAGTGTGATGTTTATTCCTTGGACTCTATTTGTCCAACTTGTGGAGCAAAAATGAGAGCAGCAGCTCCACTGAAGTTTTCTCCTGAAGATCGTCAAGGAGAACGAAGAAGGCAACGTAAAGGAGTAGGATCTGGAAATTGGGCGGCTAGTTTACCTTCAATTAAAGAAAATGAGGGTGAAGAAGAATGAATAGAACCGAAATTCATTGGATGAATGGAGTTGATTCACTTCCTGAACAGATGGTATTCATCGGTGCTTTACCCGGTGTTGGAAATGTGGGTAAGATCATTGTTGATGCATTGATTGAAGAACATGAATCAGAATGTCTTGCGTGGCTCGTGCATCCTGATTTCCCTCCTCATTCGACTATGAAAGATGGTCTCTTACATCCTCCTAGAATTGAGATTCATCAAGTATTACTTCCCATGGGTCTTGCGGTAATTGTGTTTACTGGAGATTCTCAACCGTTAACCCCTACTGGTCAATATGAATTAACTGATAAGATATTGAAAATGTTAGATCAGGCAGATGCTGAACTACTCTTGATACTGGTTGGCCTTCAAGCAGACGTTGAGGAACATTCTATCCATTTAGTTTGTTCAGATGCCGACACTCGTGATGCCTTTGCAGAAAGAGGAGTAATTGCTTCAACAACAGCCCCTGAAGCAGGAATGATAGGTATGGCAGGATTACTTGCTGGGATGGCTCCACTAAGGTCAGTTCCAGCTGCATGTGCAGTTGCTGAAACATTAGGGTCAACTGTAGATGTAATTACTGGGCAACGATTAGCATCTTGGGTAGAAGAGAAACTCGGAATTGCACTAGAAATTAGCATAGATACTACTGAGAGCACCGCTGAACGCATACGAAGAGAGATTGCTCTAGATCAGACTGAACTTGACTCATTGTTGAATCCGTCTGAACCGTCTCCTGAATTTTATGTTTAATCATCCACCGGATGAAACTATGATTGTCCCCAATTCAACATCTGAATTGATTTTCGTCGAATGAGGAACTATTTTGTCTTTATGAGTAACAAGTACGGTACTTGGAAGTACACCGATTTTATCTAGAATTTTGTCAATTGTAATTCCTTCTTCTACCTTCACATCATGAATTACGCCTTCAACCTCGATTCGAACCATCATGTGCTTGCCAAGTAGTACCTTAATTCAGTCTTTACCGCTACTACAGTACCTAGTGAGACTTATGATGGGAAGGCAGGTGGCTTGAGACCTGCCGAGATCGCATAGCCCGGTATTGCGGTGGATTCGAAATCCACTGTCCCTTGGACGCGGGGGTTCAAATCCCTCTCTCGGCGCCATACTGCAAATAGGGCCTAAAATCGCAGATTGGCTCAAAAGATTGGCTCACTTTTTGCTAGAGGTTTGAGCCCGCCTTCATTCTCTCTTATCATCCGTATATGATATTGTGTTGTGTTGATACTGTTTCAAATGCCCACAATTCTTGGCCGTTGATTCCATCTCTCGCATCGAAGTAGATTGTATCGCCGACTAAAATTTGCATATAATCTCCGGGGTTACTCAGATCAGAGACTTGCCAAGTTGAGGCGTCTGAGGTATCATGCGCCCACAATTCACGGTGGCCACTTCCATCATTCGCATCGAAGTAGATTGTATCGCCGACTAAAATTTCCATGTAAGATCCGGGGTCACTGCCGGCGCTACTACCGCTTCTGATATCAGCAACCATCCAAGTCGAAGAGTTTGAGGTATCATGTGCCCACAA
>PADI01000061.1 GCA_002702985.1 Methanobacteriota archaeon
GCAGTATGTGATGTTGTAGACTTACTCAATCGTAGACAATTGAGAAATTCGAAATCGGCTAAATCCATATTAGAAGATATATCCTCAATTCTCGTACTCCTGAAATAGGTTGCCCTCAACCGCTAATACATGGAGACTAGAGACGCCATCAAATCCATTCAACAATGGCTTAGTGAAGAAGGCCTAGAATTCAAAACATTGTCAGACAGTCGTGCTGAAATGCATTTACACGTAAGATATCCACCAACTAGGAATGGGCATTTATTCAATGTTGTAATTCCTAAAAAAAGGTCACTAGTTATCGTAGGCTCTGTAACCAGAGTTGACACTGGTCAACAAGAAGAAATGAAGTCCCATTCTGAATCTGATCCAGTTGCATGGGAAGAATGGTTACATGAAGCAAGACTTGGACTAATTAAGGGGGGATTTGATTGGACCTTACACATAGGGCGTAAATCAGAGAATAGTGGACCTCTCCAAGCATTCAATATTTCTCGACCAATTTGGTTCGATGGTCTTAATCAACATTTATTCATGGATTCATTAAGAACAATCTGGCTTAGTAAACTAGCAATAATCCATGAAATTAGATTTAATTATGGAGTTGGAGAAGGAAAGCCCGGCCCTGTAGATGATTGGGAGAACAAACAACCAGGTCCAAATTCAGAACAAGCACCAGAAGTTGAAATTAAAGATGAAATGTCATTTGGTTCTTCCTTTGATGTAGATGAATGGGTATGACTTGAAACGTGACCTCTAGAGGTTTCGCTTAAGTATGTGTCAATGCGGTTGTATGCTTGTTGAACCGTAGGTGTATACCATGACTTACAGAATGAAGACCAATAGCCTAATGCTCACAATCCTGATGGTTTTGAGTACGACATTGATTGTACCCTCTGATGAGGTAGAAGCTGCAGAGGTGGTAATTACAGACGCAGTTCGTGTTGTAGATGGAGGCCCAATGAATGAAAGAATGGTGTCTATGGCAGCAGATAGTGAAGGCAACATTCACTTTGTTTGGAGTAGAAATACACAACATTTGTTTTACACAATGCTCGATCCTAGAGCAGACACTGATGGAGACGGTCAAGCAGACCCATTAATCGATGCCACACAGATTTCAAACCCAGGAATCCACCGCGCTTGGCATCCCGATATTGCAATTGATAGTCAAGACAGAGTTCACGTTACTTGGACTGATAAATCAAGTCAACATGCAATCAAATATACAGTTCTAGACCCCTCTTTGCACCCACAAGATGGTAGTGCAGCTGATGAAAGTGTAATCTCAGTTGTTAATGATATGATTGTGAGTCAACGTCAACAAGATAGAGATTGGCCAGCAATAGCTGTTGATTCAATGGACAATGCACATATCGTTTGGGAAGATTCATTCGATCCTTTGGAAAAGTTCTATTTCCAACCACAAATCTACTATTCTATGATTGAATTTGATGGAACTGCAGGCATTACAGCAATTGACGACTCAATGATTACACCAGTAATTGGGCATAAAGGACACCCAGACATTGCTGTTGACGCTGATGATTATGTTCAGATTGTTTGGGACGATACAAGAGGAGGAAAGGTAGAGATGGTTGTACCAATCGATACCTCTGGATCGATGTATTCTGAGTGGGCAGACGTATGTACTGTATTCTATGGTGGTAGTTTCAGCAGTGGAGGATATTTCCGAGGAATTAAGCCGATGTTAGAAGATGCCAATATCACAGTATACGAGACAATCTATGCAATTCTAGGATACGGGATCCCATCTGCAGGACAGAGTAATACCTGTTCTACAGCATATCAAACAGGTGGTAGCGGTTCTCAAGGACCTCGAAACACCCATCTTGGCCAATTCCCTGGAGATGATAGTGGAGGAATTAGAAAACTTCAGAATTTCATATTCAATGGTGGCGCAGTGACTGGAAGTTCTGGTGAAGATTGGGGCCCATCATCTACATGGGCATGCCTTTCATGGAAAGATGCATCTGGAAACGTTCCAGGAAACCCACCTACATCTGCTGATCACAAATGGAATCCTAATGCAACAAAGATTGTAATTCCAATTTCTGACGAAGGCCCTCGAAATGGAGATCCTGCTCAGCAAGCTGATGACACCGCGTCTATCAACGAGGCTCACGATGCTTGTGTCCGAGCAGGCATAGTTCCAGTTCCAATGGCAGGCAGCACATGGGGAGGAGGGACACAAATCCAGTCTCACATGTCTGATTTGGCAAACTGTCCAAATGGTGTAGTGAATACAAACCCTAGGATATGTCCTGGCTCTACAATTCGTAATACAGATGCAGGAGGAGAAGTTTACAATTTCCCAGCTTCTGGAGGCGGCTCACAACAGATGCAATTACTTGTTGAAGCTATGGTGTATTTGGCCACCAACAACTCACGTGAAATTTTCATGACAGTACTGGCCCCTCATGCCTTACTCGATAACCCTTCTCCGGGATGGACAAGAGGCACATCCGCAACCAGTACATCCGGAAACGCATATACTGAAGACATAGGACCAGAAATGGATTCAAATGGTTACGGTCATTTGGTTGTAGTTAACGATACAAGAATTACATTAGATGATGCGTTTAGTTTCCACCCATCTATTGCAGTGGACAGTCAAGGAAATACTCACCTTACATGGATGGATGGTAGGGGCTATGGATTCGAAAAGAATGTGAATTACGAGGTCTTTTACTCCCGTCTAAGATTACGTGGTGCAGCTACTTGGGATGGAGTTGAAGGTGGATTACCATCGTACGGAATCAAACAAATTGTAGATACTAGGATTTCTGATTTCGAAGGACCGAATGGAATACCACAAGGGACCCCATATTCTCCATCATCATATATGCCAGCAATTCTAACTGATGCAAGAGACAATGTCCACATTACTTGGCTTGATAATAGCAATGCTACGCAGGGTGAAGCAATCATGTACGCTCGACTGAATCATACCAACGATCAACCATCTTGGCCGTTGAATTCTATTGCGGCTGCAGTACTAGATCCTTGGGAACCGACAGTAGTATCCACATGGCAGTCAGATAAATTAGGTCCGAATTCAGGCAACTCACCTGAATTAGGCCAACCTCCTGCTTTTGCTAATGATTTAGGTAGTGGTGCACATATCGCATGGTCTGATACTAACAAATGTAATGAAGAATCAAATCAGAATACGTACACTCTCTGTTATGTTCACGTACTCACAGGTCAAGTAGAAGTGGGTCTACAAGAAGGAGAAACCTTCTATCATGTAATTGAACCAAGTGAACAAACAATGTACAATCTTACAGTAAACAATACTACTCCAGGCCCCCCTGATCTAGTAGCAGATACCTTCTCAATTAATCTGAGTGGTATTCCTTTGAATTGGTCTGCTACAGTTTATTTCTCCAATAATCATACCACGATTTTCCCAGATACTCCAATTTATCTAGCTGGGGGAGAAAAAGTTGAGATTTACATGAGAGTAATTGCCCCTTCAATNTACCAAGCAAATGAAGANGAAGTGGCTAACATCATTGTTTCTGCAATTTCTTACAAAGATCCAGCAATTCGAAGCGATAGACTGACAAGCACTCTAATGGATGTAGTTCATGGAATTCAATTGGATACTAGTCATACTCAGAGCGATATTGAACAAGGAGGAACGGCAATTTTNTCAATTACTATCACAAATACTGGNAATGTNTATGANACATTCCAGTTTTATGANCCAAATACATTAGAGGGTCAGCAAGAATGGTTACTACCATACGGTTGGGGGATTAAATTCCCTCTCACGGTNTCGTTAGAACCAGGNGCTTCTGTAACNAANAATCTTGAGGTAAACGTTCCAACAACACAAGAGCCAGGAACNTGGGTNGTGTTNGTTAAAGGATGGTCCACNGGAGAACCTGTAAAATCTGTGGAAAAGGGGACATACGATGTCCTAGAACTTTGGATAAACGTATCAATTCGTTCATCTGGTAATATTGAATTTGAGATATTTGATAGAACAGAAGAAGTACTTCCAGGGGAATTAAAGTCTGATTTGAGNGATGATGCAGGCTGTGCACAATATACAATCAAGGTGAAGAAGAATTTCGCTCCAGGCCATTTAATATTCGCTGTACTAGGNGGTCCTGAGGAAAGAAATGAAACNATGACTTTGAATCAATGGCGTCAGCAAAATTGGTATGTCGAATTAGATTTCAAAAACGCTCCCGATTACACACAAGAAACCCGTTATGATCCTACAGTACCTCGATTTTGGTNACAAACCGGAGTTCCTTATGATGTTCTTGCAACAGTTTGCGCTCCAGCAAATGCAGATGCNGGAATAGGGCCNGCTGTAAAGATCAAGGCATATTTACAAGGTTCNCCTAAGGTATCAGATGAGGTAACGCTTTCGACAATGGTAAAACACGTCTATGAGTTAGATGCCACTACAGAATCTCTTGAAAATGACATGAACCCTGGAGAAACATGGGCAGTTCCTNTTGACATAATGAATGGAGGAAATGGACCNGATCGTTATGATATGAGAATCACCTCTATTACAGATTCTAATGGTTTATCTCAACCATGGAATGTAGAAATTTTCCGCTCAGATATGTCAGAATTACAACGCGATGAAAACCAAACAGTAATGGTTCATGTTGANGCTCCTGATCAAGTAGCTGCAGGGACCTATCAGGTGACGATTTCTATATTCTCAGAGGAAGCATGGGAAGGCACACGTCTTAGAGACGTAATNCAATTAACAATTAATGTAAATGAATATCATGACATGCAAATCACNCTTGATCCATATGTTGAAAGTTCTGTGAAAACGACTGCTCCTGGAAGAACTGTCCGATTTATCATGAACTTAACAAATAATGGAAACGTAGCAGACACTCCTACATTACATAACCACACCAAGAAAGGGGATGGAAATTGGGATTCTGAGCCAGGAATGAACGCACTTGCAGGATGGGCAACACCACACGCAGTTGAATTCGCTCTATTGGATGGATTTGAGACAGAATATCCTATTGAATTGGCATGTTATGATGTTAATTCAACAGATGAGAAACCTGAATTTGATTGTTATTATGATGTCTTTTCCGGGACTTGGTATTTCCCTCCTATGCCTGCATATACTACTGTGCAAATAGTTGCAATAGTGAATGTTGGCTCTGATGCTGCATTAGGTAATCGGAATATTGGAATCAAAGTTCTGTCNGATTTTGGNAGTTCAGCAGACGGAGGAGATGATGATGAAACTCCAGAATGGGTTGACTCATGTACTATTGATACAGATAATGATGGTCTTGTAGATAATAATCCNGGATGCGATACCAATGAACAAATTCTCACTCTTCGATTANGAGCTCCAAATCTAGTTTTCATTGGTGGCGTGGATATNTCTGAAGAACAAGCTTCAGCTGCTGTTGGTGAAATGATACCTGTCCAGGTAACAATTCAAAACACAGGAAATGTACATGCTACAGATATTAACATCATTCTATGTGTTGGCGATGAAGATGAAATTCGTTCCGAGGGTTGCGAAGAAGAAGATGTGGTATATCGTCGAGTCATAGGTGCATTAATGCCTAGTGACAATACAGAAGACGGAGTTACAATCACCCTACTTTATCCAGTTACAGCAGGTAGTGACAACGTTGTTGTGGTAATTGATCCTGAACTAAATATCGTTGAGGTCAGTGATGATGACAACTATCTTTCCGTTGATGAAAAATTACAGTCGAACAATCCTGTTCTTGATGTAGCAATGGTTGTTGTCAGTAAATGGTCAGTTCCAACTATTATCATGGCTGCCACAATTGGATTATTAGGGGTTGCAGGTCTGATGATGGTTTCTAGAAGAAAAGAAGCATTAGATAGGGTTGCTGAACAAAGTAGCCTTCTACAAGGACTCGACGAAGAAACTAGATTCTGATTNCCCTTATCCTTGTATCCACCAAGGAAGAGGAGTGGTAGAGTCAGCTGGCATGAAAATCTCTTCAGTATTTGTATTTGCTAGATGACCTCTGATACCATCGATGACCATTTGCATATCCTTTGAATGAATTAACAAATCTCTTGCTACCCTATCTAGATCTAATGGTCTACTTGGATCTTCTAAGATAGTATGAACAATAGATCTTTCCTTGTATGATTCAAATTCACCATCAACTGTTTTTGAGACACGTTTCAATACATGCTGGTGAAGAGCAACCAAAGAATCTCTCTCAGCATCTATATTGTCTAACATTCCTTGGATATGAGCGATATACCCTGCTCCTTCTGAAATAGACATCTTTCTTTTTCTACCGATTTGATTAGCTATTTTTATTTCAGAATCAGACATAGATTTTGATGATGAAAGATTGACAGGACTACCTTTGGGTAATGGTGTATGTTTCATCCTAAACAAGTCAGGTCCGAGATCCATTCGAAGACTAAATGATTGTTGAACTGTGTAAATTTTTTTCGGAGGCCCCCCTCTTTCAGAAGCGACCTTTTCACATTCAACAAATCCATTTTCTTCTAGAACATTAAGATGTTTTACAATTGCTTGCTGACTGACATCTAGGTGTTCTGAGAGCTGAAGAGGATAGTGAGGTTCACGAACTAAACGTTTCAAAATTTCTCGCCGTGTAGGGTTACTTAGGATTTCAATAGCACGATCGAAGTCCACTATAACATCCCAACCTATGGTTAGGTAGTCAACACTCTCGTAAAAACTCGTTGGGTAGCAAAATAGAATTAACCCGAATCCCAAGTTTGCCAGTCTTCGTCTACTTTAGTGTCATTTTGTTTTTCAGTTTCATCATTCAAAGTGTTCTTTTTAACCTCAATTCTTTGATTAAAATCTTCATCGTCTCCGAAATCAGGCTGTGTTTTGTAAGCAGGAACATGTTTTCTTATTTCTGACGTATTAGTAAATGGAGGAGGAATAGATTTTTTGGGTTTAATCCCTTGAATATTTTTTGGATCTAATTTACCTTCGCGAATCAAGAATAATTCATCAGTAGTAGGTATACGATCTGTTGGCATTTTTTGTATGACAACTCTCTGTTCGACCTTCTTTCTTCCAACTAGTAAGTGAACAATAAGTGATAGTGGAAGTATAATTAATCCAAAACAACACGAAACAAAAGCAATTAAAATTCCAGGTTGCTGAAATGCTTGTAAGTCAATAGATTGATCATCTACAACATAGATTGTAGATGTAGAATTACTATTTTTGAAATTAAATTCTCCTGATTGGGTCAATGAAATAGTCCCTACAGGGTCATAAATTACACTTCCGCCCTCTCCAGTTCTTTGTGGTTGCATCCATGTAGGTTCGTCTATATCCATTATTTTATCATCAGAATTTGTAATTTCTAAATCTAATTCTGCTTCATCATTAATATTTTCTACAATACGTAAAATGGTGTAAATACGATTATCTTCAAGCAATATTTCCTTGTTTGAATTGGGTTCAATTATTCCAGAATTATTTTGTCCCGGATCAACAAGATCTTCAATATCGTCCATTGAATTTGAAAAAGAAATTAATGATATTGTAATCAAACCAATTGCTACAAAGGCCAACCATTTTCCCCATGGTTTTTTCTTTTCTTGTTCATTTGTCATGGAAATGAAACTCCCTCTGCTTTATACTAAATTATCCACCAAGACCGAATTCTGCTAATTTCTGAGGGAGATATTCATCAGTAACATAATCCAGTCCATATTTGGCTAAAGATTGTTGTTCGGCCTTTTTTCCATTCTCCAACATCATATTAATTTGGTCTTGCCATGCTCCAGTAGAAAATCTTGGATCGCTGAGTTCCGCCTTTAACGCTTCAATATCCTTTGGAGTTAACTTGTCACTTGGTAGATCATACGCTTCAATATCATCAGCTGTAATTCCAAGATATTCAGCTCCAGTGGTTGCTAGATATTCGGAAATATGTGCTGTTTTTATTGCCCCATAAGCTATACTAGCGAAAATTCTGAATGACCAAGGATCACAGTCAGCGAAGACCATAACAGGTTTATTCCATGCTTCAGACATACGCTTGATCATTCTACGTGTAGATCTTGCNGGCTGACCNTTTAGATGAATTAATGCACANCTAGAGTCTTCNTCAAATCCATTTTCTACCAATCTATCGAACATTCCACCAGTTTCTATAGCCATAATATAATCAATATCTTCATCGATTAATCTAATTTTTTCTGGCTCTACATTGTATGGTAAACCATAACCAGAATCTCCTACGTCATCTCGGCAATTTATTGACATCCATTCCCCGCGTCTGTTTCTTTCTTCAATGGTAACATTTCCAATCATTCGAGCACCATCTTCTTCAGGTCGCAATTTGAAATCCTCTCTCATACACTTAGTCACGATTTCAAGATCTTCAGCAAGATTATTACTTCCATTTTGATTCTCAAATTTTCCTAATCCCCACCCCTCTGAAATGTAATACATTTCTCTGAGTGTAGATGATTTTTCTGTATCTATCATTTCCTCAATAAATTCAATCACATGTAGAGCACGAAGTAATTGTCTAGCCGATCCTAAACTACTAGCATCACGTATTGTTTGCTTCTTTCCATATTTGTAAACACCTAATCTTTGATTAAATTCTATATTTGTTTTAGCTCGTACAGGCAACGTCATTGTTGGTGGTGTACCTTTTAACATTCGATCATGCATTTCTTCTACAACTTCATTCAAACTCTGAATTACTTCTTCTCTGTTTTTTGCTTCAGACATCATTCATCACTCTCCTCATATTGATCAAATTTCCACTCTTTTGGCTCATTAGATTGTAAAATAGCATTTTCAACTTCATTTTGATCTAATGTCCCACTATTATCTAGATCATGTATATCGATAATTTCTTCAGGTAATTTTTGAGGTATTGCATCACCTAACATCCCTTCCATAGCATCTTCTAACTCCGTTTGATCAAGGTCACCAGAACTATCTTGATCGGATTCCATAGCATCTTCTGCTATCATAGAAGCCTGTTCTTTAGCAACTTCCAAAGCCCTCTCTTCTTCTTTTTGAATTTCAATTAAAATCTCTTCATCAATTTTTGATGCACCAATAATGTCACCGGCACCGCGGAAGAAGACTTCCGTATTATTCCAATCATTGTGTGCTAGGCCTTTCAGAGCAAATCTGATTACTCCTTCCTCATTTGGAGGAATAGTATCTAACTTCCAACACCAAATTCCCTTAACTTCTCTCTTTCCACCTAACTCATTCTCAATCATTTCCACCCCATCTTTTTCAGGATATTGAGCAAGAATTGAATACGCTCTGGGCCTAGCTGAATAATTGTGAATTTTTATTTCACATCGATGNACNTTAGNNTCTTTNTCCCATACAACTTCATCCTCACAAAATACTGCATTCATTATTTTTGTAATAATGGGACCTAAATCTGGCTCTGAACGACCTAATAGATTGGATGCTTTTGTGGCTATAGCAGGCAGAATTTCATTCACTAATTCGAATTTTTCCTTGGTTTTTGCTTTTTGAGCACTTTTCTTTTTGTGATTTTTCAAATGCCTACCAATTTCCTGTAATGCTTTACGAATTTCAGTCATTACTACTTCATTTTCAGCCACTGCTTCTTTTGCTTCTGATGTAAATTGTACATTTGTGCTCGCAAGATGAACTAGTATTGTAGCCGCTCCCTTTGGCAATCCCTTACCTCCAGGTTGATCTAAACCATACCCTTTCCAACTGACAGATTCAATCCCTTTCGTCAGAAGACATCCCCCTTGTTGATACATTAGAGGTACCCTATTTGCAAATCTTAAAACTTCAATTGGACCTTCTGCAGATACATCTGCATTTCCATAAATTAGTCCGACTTCAACTTGAAATGGATTACCGTTTGCTACACTAGGGGCTCTGGTGAGTGTAGAAACAAACGCAGAATCGACTCCTTTTTCCAATCCTTTTTTGATCAATAAATCTTCTATTGGAGACAAACAATCAGTTGGCGGAGGCATCAGTCTAACTTCATTGAATGATGTTAGAATTTGTTGAGATGCTTCTGGAGTTACTTCTCCAGGAGCTAATTTTTGATCAATATCAGATCTTTCAAGAATTTCTTTCATTGCCCTCATCGGAATTCCAGAAAACGTATGGCGCAAAAATCCTCTCATATTTCTTTCAGAAGAATCTCTTAGTAGCCTATTTAATGAACCAATTTCGATTCCATGTGGATGAGGTTTAATCTCCCTTACTGGACGCGGTAATCTGTCAGTGACTCTCTCAGACACGAAACTATCTATCAATTCATTTTCCTCATTGTATGCATGAAAACGTATTGTTGCATGAGGATTAACTATTGCAGTCATTCTGAGATACTGGCCTACACTTTTCTTGCCTCGTTGAAATTTGGCTTTCATTGGGGCCTCTATCCGAAGTCCATGTTCAACAGGTAAGCCATTGTGATCTACAAACCCGTGTGTTCTTTCTCGATTAGAGACGATTGCAGCATTCTTTTTTGTATCCAGACCAATATCCATCTTCAATGCAGTAGCATCCTTTGCAATTTTTGAGACCACATGTGTTGTTTTTCCTGTAGTCAATTGACTATACATTACAACTCCTGTAATACCAATTCCTTGTTGACCTCTAGTTTGTCGGATAGTATGAAATCGAGATCCAAATAATAGTGATCCAAATACCTTCTCAATTGACTTAGCGGGGATTCCTGGTCCGTTATCTTGAGCGATCAGTAATATTCGATCACTTTTGTTAGGAATTCGTCGTAATTCAATTGAAATTGTAGGTAATATTCGATGTTCTTCACATGCATCTAACGAATTATCGATAGCCTCTTTGACAGCTGTAATTATCGATCTTTGTACAGAATCATATCCTAGAAAATGCTTATTCTTTTCAAAGAATTCACTAATACTGGCTTGCTTCATCGTGCTAGTCGCGCGTCTTGCCATTTGTCCACCTCCTGCTGTAGTCCTCCTTCGACCGGATGTCGAAGGGCTACTCACAAGTTTGTGGACTTCGCAAGTCGAGGGTTATTGAACTCTAATCCTTGGAATCATCTAGATTTGTGATTATCTATTCATTTACTATTGTCGGTGATACCTACTGCCACGTTCTATCTCCGAGCATCTGTACAATTGTTCTAACAGTACAACAGCCGCCATTTCATACGTCATTGTCAATGGACCTAAACCCAATTTTTCATGTTCCAATGGGAAATCGTCTTTCCATCCATCTACAGGACCTATAGCGAGATGAATCGTTTTTGCGCTACTTTTCCATGAATTCCATTTTTTGACAAATAGTTCTGTACTAATCGATGGTCCATTTTCGTCAAGAAGAATTAGATTTCCCCTTTCCTTCTGCAATTTTGAAATATATTCATCTAAACTTAATTTTCCAGAATGACGAATTAGGTTCACCCCACGCCCTTCTAATCTTGTGGAATAAGTATCGATCAAGGTAGAATATGCACCATCTCTGGCTTTACCATGTAGGTGTACATTGATACGTGCCATATTCTTGGTGAAATAGTAATTGTTCTTGACCCATTCTACAAAACTTAGGGTTCAAAGGCCTCGGCCACGACGGTCAATCATGTCATGGTGGCCATTCTCTAGGAAGAGCTCGGACACCTTTGTCGATGACCCTCATATCAAGGGTTCAAGAATGTGGCTAATCGAATTACAAGAGGTATGTGAAAAAGAGTACCAAAACCCTGCTTCTGGACAGGCGAGAGTAAGGGAAATGCAAATTGAATGGACTGATGCACATTCAAGGGGCGAAATTAGTGATGACTTATTGCAAGGCTTAGATCGAAGAGCATTCCGATTATTGAGAGCAACATCCGAAGAATGGCTACAATGGTTAGATGATATTGAATTTTGGAAGCCTGGATGGAGAGGAGATGACGGTTCTCCAAATACTGAATAATAGGTGAAATAATGCTAATATGGGTAATTTTGTTCAGTGGTATTGCTGTTGGATTATTTTGGTATGCTCGTCACCAACCATTCCCGGAACATGGTAATATTGCAGGCTCTATTTTTCTATTAACTGCCCTAGTTCTCTACATCGCCTCAGAAGCCCCAAGGTCTACTGCAGGTACCTTACCAGGTAGCCCCGTACCTCCTGTTATAGCGATTATATTAGGAGGATGGTTCACAATTATTGGAGGTTACCATATGGGAAGAACTCAACGTGACGTAATTGTGGCCCCGTTCTCAGGCATCATTCTTGTATCAGGAATCTTTGGATTAGTTACCTTAGATTGGACCGAGCAGACTACTGCTGAACAGATAGGTAATTTCATCTTAGCATCAATTTTTGTTTTGTTAGAAATATACTTACTTTTTCGTGGTTTAGTTGTAGGCATACAAGGGATAACATGGTCAAAATCTGGCTTACGTCAGTTAGAGAGAGGATTGATTTTGGGTGAACGTGGTGCGATTTCTCATTTTGAAAGATCATGGGATATGGAAGATCCAGCATTGAGTGCTATGGCCCATGCAGCGCTTGCTTTAATTCACAAATCCAATGGTGATACTGAGAAATATGAAACCCACATAAATCGTTTAGAAAGATTTGGTGGATGGGAATCAGTAGATCCTTCATGGCTCGATGTAATTAATACTCGATTACATGGAAATGCAATTCTTGATTCTAGTGAATAATCAGCCTATTTTCGATGCACACTAAACAGGGATTGATAAACTACTACGGGTAAATAATAACATGGTTTGGGATATACCGAGATCTTCTTGGGGAAGAGGTAATTTCCTTTTTTGGGTATTATCAACATGGTTTGGAGCAAATCTCCTTGTTCAAGCATATTGGGTTGGAACTTATGGAAATCCACTTGATGCGAATATGTTATTCGAAGCATTTGGTCCAATTGCATGGGTGATTGCCGTTTTAGAAATCCTGCTTTGGTCATTTTTGTTAGTCTATGCTTTCCGTCGTACGATAATTCGTATTATTGCTCAACACGAGCATCAAACGGATTCAAGAGCCGCCGACTTCGTATGAATATTGAGAGTAGATGGTACGTATCACAAGAGTTCATACTGGTGGGGGGGATGGTGGTGAAACTAGTCTTTTGACTGGTGAACGCGTTGCTAAGTCAATCGATAGAGTCGAATTGTTTGGAACTATTGATGAATTAAACTCATCAATAGGTTGTGTTAGAATGGAACTATCTCGTCTTCCAAAAGAAGCTGCTGATGGCGGGATCCGTATTGCGACAATTCGTCTAGAATCCGACCTTGAACCAAAATTGTCACTTCTTCAACAAGAATTATTCGATGTTGGTGGTGAGTGTGCTGGGAATCCAAAATCTCTCCCTGATGGAATGGTTTTGATCAATATGGAACAAGCAGACAGACTAGTTTCAGAAATGGATGAATGGACAAAAAACACTCCCCCTTTGGATTCTTTTATTTTACCTGCCGGGTCTCCAGTGATTGTAGCATTACACGTTGCAAGAACGATAGCAAGAAGAGCAGAACGTTGTGCAGTTCGATTGACTCAATCTGAAGGTGATGACGCAGTTAGACCCACAATACTTGCATATTTGAATAGACTATCAGATTGGTTTTTTGTCGCATGTCGTCATGCAACATTTACTTTAGGAGAAGAGGAGGTTCTATGGATCCCTCTTTCATCTAGAGGTTCAAAATCTTAAGATTTTACGAGCCTCTTGTAATACACCAACTTCTTCTTCAAACGTAATCATCTCTTCCGCACTATCTACGTCAATCCATATGTAATCTGTATGTTCCTCTGAAAGAGAAATATCCATTGAATTTGTTCTTGCAGGGAACCAATGAACTTCTTTTTCTCTTGGAATATTTTTTTTCATATAGGTATATTTTGTAGATGTAAACCAATTTCCAATAATTTCTACATCAGTGATTCCTGTTTCTTCTTCTAATTCTCTAATAGCAGTTGCTTGATGCGATAAATCATTTTCTTCGACATGACCTTTCGGAAATCCCCAATGACCTTGAGGATATCGAAGTAATAAGATTAAATCGCCATTTCTTAGTATTAAACCACATGAAGTTTCCATATTTCTCGGAAGAGGCTCTATTCTTTCAGAGTTCGTCCGAATCGCTCTTAACAGAAATTCATTGGAACGTAATGTGAACCGAACCAATCACACTACAGATGAGTTCGATCTTATCAACTTACAAAAATTGAAACCATCCAGAATTGTAACCGATGGAGATTTAGACGGGATCTCTTCTGCAGCTATTCTACTCAGAGCATTTCCAGATGCCGAAGTTATTTTTGCCCATCCACCAGGTATTCGTTCAGGAGTTTTTGATAAATTTATTGACAAATCAACAATTATCTGTGATTTACCATTCCATCCATCCGCTGGAGCAGTTATTGATCACCATTTGACAAACCAAATCTCTAATTCTGATGTTTTAGATCTATGGAGGCCAACAATGTCTGCTGCAAGAATCGCCCACTCTATTGTTAAGACTCAACATAATCTAGATGATTTAGAAGAATTCATTGAATGGGTCGATCGTTTAGATGGAGGCGGTATTTCCAAAGAAGATTTTCTTTCTGATCATCCGATTGTAACACTCAGTAGAAGTGTTGATGCTCGAGAGTCTCCATCAACTGCTCTCTGGGTAGCTAAGTCAATATCAAAAGGAGTAACTATTGAAGAAATTCTCAATAATCCTATTGTGGATAAATTTGTACAAAAAAAATCTCATGAATCAAAGACCATCGATCATATAATCAACAGCACTTTACGTATTGAAAATAGATTAGCTATTGTTCGATTTGATGGTACAGGAACCCGTACAGGAGGATATAGAATTACTGCCTCAGTTGGAGATTCTTGTGATGCTTGTATTATTATTCATGGTGATGAAAAAGGAAGTGTTTCTGGCAAAATTCCTCCATTAGGTGCCTCATTTTACACTAATTCATTTTTTCACAAGAATGGTGGTCTGGTAGATCTAACATTACTTGCAACAGCATTTGATCCAGATGGGGGAGGTCATTCAAATGCATGTGGTTGTAGAATTAAACCACTAGATAAATTTGGTAATATTGAAGATAGAAATCCCAAATTAACTGACATTGAAGAAAACCTAACTCATTGGATCAAGATTTGGAATTCAAATCATCCCGATTATTGAAGGATATCCAATAATCGTAAAAATCCTAAGAATACAACAGCAATTAGTAACCATACCAGAAAATCACCTATACGTTGGTGAATCCCTCTTACTTGTTTGATATTTTCTTTCTCTTCTCTCTGTTTGACTATTTTCGTTCCAGATCTGTACATTAAGTAAACAAAAAAAGCTAAAATTAATCCTAACCATCCATGTAAACTAACTATCGAGGAGATATCTGCATCTAATTTGAAATATCGATAAGCATCAGCAACAACAGCAAAGAAAATTACAACAGAGATGAATAGTAATGACCGCCTTCCTGAAACTTCGTGTTCATTTACAATTTCACTTCTTTTTTTATCTTGAATTTTAGACCACATAATTCCCTTTTTTGTTTTCAATGCCTTCATAATTTTCCATTGTCTGTATAGCCAGATCGCCATTGAAAAACCGAGAATAGGATGCAACAAGATGACTACCGCATCGACCACATCCATGCCCTCACATCGACTTCTCCATCATCATTCTGAGGGTCGGATGCCTCATTTTCTGGCGAATCGTTGATGTATGCTGGACGAGCGCACCTCTTCGTTGGAGGGCGAAGGATGGAGGACCGTCTCAAGGAAGCTATCGAACACGCCCTCCGTTCTGGAGACGATCCTAATACAAGAATTAGGACTTTAATTGGGAACGATGCCTTCAATTTATTAGATAAACCATGGAAGTCAATTGCAATCACAATTCTTCGAAAAGAGGAACCAGTTAATCCCGATGAGGAAGTAAAAGTCAAGGTTACTCGAAGACGAGGAGGTCGAAGACGAGGAGTCAAAGGCTCTTCTGGAATCGAAGATTCGCTACCGTCACCATCACAAGTAATTTCTGGAAATTTCATACCAGCATTCAAACTTGCAACATTACTGATTCACAAGGGCAAAGATCCAAAAAATTGGGAATCAAAACTTGATTTAGATATTGACCAATTAAGAAACGATTGCATTTCTGGTATCCATCCAGTTTGGTCAATAGCAGCTCGAGAGTGTCCATTAATCGCTCAGTTAGGTGCCTTTCCATCCTTGGAAGTCGAAATTCAGTCTGTAGAAGTAGATCAGAGTTGGATAGTAGCGTCAAGAATTGACCCAATGGATATTTCATCACTTGGTGACTTGTTAGAAAAATTCCCTACACTGAATCTCGGTTCAGCAGGTATTCTCAAAATCCAACGATTATCCAAAGGACTTCAAGGTAAGAAGATGAGAATGAATCAAATCCAGAAGAGTATTCCCGAAGAACTTCTTTCATCTACAATTCCAGAACATATGTTGTTGGGGGCATATCTTTTGATTGCAGCCGGCGAATTAGAAAAATCGTTAAAAGTTCTACAGTCAATTAAATCGAAAAATAAGATATTAATGAAATCAGTAAACGATGTTATCGCTTTAACTACTCTAAGATCAGGAGATATTTCTTCTTGGGATCATTGTTCAGAAGTTACAGGAAAAGACCCATTGTCGATTGTTATGCTTCTAGAAGCATGGAAAAACCCCCCTATTGATAGACAAATCGATTCAAAAAAGATTGAATCAGGGATGATGCATTTAGAATTACATGGTGAACCAGTATCAGATACTCTTCGTTGGATGTTAGTAAAACAGGTGGCAGAGACCGGGGATTTAGCAGCGGCAACTGAACTTGTTTTAGAAACAAGAATTGATGATGAAGAATCATTTATTCAAGCCTCCTCGTTAGCAGGAGATAACGAATTATTGATTACTCGTTTAGTCGAAAAAGCTCCAGAATTTTCTTTGATTACATGGTCAGAAATTGTGACCGATTCAAAATATCCAATGTTAATTCGTCTCACTTGTTCAAAGTTAATTGCAAATGAAAGAACACTACTTCCATCCGATGTTCTCGAGTCGACCATAGAGATATTATCTACTCAAGTAGACATTTTTTCCTTATCGTTGATATTGTATTCCTCAAAGATAGATGGGTCTACCAAACCCTATTCTGTTCTACTTTGTAGTGCATTAGCACCTGCAAATATTGGCGAAGAGACAATACAGTGGCTTCAGAATGAAAGATCAATAGCTCATGACTCAATTACTTCTTCAGAAATACCTGAATTCCTGAGCATACATGAAGCTGCTTTGATTCGGTTATTGGATGGTGGAAATGCAAACTTGGACGAACTTCTTGGAAGATTACCAGAATCCGGTTCAGAGGTTTTACGTGAAACACGTCGAGCATTGATGGATGGAGGAGATGGACTAGTTAGTGAAAAGAGAATTGATACTCTCGAAGAATCAATTGCTGCAGCTAATCTTTCCAGTTTAGAATCTTCATTGTTTCATGCAATTGTGAATCTCCTTAGAATGAATCGCGTAAATAATGAAATTCAGATGAGTGATAGTAGTCGTAAAGAACATGCGTCAGAATTACTTAATCAGATTATTGAAAATAATTTTTCTGCTATTTTCCTCAATCAAGTTCAACAAATGCTTCTAGAGCATGAAGTAGCATCCGAAAATTTTGTTTCATGGTTACAAGAAAATAGACCCGGCTCTGAATGGTCCCCTGTTGCAAATGCCGCAATTAAAGTAAATATGGAACGCTATAGGGAGGCAGCCCGCTTATACAAACAAGCAGCCCCTCGTTTTCAAGCAGAACCGCATTGTGATTTTGAGATAGCCACCCAATTATATCGTAAATCATTAATTGGGTTTGCTCAGGCACAAGGATGGTCAGAAGCGATAGCATTATTGAACAGTCATGAAGAGTTGGCCACTACTATCACATCAAGATTCAAACTGTATTTACAAGTCTCTCATTCTGCTGAAGTACAACAACAAAACCGCGGTAAAAGAAATTCAAAGAATAGGGATATGTCACGAAAGGCTATATTTGATTTTGTTGACGAAAAAGTACCAAACATATCTAGTGAAGAAGAAGAATCAACATATTCATCTCAAAGGGAAAGAAATAGGAGAAAGGAAGATCTAATTGAGTCTTTGATGACCTACCCTTCAAAACGTAATCTTCCTGAAGAACCATTTGTAGGTCGTGTTCGTGCGGCGTTAAACCACATTCGAGAAAAGAACAAGTCTGGAAGAACACGGATTGAAAATCGATTCCGAGAAGCGATAAAGGATGAAGAAGAGCCCTTGGAATTATTCAGTATTGCTAATGAAATAGCTTCTGAAGATCCTGTCCGCGCATTAGGGATGTTAGAACATGCCGTATCGGTTTGTAATTATCTTGGACGTATGGAAAAGGCAAGATTGATTGCATCAATGAAAACATTGTATTCAAAACACGAGTCTAATATTCCAATTCGATCACGACGTATTTTAAGTTCAGTAGATTTAGCCCCATTAGTTGTTATTGATACAAATTTGTTGATAGATGCTTTATCAGATGCAATACTTAGAAAAATGGCTATGGATCGAAATGGAATTATTAATCCAAATTCATCTCTTTTATTCCACCATACTCTTCGACATTTACGTCTCGAACGTCGTATTCGAACCTATGTTCCTTTGACCGCCAAACATGAGTTGATGAATAAGATTGGCAATATTGAAACAGGTAAATTTGATCCTGAACGAACCCTTTCTGTGTTTTCAGGTTCTAATCAACACATCAATCTAGATGCATATCGTGAAGCGATTACACCAGATATCTTAGAAAAAATGCATCATGAGATTCTCCAATCTTTCCATGATTGGGAACCATCATCATCAGAATTCTTAGAGGCTGTAGAAGGTGAAATGAATGCTGTTGAGTCATTTATTCAATCTCATAGTGAAATATACAGACGAGTTACAGATTTCAAAGATCAACGTGGTGCTGCTGATAAAAGAACTGAATTTAATGGAGATAGCATATATCCTGAATCTGGAGATTTAGATATAATGAGAACCGCAACTTACCTCGCATCCTCTATATATCCAAATATTGGCTCAGTTATTGTAGCAACCCGCGATTCTGATTTCACATTATTAGCTAGAGCATTAGAAGAGACATTAGGCGTTGGAGTTGCCAAGAATGCTTCAGAACTAGCTCAGTGGTTGTGATTATGTCCAGAATAGATCATACGATTTCGGAAGAAGGTAATTTACTTTCTATTATCGCTCTTATTCATCCAACTGCTTCTAAAAATTCTCTTAGAAAAATGATTGACTCTGGAAGAATATTGTTGAACAACAAAATATGTAGAATTGCAAAAACACCGGTAAGTCCAGGACAATTAATTTCAGTACTTCCAAAAAGTGAAGGAGATGCTCCACGTCAACTTAGGAGAAATCTAGCGAAAGATCCGGATATTCTGTTTGAAGATAAGCAAATTTTAGTTGTGAATAAACCTGTAGGTTTATTGTCGGTTTCAACTGATTTAGGTAACGAAAAAGACACAATGCATTCTAGAGTGTTTGAATGGGTTAAAGGCAAAGAAAAAGGTCGGATTTTTATTGTACATAGATTAGATAGAGAAACATCTGGATGTATGTTATTTGCAAAGGATATCCATACTAAGGAAATGTTACAACATCAATTCTTTGAGAGAAGCATTGAGCGTATTTATCATGCTGTTTTGGAAGGAATATTGCCCTCTGAAACTGGAATATCTCATGACTGGATACAACAAAGTAAAGATCTGAGGGTCAGAATTGTACCTTCTGAAAATTCAAAAGACTCTAAAGAAGCAATTACTCATTGGAATGTAGAAGAAATAGTAGGTGATAGAACACTCGTTTCTCTTTCAATTAAGACCGGACGACGTGCCCAAATTCGATTACAAATGAATGCTTTGAATGCTCCAGTTTCAGGGGATACAATGTATGGTAGGGGTAGAAATTCAGCAGGAAGATTGTGTCTTCATGCCTCTTCTCTTCGATTTATTCATCCTAATGGAGAAGAGATGTTTGTTACTTCCCAAATCCCATCGATATTCAGACGAATACTTCGAAATGGGTAATCAAATATTTTGCATCTAACTTTCAAGATATGAATTTCGAATTGGCTCTTCATCTAGGTGGAAGAAAGAGTAAGTTGCCCACCAAGTAATAGTATCTAATGCATCAACAAGATTACTAGTCCCACTACGAGGTTCACCGTAGTCCTTTCCAGTGGTATCCATCCAGTCTATCATTTCATCAACCGTATCACATGTTTGATGATAACACCAATATCCATCTACAAGGCCGCCAAAGCCCATTGTTACTGTGCCAAGATTATCTTGGAAGGTAGCATGATCGGAACGAGCAGTGGTATCTTCATAGACAATTATTTCTGGGCGGTCTTTTGCCATCCAATCATCAACTTTCCAAGTGTCTGCCGAATGCCCTACTCCAATTAGAGGAGCCATTTGTTCTTCAACACCAATTGCATCTGACCCAATCCACATTGCTAGTCCAACCATTTCTGGCTGATTCATTACATCATGATCCAAACTTGGGCCAATGTATACTCGCATGGGCCACACTTCCTCATCTTTTGGATAACCATCAGGGTCAACTTCGGGTTGGGGGTCGCAATTTCCATCTCCACCTCCATGCCCATTACCACAGGGAGCTCCACCCCCGCCTGGCCAATTTACACCGGCCATGTCTAGATTGACGTAATTTGTAACCTCTACATCTGGATTGTCTTCTTTGACCCAATAATCTGTCCAAAAGTCACTTCCTCGTTTACCACCTTCTTCTCCGGACCAGAGGCAGAAAACCATTGTATTACGTGTTGGATAATTTGCCATAGCTCTAGCAACTTCGAGAACCATACTTGTTCCAGCCGTATTATCATAAGCACCTACACGAGTTCCGTATGTTCTTCCGAAAATATGTGGATCTAACATCCCTCCGTTTACAGGTGGAGCGATGTCAAAATGAGCACCAAATACCATCCATTTGTTTGGATCAACCTCACCAAAACGGTAACCACAGATATTGTATGCCTCAGGATTTTGGGCACCAGTCATGAGCGAATCATAGGTGAAACGCTGAGTGATGACTTCTAAACCAAAATTCTCCATCTGTCCAATGAGATATAGCGCTGCATCTTCGTATGCTGCATTTCCTTGTCCAGCCCACCTGTCTAGATACCCCACGGCATTATCTGCAAGATCGGTTGGATCAAATGTTTCATCAGACATATGGTTGATGTAATTGAAGACGTTCAGTCCATCTACGAGTCCAGTTGAATGTCTACCTCCCATCGCATCAGTGTAAGCAGCAGCCATAGGCCGTATGATTGGAATTTGAACTGCAATTACTGGACTAGCACTATTGTTGGATACTTGTACTGTATCTAGCGAATTATTCACTCCATTTACTCGTTGAATAATCTGATTATCAGACCGTTCAAAACCACCACGCCCATACCAGGTTCTCCAAGACTCATTTACTTCGCGTACTGGCCACTCTTCACGGCCATAATCACCAATCAAAATAACTGCAGTATCCGTTCGTGGTGGGGCTAATACTGACAATAAGACTGATTCACCTGCTCTGAGATCAACGACAGTAGAATTCTGAATAAATCCAGTATCTGGATTTTGAATCAAGTATGGAACGAAAGCCGAAAGTTCAGTTTTAGCATTGATAGTGATTCCTTGGAAGACCCCACCCGTCCATACTTCTGGTGTGATTACAACATCGTCAGACGAACTTGGGCCTATATCATCTGAACTACCAAAACATCCCGATAAGGGGGCGAAAACCATCAAAATGATGATCAAAATTGCAGCCCTATGCCGCGAGTTCATACCCCTCCGAATCAACGGTAACAGTTCAAATCAACGGTTTCGATGTACCTCTAATTTTGATGTTGTAATATTTACTAACATGTCACCAAATGCATAGAATGCACCACAAAGTAATGGCGGATTCCAGGCAGTAAATCCTGTCCATGGAACATTATTATCCCAAGTCCAAGTTCCTAACCAAGTTCCCCATAATTCCATTGCCAATGCTAACCATCCCATTACTGAGTATAGCATTGGAGCAGGGCCCCATTTAACGAAAGAATACATGATAATTAGTAAAATAATACCTGAAGTATCTACTCCAGTAAATGCCATCCAAATTGTAAGCGGGATAAAAGGAAAAATCATCCACGCTGAAACCTTTCTTCCATCAGGTAATCGTGTAGCAATTCTCCGTCCAAGATCGAAGAGAAACCAGTGACCTACAGGGACGTATAATGGCATAATTTCTCTTTGATATTCATAAATCAACCATATTTCACTAAAGAATAACTCCATTGGAGTGGCAAATGAAAGTACTACTAACATTTCTACCCGTTCTTTTCTTTCAGCTTTACGAAATAAATAGACGAATAGTCCAATACACCATATGTTCACTGGCCATTCTGAGATATACGCTGAAATTGGGAGACCGATTGCTATGGTTAATACATAGAGAGACTCTCTTTTCAGTTTCCGTACAGATTCCATAAAATGGCACTCATCCTATGAATAGAGACAAACAAGTCAAGCTTCCATCTGCTTGCATGATTTCGCCCATTTCCACTTCCTTAGTTTCAAATCCAGCCGTTTCAAGTCTCTGTTTTGTTATTGGAAATCCAGCACTAACAAGTACTATTCCATTTTCCATTGCGATGGTATTGGAAGCATATGTTTCACTATTGGGGACCCATATGATATCATCAAAACCAGTAATTTGTTCAGGTTTCAAATGTCCTTCTGCAGCAATTAACATTCCATTTTTAGGAACAGAACATACTGTCGTTAAATGTAAAGTAGAATTAGGTACATCGATAACTTGAGTGGAATATCCAAGTTTTGAAGCAATTTTACTTAGTTCATTAATTCCAATATCATTAGTTCTTGTGGAACGTCCAATCAAAAATCCATCCCCAGTGAATACAATATCTCCTCCATCCATTTTTGCTTCGGGAGAAAGGAATTTTATCTCAAAATCCTCACTTAGTCGTTCAGATATTGTATGTACTTCATTTGCTCTTGATGGATGACCTGGTCTACATATCACGGCAAGATCATCAAAAATCACAGCAGTATCTTCTACAAAACAACAATCTGGGTGACCAGGTAATTCTTCAAGAATTTCAACAACAACTCCAGACGTTCGTAATGCATCGACGTATCCTTGATGTTGTATCTTCGCAGTATCTACTTTAGGAGGGCGACTCCCAAAGAATTTAGAAACAGCATCATCGAAATTAGATGAAATATTTCGGACCAAAGCTCTGTTTCGAGAACGATCGAAAACACCTGGCAATTCGACTCCTCCATTCCTCTTTCAAGGTAAGCCGCTTTTCATGCTTGTCCGCCTGTAACTAATTTTGTAGCAATAGCAACACCAATTCCATACAATACGATTGTAGCAATTATTCCTAATCCCAAAGAAGGCCAAAAATCCCATCCTCTCTTCATGAGTTGTGGGAAAATAATGAACAATGTCAAAGAGGGCAATACAAGGTATAGTACACTCTCAGAGTAAGCAATCAAATCTTCAGACTTTACACCATCTCGATATAAAATTACTAGTGACATTATACTCATCAAAGGTAATGAAATAACGACAGCGCCGAATATAATCGATCGTTTCGCAAACTCTGTAGCTAGAACCACCAACCCTCCAGAAAGAATGCCCTTCAATGCCAACTCTGTCCAAATCATGATGTTGAGTAATCAAGACGGACTGAAAGCCTGTCGTTACAGAGTTTCTTGTCCACCAGTGGGCATCACACTCAAATTTCCATCTGAACCCCTTAGTGCCGCACCTTCAGACATAGTAGCAAAAATTCCGATATCAGCGATATTATGTGACAATCCAAACCAAGGCCTTCCGTATTGATCGACTGACATGTCTAGGAAATCCCCCAATCCTCCGCATCTATTGTAGCCACATCCATCTTCAGTATCTAGAGGATTTCCAGGCTCATTGATTTGGACAGTTGTCATCAATGGATTTTCATTGAAAGCATCTGTAATTACGGTCATGTATCCGTTCCAAGTATTATTTCCACTGTCTCCTACATATCCAAATGCAACCTTACCTGCAGCACCTGCAGTTACAACGGGAAATCCAGTTCCTACTAAATCTGCAGGGGGTGCTATCATCATTGCATTACTCCAAGTTTCTCCTTCATCTCTAGAATATGCATAGTATGGCATGTTATCTAGTCCATTCCACATAGCATGTACATTTCCATCATCATCCACAGCCACCTGAGCTTCTTCTCCATTCCAAGTATCTGCGGTTCCGGTTTCTTCTGTTGGCAATGGATGTTCAGTCCATGTTAAGCCTCCATTAGTACTTCTGTAAATTGAGTACCCATCTCCATTACATCCGATATTTCCTCTGTAGAGATTACCGTTCACTCCTCCTTCAATATGGGCAGTCAGCCCACCACTCTGACAATCGATAGGAGCACCAGAGACTTCTGAGGTCCAGGTTCTCCCCCCATCAAAACTTGTTGAGCATAGAGGATGAGGCGCATTTCCATTGACACAAAAAGACCAGGTTGTTGCATAACCAGGTGCAGGAAGTAGAGCAGATCCAATGGTCTGATGATCTTGGACAGAATATATCGAGGTAGCTAACTGTCCGTTTTGCCATGAATTTCCTTCATCATCGGAGAATTCTACAGTCATTCCTAGAAGTGCATGCATGTCAAATTTCATTATTCGATCAGTCCACTTGTCTACATATATGTACGGATCATTACTATTCGGAACTGGCAAGGCTGGATTGTACACGTTCTCACAAGAATATTCGGAGAGAGCAGTCATTTCTATTAGTCCAGAGCATCGTATTACAGCAGTAGATCCAGAAGGTCCATTACCCCAACTTGACATGTATATATTGTCCATCGAAGTAATACCAATAGTGGGCTCGAAGGTGCTCATTCCGATTCCATAATATGATCCTTGAGTCCAATATGGAATGTTTTCTCCAGTTAAATTTGCAGAAATATTTGCTTCTTCAACGGCAGAGGAATTCAGAGCATCAATACCTCCTGAGTAATGATACCATGTTGTTTCAGGAATTTCCTTTTCGAAATCAAAAAGTGAAGGCTCTTCTTCAATAATCTCTTCATCCTCTCCAAAGCATCCACTCAAACTCCCTCCTATCATCAAAATGGTGAGTAACACGGCAGAGACAGTTCTCATTACAATCATTCCATGGGAAGAGCATTACCCCTTCAAACTCATGGTTAGACGCTAGTGGTGCAGAGGACAGGATTTGAACCTGCGAAGCACTACGCACTAGGACCTCATCCTAGCCCCTTTGACCAACTCGGGTACCTCTGCTTGGAATAATCGACCTGACTTATTCACATGAATCCATCGCAATGTGTTGAATCAACTAAGTCTTGCTCTTTGGTGGCGTTGCGCATCAACTGCACATATGGCAGCCATTCGTACAACATCACTAACTCCATCTCCACGTTGCAATACTTGTACTGGTTTTGCCATTCCTTCTAGTATCGGACCTGTTGCTTCAGCGCCGCCTAAGCGTTGCAATAATTTGTATCCAATGTTTGCAGCAGCAAGGTTGGGACAAATCAATACATTTGCAGGACCATTAAAAGTCATGAATGGATATTCTTCCTGTATATCGCTAACCAAGGCAGTATCTGCTTGCATTGGACCATCAATTATTAGACTAGGATCCCGTTCTTTGACAATTTTTATTGCATCCTCAATTCTTGTACTTCTATATTCTTTTGAGGATCCAAAGTTAGAAAATGATAGCATTGCTACAACAGGTTTCACACCAAAACGTCTTGCCATTTTCGCGGTCTCAATTGCAATTTCTGCCAGTGTCTGAGAATCAGGATATATATTGATAGTAGCATCTCCAATAAACAACAATTGTCCTTTGATTGTCATCATATACATTCCAACCAATCTTTCTACGTCTGGAGCAGTTCCAATTGTGTGTAAACACGGCCTCAATATGTCTGGATAGTGCCTATCAATTCCTCCGACAAGTCCGTCAGCGTCATCCGATGCCACCATCATCGAACCAAAGTATGTTCTTGATCTCAACATCCTAACAGCATCTGCTCGAGTAACCCCTTTTCTTGCTCTTTCTTCACTGAGAATATCAGAGTATTTTCCCTTTCGTCGAGGGTCATCTCTAACATCAATTATTTCACATTCAAATTGTAACCCAAGGCGTTCTTTATGTTCTTCAATTGTACTTTCTCTTCCCAATAATATTGGTGAACAAATACCTTCTCTAATACATTCTGCTGCTGCTTTGATCACCGTAGGATGATCTCCTTCAGTAAATACAATTTTCTTAACATCTGACTTTGCTTGATTCATCACACCTCTCATCAGACTTCTAGTTAGGCCCAATCGTCCTTCCAATGTTCTTCTGTATTCTTCAACATCAAACTCGTCTTTGGAAATTTCAGTAATTCCTTCACTAACTGCTGCTTCAGCAACCGCACTAGCTTCCCAAATCAAAACCCTCTCATCGAATGGTTTCGGAATTAAGTAATCGGGTCCAAATTGTAGGCTTTGTCCACCATATGCTGCTGCAACATGATCAGGTACAGTTTCTTTCGCTAATGCAGCTATAGCATGAGTAGCTGCCATCTTCATCTTCTCTGTGATTTCTTTAGCACGAACATCCAAAGCACCACGGAAAATATATGGAAAACCTAAGACGTTATTGATTTGATTTGGATAATCAGATCTACCTGTAGCCATGATTGCATCAGGACGAATTCCGGCAACTTCTTCTGGCATTATTTCTGGAGTCGGATTAGCTAATGCAAAAACCAATGGGTCTTTTGCCATACTAGAAATCATTGATTTGGAAACCAACCCCCCTTTGGAAAGACCGAGAAAAACATCAGCATCTTTGATTGCATCTCCTACTGTTCCTTCAGGAATATCTAACGCGAATTTAGCCTTGTATTCGTTAAGATCGCCTGCCTTTTCTCTAGCTTTAGTCATTATGCCACCCGAATCACACATGATTAAATTATCAGGATTTACCCCTAATCGAATATAGTGACTAGCGCAAGAAATAGCACTTGCGCCTGCGCCCAATACAACAATTTTGACATCACCGATTTTTTTGTTAACTACTTCTAACCCATTCAGAAGAGCAGCACCAGAAATTATCGCCGTTCCATGTTGATCGTCATGCATTACTGGAATATCCAATTCTTCAATCAATCTTTTCTCGATTTCAAAACATTCTGGAGCCTTCAAATCTTCAAGATTTATTCCTCCAAAAGTGGGAGCAATATTCTTTACAGTGTTAACAAATTCATCTATATCTTCCACATCAATTTCGATGTCGAAGACATCGATATCTGCGAATGCTTTGAACAATAGCCCCTTCCCTTCCATAACAGGTTTTCCAGCCAAGGCCCCAATGTTTCCAAGCCCAAGAACCGCAGTACCGTTACTGATTACAGCGACTAGATTGCCCTTCGCAGTGTATTTGTATGCCTTCGAAGCGTCTTTTTCAATTTCCAAACAAGGGAATGCGACACCAGGAGAATATGCTAAAGATAATTCTCTTTGAGTAGAATGAGGTTTTGTAGGGATAACAGTAAGCTTACCAGGAGGAGATGATTCATGATATTCGAGAGCATCCCTTCTCAATAGATCGTCCTTGCCCATTCTATGAGGGGCGACTACACTGGGCTTTGTGTTTTCCCACATTTTTTCCATTATATTCCATTAATTGAACAATCGCGGTTTTTCCGCATCTATATCGGATTGATTCAAACACTCCACTTTCTTGAATGACAATATGAGGCGAACCCGCATTGTTGCAACTATTGGTCCCGCATCCTGTGATGAGGACTCACTTCGAACCATGATTCAAGCCGGTCTGGATGTTGCGCGTTTGAACTATAGCCATGGAGATGATGAATGGCGTGCGGAAGTAGCAGAAAGAATACGAAGAATAGCAAATGAGCATGGTATTCATATCGGCATAATGGCAGATCTCCCGGGACCAAAGTTACGATTAGGAAGATTCGAAGGAACCTACCAACTTTCTCAGGGGGAAATTGTTTCATTACGATGTGGAGAAACAGAAGGATATGCAGACTCGTCTTCATTACCTGTTGAGTATGAAGGATTAGCACAAGAAATTAGACCTGGAGATCCGGTTTTATTGTCTGATGGTTTGATTCAATTGGAAGTTGAAGAATGCAATGAAAATATTGTAAAATGTAGAATAATCGAAGGGGGGCCGATTACACAGAGAAAGGGAATAAATGTCCCTGGAACGATTGTCAAATTACCTGCAGTCGGCCCTCGTGATGAGGAAGCATTGCGTCATGCAATTGGATTAGATGTTGAATTTATTGCAGTTTCATATGTTAGAAGCGAGGAAGATGTATCTCCAGCACGACGAATTCTTGAAGAGTGTAATTCAAAGGCATGGATAGTCTCTAAAATTGAACATCCTTCTGCATTAGAGTCTCTTGATGGTATAATTGAGGTAAGTGATGCAGTTATGGTGGCCAGAGGAGATTTAGGTGTAGAAATCCCTCCAGAAGAAGTTCCAATGGCTCAAGACAGAATTGTAAAAGCAGCTAGAAAACGTGGTTTGCCGGTAATTGTTGCTACTCAAATGCTTGAATCAATGGTGACAAATCCTAGACCAACTCGTGCGGAAGTAGCTGATATTGCAAATGCAATCCGTCATGGTGCTACCGCAGTAATGTTGTCGGCTGAAACTGCCTCTGGTGCACATCCAGTGGACTCTCTGCTGACGATGTTGCGTGTAACTAGGCGTGCAGATTCAGAATGGGATGGACTAACAAAACCTACCGATGCGAAATTTCTTCTTACAAGAGCAGTTGCAAATGCTGGAGTAACTTTAGCAGAAACTTCTTCTGCGGATAGAATATTAGTTGCAACAAAGCATGGAAATGCAGCTAGACTTGTTGCTGCACACTCAACAAAAATTCCGATCACAGCAGTAACAAATAATCCCAGTGTTGCTAGAAAAGTCATGCTTCTTCCAGGTGTAGATGCAGTTGTGTGTGAAGAGTTAGAAAGAGGTAGTTCTACAATGCGTTTAGCCATTGAGACAATTTTTCAGAATGGAAGATTGAAGGAAAACGATAGAGTTGTAGCTATTAGTGGGTCACCAAAAGCAATGTCTGGAGCAACATCTACGGCTCGATTATATCGAGTTACAGAGGACGGGTCTGTTGATGGTGATGAATAACCTCTAGTTTATTCAATATTGATTAATTTGAATCATCCATAGACGTGAGATAGTTTCATTCAAATGTTATTGCGCACGCAAGGAGGTCATGAATAGCGCAGGCTATGGAATACCTCGCACCCGTCGTCGGGCAATATCGATGGTATTTCTCATGCTTTTGTACAGTTTGTCTGCCCTTGCCTTTTCCCCTGTAGCCACTGCTCATGCGTCTAATGTTGCAGAATGGCCAATGTCTGGTTCAAATGACACTGGATGGGTATTGATTGAATCAACAGGAGCCGATCCATCTACTCAGACGATGGCTACTGGTGATATGTTTCATAATTTCGCACCTGGAGCTGAAATCTCTAATCTTACCTTTGAAATTCAGGTTAATGGATCTGATGGAGTATGGGTTACAGAACCTCAATTGACAATAATGGATACACAGACATCAATATTTGATTGGAGAACATACGGAGATTTTGGACGTGCTCTTGACTTTTTGAACGGTGATCCTCATTCTAGTCGCTTGAATCCAACTACAGATACCGGAGCATCGTACATTTTGCCCGCTGGTGCAAATATCACCGATCTTGTGATTGAAGCTCTACGTCCAGCAGATCCGTTGGTATCTTTTGAGAAAATTGATTTTGAAATAATTGATTGGGACACTCATCCCGCTGATCACCGTCTTTACGTTGCAACCTCAAATCAAGTTCTAACAGTTGATGCAAATAACGATCCTTGGGTTGTGGATATTTTTGATGGCATAGAGCCAACCGCACTTGAGGTAGATGCTACCAATGGCCGACTTCTTGTAGCAACCTCGGATGATATCATTCATTCATTTTCGGCAGAAGATACAACTTATTTGGGTCAATTACCTCCACATGGTTTAGATCCAGCTAAAGTTCTCGAGGTTGATTCATCAGGAATCCTCCATATTGCAACAGATTGTCATCTCTACATTGAAACACCATCAGGATGGCAAGATGTTCCCCTTTCAACATCTTCAGGCTCTACTGTTCAAGGACCATGTGATGGTTCACAATTAGAAGAAGTAGTAATTCCTACAGATATTCATTTTATTGGGGCTGAGGTCTATGTCGGAACGCAAGATCATGGAATTACTGTTTGGGACGGAACATCATATACTCATTGGGATACTCAAAATGCATTGACAAGCGATTCCATTGTTGATTTCGGACAAAGTGGTAATACACTTTTCATCGCCACTGCCGATGCTGGAATTATGCGTCGAGATGTTAGTACAAATTCATGGCTTGCATCATGGTCCAGCCAAAATTGGCTTTCAGGCGACGACGTTCAATCAATGGCAGTGACAGATAATTGGATTCATATTCTTGCGAATAATGTGTTACATGTTTACAATGCATCATCTGTAGTGTTTACTAGTACTATTTCTGCAACAAGTTTGGGGATCTCAGATCCATCAAATCTGATTCCTTGGATGGCTGGTGGATTGAGGGGGCCTGTAAACGAGTCAATTCTTTTGATTGGGTCTTCCGGGGCAGCTTCCATGATTGAAGCAACCGATGTCCCTACTTCTTTCTCTTCTGAAGTCTTCGCAAACTCACCTAGTTCTGAAGAAATGTATAGCATTACTCGTTTAGGAGACGTATACTGGATAGGAGGACAAGGTTGGATAGACCGATTTGATAGTTCAGTAAATCGTTGGATTCAGCCAATTTTTACTGATGAGATGAGTTTTGCAATAACTACTGATGGTACAGATGTTTATGTTGGAACCGAAGACTCTGGAATGATGGCTTTTGATGTAAATGGGACACTTTTACGAAGCATAGATGAGACAACCACACCTTCCATAGCATTTGATGGAATTACAGACATGTCCTACGATCAATATACTGATTCAATGGTTATTGCACATGGACAAAGAGGAGTAACTGTATGGAATATATCTTCAGACACAACAACTGAATTTAACACACAATCTGGAGGTTCTACAGAATTAGAAGCGAATGATGTTAATGATGTTGCAACTAGAGCTGGTATTGCTTACCTAAGTTCTGAAGAAGATGGTGTTTTACGAATTGACTTGACGTCTAACACCGTACTTTCTCCTTGGCAATCTCTCGGTGCTGATGCACTGGACTTTGCACCTATAGCAAGCGATGGTTCAACAGTCTGGCTTGGGTTATCCGGCTTCGGTGTTTTGGTTTTTGATAGAGTAACAGGCGAAGTTCTCGATCGATGGACCTCTTCCGGAGGCAATAATCCTGGACAAGGTTCTGCTATGCAATCTGATTATGTGATTAGTTTAGAATACGATCCTTATGGAGGAGTATTGGTCGGTACAGCATTTGGTTTAGAACGTTTTACAAATGGTCAAGGTCAATCTGTTTCGCAAACTGGTAGATTTGATCCTCGCGTATTCTTTGATACCGACTCGGATTCGAATAGTATTTGGGCAGCTACTGATAGAGGATTATGTCGTTATACTTGGCAATTTCAACGTGATGATTGTTGGGATGATGGCGACGATATTCCAGATGATGCCCGTTCTGTGAGGATTATTTCACCAACAAGAGTCTTGGTTGGGACTGAAAATGGTGCTGCAGTTTGGGATGTTACAAATGAAGAAGTAATTGAGGTCTGGGAAGCAGGTGAACAGACCAATAATGCAAAAGTTGTGGTTCACAACGATGTTGCATATGTGGGCTTCGATGGAGCAGGAATTCAACGCTATGACCTTGTTAATAGTGAATGGTTGACACCTTGGGACCAAGCCTCCAATGCATTAGATAGCGACGGGGTTACATCTCTCGCCCTTGTTTCGAACAGTCATATTCTTTGGGCGGGGGGAGACTTTGGTCTCGCAGAATTTGATCTCATCAATGGTACTGTTCTTCGTAACTGGGATAAAGGGACCAATTCCGGTGGCCTTTCCTTATCTATCTACGATCCTATGCACATTACCATCCACAATAACATCCTACATTATGCTCAACAGCAGAATTATCAACAATCTCGAGATTTAATTTTCAGAGTCGATTTAACCAATAATACCAGTCTTTCACGATTAGATGTTGGGGATCGTATTGGAACTACTGGAATTACGAATAGTCTTGGCATGGTCGGAGACGAACTTTGGGTAGGAGTAACTCCAAGTCAATGGTGGACTGGTGTTGGTGCTGTTGTTAGATGGAACGTATCTAATGGGTCATGGGCAGACACATTGGAATCTACTGGAGAAATTGAAAGAGTGAATGCACAATATCTTGGCGACTGTTTCCCATTGGATCCTGCAGATTGTGAATTGTGGGTTGCATATGGAGAAAATTATCTTCGAAGATTCAATGCAAATAACATGACCTTGCTTGGTTCATGGGATGATGTTGAAGGAAGAATTAGAGGAATGGTTGAATGGGATGGAGACTATCTTTTTGCATCTTTGAATGGTATTCTTCGTTTCGATCCTACAAACAATTCTTGGCTCACAAGTTGGACTCCAAGTAATGGTGGAATGCCATCTTCAGGAGATGAGGATGTGTATTCAATGAAGGTCATTGGTGACGATCTTTGGGTTGGAACTTATGCACAGAATGGATGGCAGACAAATTCAGATGTTCATACTCTAAATGGCACCACAGGACAGTGGTCAAGCACTGCGGCAGGATCAGGAAATCTTCCTTCCGGCTATCCCGCAGATTTCGCAGTTTGTGCTGATATTGTACACGTAGCAATGGGATATCTTGGATGGTGGGCTCCTGGTGGAATCGGTCGTTATGATACAACATCTTCAACCTGGATTTCTAATTTCCGTGCTCAAAGCGGAGAAATTTCCAATGACGATGTCCGCTCTTTAGCATGTGATGATGCCAACGAAATCCTCTATTCAGCTTATGATACAGATGGCATAGGAGTTGGCAGATATCTGTATGGTGGCCAAGATTTGAAACTATCAGATATCACTGCCCAAGATGGAATTTCTGAAGAAGCAGTATTCCCGGGTGGACTTTTGTACCATAATAACAAGTTGATGATTTCTCATTTAGCAAATAATAGAGGAGGATTTTCTTTAATTGGAGTTGTTGGAGTAAATCTGGGGACAGGTTCTCTGGTGGATCCAGGCCTAGAAACCGGGAGTATTGTAGTGAAACCTACAACTTCAGGTACTGATGCATATGCAATTGGTCGAAATGGAGGAACATCAGGCAATAGTCGTGTTGATTTGTTAGATAGTACAGGTTTCACCCCCGGTGGAATCGATACCTTCACTGCATTAAGTAGTGGACGAGTTTTAGAAATTGTATCCTCAGGAAACAAGGTTTGGGCACTAGCTGGTGAAGATGTAACCTCTGGTTATGGCAATTCTATTCTTGAAGGAACATTGGTTAGTGGCGAAGTCCGTTGGGACCGTTCTTTTTCATTGGGTGCTGAAACAGGAAATGAATTACTAGTTGATGGGAATCGACTTTGGGTAACTAATGCAGGCTCTGGATTAACTCTCATAGATCTTTCAACAGGTAGCGTAATTCCTGTTGGTATTGGTTTTCATTGGATGCATGATGGGCTGGCTCAATGGAATGGAGATTTAGTCATTGGTTTGATGGGAACTCAATCTACTGCCACCGGTGTACAAGTTTACGATACAACCAACTATTCATTTGTTGATGGAAAGTTACTTGCTGCTCTCCCTAGCAATTTTGTCTACGATTTCATTGAACATGATGGAAGAATTTGGGTAGCAACCCTCGCTGGTTTAGGTATCTGGAATATAACAACACAAGATTGGGAAGATCCATTTACACTTCTAGATGGATTACCTAATCCAGTAGTCGTTCGACTTGAATCTTCTAATGGTAATTTATTATTAGGAACGAAGGGTGGTTTAGTTGAACTAAATACAACTAACATGTCTATTGTTAGAACATTAACTGCTCAGAGTGGGTTAATGGGATCATCCATTTCTGATTTCACAATAGTCCCCCCAACAACTGTAGTTAATGCTCTTGGAGTATCTACTTCCTTCCCTGAGACAGTATTAGTCGGGCATGATGGTCAAGGAATCACTCGACCAGGGTATGCAGAAGTCCCTGTAGGCACTATGATTCCAACTGTTACTAGAGCAATTGATATGATTCCAGATAATGATGTAATTAGTCTAACTGCAGATAGCTGGGGAGTTCACATAGCCACTGCTACTGCACCCACAGTTCATTGGAACGCATCTTCAGGATCCATGGAAGATGGCCCCAATCCATTCACTATGGCAGGATATCCACCAACATCAATGGTTAGTAACGGTCTTGATCTAATTTCACTGACTAATATTGGCATAACATATCTTGCTGCTAATGGAGATCATGGTGTCGACGATCAGATTCAGGTAACAAATCAATATGGTGCTTACATTGATTCATCTGGATTAGCAACTGTGGGCTTGGACGGCCTTCATTTGTACAGTCCGATTTCTCATATTGAAGAAGACAGATTCCGGAGTCGAAGAGCTTCACCGCTGAATGTTCTTATTGGCGGAAATTCGATTAATATCACAAATCAAACATCTCCTGGTCGAAATATTATTCTTGCAACACCTGATTCACCAATTCCTCTTTCTACAATTGGTGCAGCAGGGCCAAATGGTCTGCAACTTGTTCAGAATGTAATCACTTCTGTTAGCCCAATTCAAGGCGCAGCAACATGGATGTCAACAACAAGTTTGAATTATACAGGAATATGGGATCTTGCTTCAATTAATTCAGGCTTAGAAAATAATCTTCAAGATGCGATTAGAAATTCTGCTATGACTCCAGATGGTAGAAATGTCCACTTCCAACTTCAAAGCCCTACAAATGGATCTATGTGGGTTAGGATGACATATGATTGGGAAAGAACTGAGCAGCCTACTGAGATTTTGAATTTCTATGACAGGCCTAATGATGGAGGCGGAGTACTAGTCGCAGAATGGTCTCCATCTACAGACCACGGTTGGACTGCATATCGAGTTTACATATGGGAGACTTCAGAGTATCCAAATGGACTTTCTTCAACAGATTTGTCAGGTACTAATTCGCAAGTAACTTATGACGCTAGAATAGCTGTATGGGGAACGATTGCTGCTGAATTTACCAGTTCTATGGGCCAACCATTGGAAGATGGTAAGGAATATGGCATCAGTATAGTCACTGAATATTCAGGAGCACAATTAGGAGACCCTTCCAATTTTGGAACATTCGCGATTCCTATTGATGATGTCCCAGATGCACCTGCTTGGGCGAATGCAACTATGAATCCAGATCAAGATGGAGAAATGATTCTGGAATGGGCAGCATGTACAGAATTAGATCCTGCATTCATGCATGTTTGGAGATCTCCTGCCCCAATTACAAATGTACTTGGATTACCTGAATTCCGGGCGATAGCAGTCCCCCATTCTGAAGCCAATACGACTTCAATTAACATTCCAGTTAATCGTATGACTTGGATGGGGTTGGTTTGTACTGATGAAGCAGGTCAATATGATGCTGCAAATGCTACAATCATCGGACCAGTTGTATGGACAAGCGAGGTAGATGACGGAATACCCCCAGCTCCAATTGAAGATCTTGATGCATTCGATACTCCAGATGATGAAGGTGGAAGAATCACTCTAGAATGGACACCCAATGAAGAGGATGATTGCGCATATTACGCTGTTTATGGTAAAGTAGCAGATTCTGATACTGTTCCAGATAATCTCGAAGGTTGGGACATTATCGAATATGTTCCTTCTTGTAATGTCGGTAATGGGCCCCCGGGTAGGCCAGGTAATCAACCAGGGCCACCAAGTGATGGAATGGTACGAGTAACAGTTAGTGACATTGTAGGCCGCCCAATTCAAGATGGTATTGTACATTGGTTTGCAGTTGTAGCAGTAGATTTCTGGGAAAATTCAGATACTGAAAATGTTACAATTGTATCTGCATCGTCTATAGCAAATATTGGACCAGATCCTCCAGATAGAATCCAAAATGTAGAGGCTTGGGACACTCCAGATGATGATGGAACAAGTATCGATGTTAGTTGGACACCTGGATTTGAACGTGATTTAGATCATTACACAGTTTGGGTTTCAGAACACCCAGTATCAGCCGTAGGGCCTAAGTGGAATGTTTGCGAGTCCGATCCTGATTCTTGTGGATTAGTTTTAGTTGAACAAAGAAGATGGAATGAAGAACGAATTGAGGTCACCATTGATACGGCTTTACTTGGAGGTAGTTCAGTCAATGGAGCAACACCATCATCGATCTCTCCTGGAATGACACTGTACGTGTCTGTTTCAGCTCACGATACATCTGGAAATGCCTTCTTAACTCAGTTAGAGACTGTAAATGTCGTTCCAATCGATAACCGTGGAGACATTACACCACCTAGTCGCTTGGCAGCACCTACGCTTTCTGATCGTCCAGATGATGTTGGAGATGGTTTGAACGTAAATTTCGAACTCAGTTTAGCAAGTGACGTTGAAGAATATCTAATCTTTGCAGACAGAGTCCCATTCACTGACGCATCTTCAATGCAACCCGCTGCAGTAATTTCAAGATCTCCAGATTTCCCTGTGGAGGTAGAATTCTTTTCCTCTATGGAAGGTGATGATAGCGAACGATTACCATTGAGCCCAGGAGTATTGACTTGGGTAGCAGTCGTTCCTGTTGATTCCTCAGGAAATGCATTCTTTACCGATCTAGCAACATCTACTCGCTCTCCGATAGACAATTCACTTCTTGATCCTGGTCTCCATCTTCCTGAGATCACGGGAATAAGTCTCCAATGGACCGATGATGGGAATCAAATTTTAGTCGAATGGAATTTAATTGAAGACGATCCAAATGTTAGAACATATTGGATTTATACTTCATTGGAACCATTTGAAGATACAAGAGAAGCAACTCTTGTTGAATCATATATTGTAGAAAATTCTTGGACATTTACACCGATATGTGGTATAGATTCGAACGAATCTAATATTTCAATTTGTAATGATGTCCCTCATTACATTGCCGTAGTTGCACATGATGATGAGGTTCATCGAACAGGAGTCACACCTCAACCTTTAGCACCATGGGATCCAATAACAGCATCTAATCCAGGAGATACGGAAGATGCGGCTTGGTGGGCTGATTTCCTTAATCCTCAAACACTGATCATTCTATTACTGATGATACTGATTGTGGTGGCATTAGTTGCATTAGTAGTTGGTCGTCGAAGGGATCCTGCTGATGACTGGGCGCACCTTGCTCAAGGAACATATGGAATTCCTCAACAAGCTGCTTGGGATGATTCGCCTTCAGACGTAGAACTTCCTCCTGGATTGCCTGAACCAACATCTGCAGTAGTCCAACAAGTAACTCCACAACAAGTGGCTCCAGTCGATGAATACAGTTATTCAAGGCAGAGTGCTAAAGATCTGGTTCAAGATTACTCTCTTCCATCTGAGGATTTACTAATCCAAGAGGCTCGCCATCACGATGAAAACAATGACAGATATCTCGATGCTATTGAATTGCAGAGTGCTGCTGAAGCGCTTCGTTCAGGCGAACCAAAGTCTGATGATCTTGATATGTCATTCCTTGATGACTTACTTTGACCTCAGAACATAGATGTTTGATGGGTGGTATGGATATTCATGGTGGACGGGACTCCTTCTTCTTCAGTTTTCACAACATGTAGATTTGATGAGATGGGAAGAGTGTTGGCATTTGATCAACATTTCAACCGATTGAAAGAAGCAGCCGAACAGATCAGATGTCCTCTTCCTGATAGGAAAATAATTTCAACAATTCTTTCTAAATCGATCAATGATTTTGGGAAAAAAGAAGGATTAGCACGCATAGATTGGTCGTCTAAAGGCCAAGCATCTTGTGAAACCCGTTCTCTTGATCAATCTAAATCTCCATTGGTAGCAATTACTCACCCTGCTCCACAATGGCCTAGGAGATTTAGAGGAATAAAACATGGAAATTGGAAACCATATTTGGAAGCAAGAGAATTGGCCAAAGAAAATGGAGCCGACATATCCTTACTCGTTGATAATCATGCGATAGTGGACGCTGATAGGGCAACTCCACTAATTCTAGATGAGAATGGCTGGGCTTATTCTCCAGGTCCTGAACAAGGAGCTGTTAGATCTATTACTCTGTCACTTGTTTCTGAACATTTAGAATCAAATGGTATCCCTCTTCGTACAGCATATTTGACTGAAGAAATGATCCGCAGATGCAAAGAATTGGTAGTTGTAGGAACTGGCATTGGCGTACTTCCTGTTGGTGAAATTGATGGTGTGGATATACAACTAGGAACTTGTTTGATAGAACTAATTTCAGAAGCATTGAAGTCTGCATGGCAAGAATCCTAAATTGGTGATAGAATGATTGTTCGAGATTTAGGAATCATCCCAAATGATTCGCCCTTAATCTCAATCCAGAGAGAATTACGTTCCTCTTTGTCTGATCAACACGCTCCAGATGAATTGCTGTTACACTCTGGCGGACCTCTTTCAGACATTTCTCAATCATCATTGTTGATGGGGCCTCCAAGCCATAGAACGATATTTATTCAGCCAGAAAATCATCAATCGTCATCAATTAACAAAAACCCTCTAGACGGAGATTTAACTTTCCATGCCTCAAATCCGTTAATTGTTAAACATCAAGAATGGAAGACGAGTAGTTGGGTTACGGTTGAGGCTTCTACTGCAGAAAGTTTGTCTGAGGCAATGAGAAAAACATGTGAACATGAATGTCTTCAATCTCCTGAAGGAATGCCTAGTTTGGGTAGTGTAACTGGAATATTGAATTATGACTTGGTACAATGGACCTCTCCTGTAGGGATTAAACACATCCCTTCCTCTAATTCTGTTCTAGGAATAATGTATAGAATTTCAGGATATATTTTCCATAATCGTTCCACCAATAAAATCTATCTTGTTGCAGATGAAAACCACCCTTGGTCAAATATCACAGATATTTCATTATCAACATCCGCGCAAAAGAAATCGTCTCTCGATGGAGATGAAAAACCCGTAACAAATTCAGATAATCATCATGCTGATAAAATCAGACAAATTATTGAATCAATTCGAGGAGGACATCTCTATCAAGTGAATTATGGCAGAACATGGCGAGGTAATTCTCAGGTTCATCCTTGGGAGATATTCGAACGATTAGATTCTACAAATCCTGCACCATATTCTGCTTGGATGAATACTCCAGATCTAGGTCTTGCCATCGTATCTTCTAGTCCTGAACTACTTTTAGAGACAGATAACACATCTATCTACACTCGCCCGATTAAGGGCACTCGTCCTCGAGGCGAAGGATTTGAGGCAGATCAAGCTGAAATCATGTCTTTGTTGAAATCAAGAAAAGAAATTGCTGAACATATGATGTTAGTAGATTTAGAACGAAATGATGTTCGAAAAATTGCAAAGTTAGGAACAACCCACTGGTCTGATTGGAGGGTAGAATCATTTCCTAATGTCCACCATTTAGTGAGTACTATTCAAGGAAACTATCGTCAGGGTTTAGATTGTATTGATGCTTTACAATCTCTTTTTCCAGGTGGTTCGATTACAGGATGTCCAAAGGATGCAACTATCGCTTCAATTTCATGGCTAGAAGAAGAACCTCGCGGTTCTTGGACGGGTTCAATCGGATTAATTGATCCATTGACATCTCATTCTATTTGGAATATATTGATCCGGACGATTGAATTTCATGATGAATCATCTAAATGGTTTGCAACCATTAAATCAGGTGGTGGCATTACAGTAGAATCTAACCCTGCTTCTGAAGTTGATGAAGCTAAACTCAAAGCAAGTGCGCTAATCGATGCTTGTTGGCCAAATACAGATCCTGACTCTTTCCGTGCTACTATCACATCTCCTCCTTCTATCCAATCAATTGAACCAATAGATGAGAGGACAGAGTCACTGATAGATAGACTACATTCTGAATCTATTCGTATTATTAAGGAATCAACCGATAGAGAAGTTCGAGTATTATTTATCGATAATTTAGATTCATTTACATGGAATATTGTAGATGAATTACGAATATGTGGCGCTATTGTTGATGTAATCCCAGGAAGGGGGCCAACTACAGATTTCTCGGTTGAAGAAATTTTACGAGAGTTTAGACCATCTCACATTGTCCTAGGTCCTGGCCCCTCTACTCCTGAAAATAGTCCGCTGACGATGTCTTTTGCATCTTGGGCATTAGAGCATGAAAACCCATTACCTACTCTAGGCCTTTGTTTGGGACATCAAGCGTTAGGAGTCGCTGCCGGTTGGAAATTAGGCCGAACATCTACAGGAGCAGTACATGGTGTACCTACTAGAATTCAGCACGTATCTTCAGGATTATTTGTTGATTTGGAACCTTCTCCTGTCATGATGCGCTATCATAGTTTGAGTCTTCAAGAGCCCAAATCTACTATGTCTCCAATCCTTCGTTCAAATGCATGGTTGGATCCAGCGGGTATTGTAATGGGTGTAGAAGCAGTAGACAGACCAGTTCATGGCATCCAATTTCATCCTGAATCATGCGGAAGCCCAGATGGTCGATTGATATTACAGAGATTTTTATCATTAAATCAAGATAAATTTGAAGATCAATACTCGATGAATCAATCTAGGTTGAATAGTAGAGTTGAAGGAGATTATACCTCTGCGATGGACTAAGTGAGCCGATGCCTACCTGCAGGATTTGTAAACAAGTTTTCCCGCAAGACCAGTTCATCACTGGAAACGGCCCTCGATATCTCGTTTGTGTGAGGTGTGGTGTAGAGCTTGGATTTGTCTCTGCTGAAGAAACTCCTCAACTTTATTCAGATGAAATTGTTAGAGGTCGAACGGCTTTGTATGCTCGAAGATATGGAATTTGGATGACATTATTTGTCGGTTGGATGATTTTCTTATCAATGGGTCGCGGTATCACATTCTGGTCATCAGCAATATTCGTAGTATTGCTCCTTTCTTCCATTATTATCCCTATTCGCCATTTCTTAGGAGCAGCCCGTTTCAAAGCAGAAAAAATCCGTTTAACGCCATAATGTTCTATGAATTAGTACATTTATGGTGATGGATTCAAATATCCTGAGTCTGTTCCAAATGACAGAGGGAACGCAGGGTACCCTAGATCGACATGTGGCTTGGAATGGCTAAAAACGGAGGACTGGAGCAAGAAATCAGAGGAAATCGAACATCTGAAACAATCAGAAATCGCTTGCATGCGATTCGATTTCCCGAGCTCCATAGAGTTATCAGCAGTGATAGCCATCTCTTGTCTAATGTAACCGCCAAATCCCGGAGACTTACTTTCGTGCAGTGCACGAATAATCCCGGAAAGAGAGAACGGCGGGTTCTCTGAAATTAAAAAATGCAAAGGAAGTAAAAACAATGCAAAATATGAACAAAAAATTGAGTATGCTGATTGCACTGTTCATGGTGTTAATGGCTGCATCTGTAGGAGTATCTGCAGATGGTACTGACCCACTCGACGGCTCCGATGGAGGCGCTGATTGGGACGGTGACGGTCTAACTAACGCTGAAGAACAGCAGCAAGGAACCGACATGACCAGAGCCGACACAGATGGCGACGGACTACCAGATGGATGGGAGGTCAATCATGGCCTGAACCCTAATTCTGGTGGTGACGCCAATGCGGACCCTGACGGAGACGGACTGACGAACGCCCAAGAATATGCACGAGGAACTAATCCTAACAGTGCAGATACTGACGGCGACGGCAAGCCTGACTCTACTGACGCGTTCCCGAACGACCCTAACGACGGAGAATCTTCCGATCAGGATGGAGATGGCATCCCAGATGCTTACGATCCAGATTACCAAGATTCCGAGACAGGTAGTGGAAACGGCGGAACAAACGGCGGTGGAGAATCCAACGATCAAGGTCAAGGCGAACAAGGTCAAGGCCAAGGTCAAGGCCAAGGTCAAGGCCAAGGTCAAGGCCAAGGTCAAGGCCAAGGTCAAGGCCA